>NZ_JBHIOR010000141.1:0-502 GCF_042195605.1 Bartonella sp. AP88HLJMH | reverse complement strand
AAAGGCTAGATCATGTTCTCAAGCTTTATCTATATATTCCATATCCTTATGAGTTTAAGCATTACATATTCTTATTGCAATTTAAAAAAAGATCATCATTTATGCTTTGTTTTTTCATAAAAAAAGTCAATAAAATCAATTCAAAAGGTACTTCCCAGTGGGTTGGCTTCGTTGCGGGGCAGACGAGCGCGAACTATCGCTAGCGACAGAATTTTCAAATTGACTGTACATTGTACACTTAACTCATTGATAAATAATGATTTCAGTGTGTACAGTATGATATGTAAAATGTCTCCTTATCGCATTGAAGCCCGTTTTTCAGTTCATGACGTAAAGCTTTCTTTCTTGGTACGCCGAAAACCCCATTCCTCAAGATGAGAAAAAAATCAAGGCAAGGAGCAACTATGAATAAGAAAACGCGTGTGAGTGCGAAGGCTGGAACAAAGCGCGCCATAGGCATTAAGCCGGATGAATGTCAATTCTTTCCTGTTGATGCGCCTGG
>NZ_JBHIOR010000140.1:0-503 GCF_042195605.1 Bartonella sp. AP88HLJMH | reverse complement strand
GCAACGGATAAATTAACCGTGCAAAAACATGGACAACTTATTTCTCCAGAATTTATTTTTGAGACTAATCCTGATTGGCTATTGGTTATTGACCGTGATGCCGCAATTGGGCGAGAAGGACAATCTGCAGCACAACTGCTCGATAATGATCTCGTCAAACGCACAACAGCTGGAAAACAAAACCAAATTATTTACTTGGATTCTTGGAGCTGGTATGGAGTGAGTGGGGGTCTAACTGGACTTAACGAAACAGCTCAGCAACTCAATCAAGCCTTTACAAAAAGCGAATAAATACACAAAGAATTTACTTGTCATACAACAAATCATAAAATAAAGCTTTAAGAGCAGAAGTTGTTTGTGAAAGACCTCTGCTCTTTTTATTGGAAAATGTTTTAACGTGAAAAATTATTGGATAGCCATAATAGTTCTTGTCCTACTATCTATCCTGAGTATTTTTGTTGGCTATTCGGATTTTACACTTTACGACCTGTTATCAGACGATC
>NZ_JBHIOR010000139.1:0-507 GCF_042195605.1 Bartonella sp. AP88HLJMH | reverse complement strand
TATTTTAAAATACCATCGAGATACCATCCACTATGATCAAAATAAGTGACATAAGCACCAATACCATAAGTATTGATACCACTGATACCCCCCCGTGCATGCGCAACACGGGCACGATCATAACTGCCAAAACCACCTATATAAAATTCTCCACTTTCCCACTCGCTTAAACCATTGATCCCTAAAACAATACCTGTCTGATCTAACTTAAAATCTATATGCTCTGTCGCAATACTCTCTTTAGATTTAATCGCATAGGTCCATAAAGCTGCATTCTTTTTACTTTTATCTAGAATTCCTCTTCCCGCACGCACTGTTTGCATTTCGTTGTGAAACACCATCGCTGGAGCTACAGACATAGACAATACCGCATCTGTAGAGGGCGTGGTCAAAAAGTGAGAAACTGAAAGTTTCTCACTCAATTGTGGAGAAGGTTGTTCTTTATGAACTGGACGCACAATCATTTGATCGGCTAAAGATTGAGAAGAGGTTGAAACAGCAGTTTGT
>NZ_JBHIOR010000138.1:0-509 GCF_042195605.1 Bartonella sp. AP88HLJMH | reverse complement strand
AGCTGGAACCAAATTGATTATCCTTGGGATTTGGCAAATTTTCCGTGGTGTTCGGTCAAAAAACATGAACGCGATATACTCATGGCAGAGTGGTTCCAAAATCGTCCCCTTTATTTGGCTTTAAGAGACGAAAACAATACTCTGATTGGGTATCGCCGATGCAACATTGTCCAGCCTGTAGAGCAGGTTTTAGAGGGTGTTTACAACCATTGTGGCAACAGATTTAACCCTTCTACAACAGGCACTCTGTTGTTTCTTGCAGCCCGCACAGATTTTGAAGATGTTGAGGACAAACAAGCCGCCGCTGTTTCCCTTCTCGTTCATGGCTGTCTTGCACAACAAACCCCTCTTGGCAAACTTTGGTTAGGGGCTGATGAGCTAAATGGCGGTGTAGAGATACTCAAAACGCCTATCAATATTCCTTTGCGTGCCGATGTTCGCGAACAATTCAAGATTTTATTGAGGTTTTAATATGAAGCATGAAAGTGGTTTACCCTTTGCAATTGACA
>NZ_JBHIOR010000137.1:0-513 GCF_042195605.1 Bartonella sp. AP88HLJMH | reverse complement strand
TGTTGAAACACTCATATGAAGCAATTTTGCACTTTCACGGTCTGTTAAAAGAATATCATTTTCTGTCATTCTAAAATCCTTTCTATCAAAAAATGGTAACAAATCATAACTATTTATTAACCACATTTTGGTTCCTTTTTGAAGGTATTTTATTTATAGAAAACAATATTTTATCATATAATTTCTGATGTGATATTTTATGAGTCTTATTGAGAGCGAATGAGAGAGAAGAGAGAGAAAGTTATCCACAGATAATGGGGTTATTCACCCCATATTTTAGGTTTGACCCGTGACATAAGCCGCCCATTTATCCATATAGACACGGCGCTGTTCTAGATAGTCAGTACGACGATAGGAGCGCTCTACTTGCCCTCCTACTGTATGACTTAGAATAGTTTCAGCGACCTCATAGGGGGCATCGGTTGTTTCAGCAAGCCAATCGCGTAAACTAGAGCGAAAACCATGCGGGCAGGCTTCAAGTTTATTGTCTCTCATATATTGAGCCATACACTT
>NZ_JBHIOR010000136.1:0-514 GCF_042195605.1 Bartonella sp. AP88HLJMH | reverse complement strand
AAGTGTATGGCTCAATATATGAGAGACAATAAACTTGAAGCCTGCCCGCATGGTTTTCGCTCTAGTTTACGCGATTGACTTGCTGAAACAACCGATGCCCCCTATGAGGTCGCTGAAACCATTCTAAGTCATACGGTCGGAGGGCAAGTAGAGCGCTCCTATCGTCGTACTGACTATCTAGAACAGCGCTGTGTCTATATGGATAAATGGGCGGCTTATGTCACAGGTCAAACCTAAAATATGGGGTGAATAACCCCATTATCTGTGGATAACTTTAGCTCTCTTGTCTCTCATTCCTTCTCAATAAGATTCATAAATTATCACATCAGAAATTATATGATAAAATATTGTTTTCTATAAATAAAATACCTTCAAAAATAAACCAAAATGTGCTTAATAAATAGGCATGATTTGGTTCTATTTTTTATTATGAAAGAATTTTAGAATGACAGAAAATGATATTCTTTTAACAGACCGTGAAAGTGCAAAATTGCTTCATATGAGTGTTTCAACA
>NZ_JBHIOR010000135.1:0-515 GCF_042195605.1 Bartonella sp. AP88HLJMH | reverse complement strand
ATATATGGACGATACCAAAAGAAAACATGAAAGGTATTGTAGGGAAAGTTTCAGACTTTCGCGTGCTACTAAGTGATAAAGCTTTGAGAGTTATTGAAAAAACTCTCCCCTTTGAAAAGAATGTTTTTCTCTTTTCTGGTCTTAGAGGCAACCCCATTTCTGATGCCACCATGGCAAAGTATATGACAGTTTGTAGTTTGACTTATCGTCCCCATGGTTTTCGTTCAAGCTTACGGGATTGGATAGCAGAGACAACGTCAACACCATTTGAGATTGCCGAAACTGTTTTTGCCCATTCAGTTGGGAGTTCAGTGACAAAAGCTTATATGCGAACGGATTTTTTAGAACAGCGACATGTTCTCTTGGAACAGTGGGTTTCATTTATAACAGGAAAGGCTTGACATTATTTCTGTAATGTGTATTTTCGAATCAGGTGCTTAACAAACACCTTAAAACAACTAGCGGATTGGTTACCGAAATAACTAATTTTCCGCATATTAAAAGCTTTGACTCAT
>NZ_JBHIOR010000134.1:0-516 GCF_042195605.1 Bartonella sp. AP88HLJMH | reverse complement strand
TACACTATTGTAAACCTTTTCCTCACCAGTGCTACCATCATCATTGACAGTTTTAAGTTTGAATGTGGGTGCAACCCATTTTCCATTTTCATAGCCAGCACCTCCACCAAAATAGGTCGCAAATGTTTGATTCATTGAATAAAGTTGGTTGCCAGTGATCGCTTCTGTTGAACCTTTAGAAATTTCTCCATCTAATAGAAACTTCAATTTGCTATTGTTTCCTTCCGTTCCATGCTTAGCTACAAATGCATTGGCTTCATTATTCCAATTCAAAGAATCCTGTGCGACTCCTTCAGAAACTTCCTTAATCCTCTGATTGACATTCTTGATATTATCATCAAGTCCTTCAAAAGCTGAACCAACATTGGTAAAAGGTTTGGCTGTTATCTTACCATCTTTATCAATCTCCGATAAACTATAGGTCGGCCCAGTAAACACACCATTATTAAAAGCTGCATTGCCTCCTAAATAAGTAACAACCTTATCATTCGTTTCAAAAAGCTGACTACCCGTTAC
>NZ_JBHIOR010000133.1:0-522 GCF_042195605.1 Bartonella sp. AP88HLJMH | reverse complement strand
ACAGAAAAAGCTTTAAAAGCAGCCACAACACGTCTGGAGGTGGAAAGTGAAGTTAATCAAAAAAGTGATGCTGATGTACGTGCTGCTCTCTCTGATTGGTTGCGCGACAAATAAATATGCTTCTTCTTGTGTTGGCTGGTTGCCAATTTATTTAAGCCGGAAAGATCTGAACACCATCAGTTCAAACTTAGCAAGAGAGATCTTAAAGCACAATAATCTAGGTGAACGCTTGTGTGGGTGGAAACATGGCTAGAAAAAAAACACAAGACGATATAGAGCTTACAGAAGCAGAAAAAGAAATACTTCAAGAAATCATCATGACCTACAAAAGTGTAAAAGTGATGTCTCGTTATACGAAATGGATTGTACTCATTATACTCTTATTAGCGCTTGATTTTTCACGTATTATGGATGCGTTTGTAAGTATTTTTACACAAAAACCAAATATCCGACTCTAAACATACTCTGAGACGCGCGAAATTCTTTAGAAAATGGTTTCTTAATTTTGCTCGTCTCATGGAG
>NZ_JBHIOR010000132.1:0-524 GCF_042195605.1 Bartonella sp. AP88HLJMH | reverse complement strand
TTTTTATTGAATCATAAAAAGCTATAGACATCAATACGCCCTTACACATCTTTATATACTTTGAATCTTGTTGCTAAGCCCCTGCTTGCCGCGTCTGGGAACACAACAAAATAAAGCGGTTCATTTTTATCCTTCGCATGTTGAACCGCATAAACAGCCGCCTCATAGGGTGTTGTAAGAATACCATTGAGGAAAAAATGAACCTTGCCATCAGAACCTTTTTGTAAATTCTGTTGTTCTTCATCCGTTAAATAATGTGCGTGAGGAAACAATCGCGCCATTCCAAGCGAAGGCAAGAATGGCGGATTGTTAATCATCACAAACAGCAAAACTTAAGGCTGGCATTTGCGACTATTTTTATATTTTTTACAAAACGGGCTGTTCAAGCGCTTCTTGACACTGCGCTGTGGAACAACAGCGCCTGGACGACAAATGGGCAAGTTTTCAGCTTTATGATTTCCACACCAGCCTCCCCCCACATCATATTTATAGCGAAATCCCGCTTGGAGCATGCAAGCATCAAT
>NZ_JBHIOR010000131.1:0-540 GCF_042195605.1 Bartonella sp. AP88HLJMH | reverse complement strand
AAAAATGGTAAATGGTTTACACCTTTACGCCTTCATATTCTCCCTAAATTAGGCTGTCTACCCATTTCAGAGATTACACAAACAGAGATACGCAATATTCTTGCCCCTATTTGGCATACAAAAGCTAGAACTGCTCGAACAGCATTGATGCGTCTTAATCTTTGTCTTAAACATGCTGCTGCCTTGGGTTTAGATGTTGATTTACAAGCAACAGAAAAAGCACAAGCTTTATTAGGCAAACAACGCTATAAGATCACGAATAGACCAGCTATGGATTGGAGAGAAGTGCCGGCTTTTATCAGACGCTTTGTAAAACAACAACCATAACATATCTGGCATTACGTTTGCTTATTTTGACAGGCGTTCGTACACGTCCTTTACGTTATATCCATAAAGATCAAGTTGATGGGGATATCTGGACAATCCCTGCTGAAAATATGAAAGGAAGACGGGATGCTACAACAGAATTTCGCGTGCCTTTATCAACTGAAGCATTAGACATTTTAAAACAAGCACGATTGCTTTCTCGTAATGATTTCT
>NZ_JBHIOR010000130.1:0-559 GCF_042195605.1 Bartonella sp. AP88HLJMH | reverse complement strand
TCACGCAGCAAGGAAAATTGCTCAAGCAGAACGTCATAGAAACTATGGCAGAATATTATATCAAACCTTGTGTTTTTGTTAATTAAGACAGTGATGATGTAAAACTTTAGGAGTTCATCATGAATACTCTCATAGAGATTAAAGAACAAGCCATTGGTAAGGAAATTGTTCAGACAGTAAATGCACGTGATCTGCATGCATTCTTAGAGGCAAAACGTGACTTTTCCAATTGGATTAAGGACCGTATTACTAGATACAATTTTATAGAAGGACAAGACTTTGTAAAAACACAAGATTTGCGGTCGCCAAATTTGGCGAGCGCAAAATCTAGGGCTGTTATCGCGATTAACTACTATCTCACACTCGATAGAGCCAAAGAACTTTCTATGCTTGAGAACAATCAGAAAGGGAGAAAAGCCCGTTTATACTTTATCGAATGTGAAAAGCGTGTAAAGCAAGTAGTAACACCACAAATCGACTATTCAAGTCCTCAAGTTATGCTTGGTGTTTTAACGTATCTCAAAAATGAAAATGAACAAAAAGATAACATTATTGCAAA
>NZ_JBHIOR010000129.1:0-562 GCF_042195605.1 Bartonella sp. AP88HLJMH | reverse complement strand
CTTTTCCAGAGGCAAGTGTCGTTGAGCCTCCAGAGTTGACTTCTGATTTATGATGCATGGTGGCATCACCCTGTTCATCATGGTAATGGGTTTCTGCTGAACCGATCGTCAAGTTACCTTCTTCTGTAGCCATGGCAAGATCACCTCCGGTGGTGATCTCCACCCCTGAGGCTGTGATATCTTGCTTGGCAATCACGCTCGCATTGCCACCAGCAGAAAGCGCCTCGGTGTTTAATACGGTCTCCACGCCGTCAACCGTTGTGCGCCCTGCATCCAAACGAATATTCTTCTCCGCAAGGATAATAGCATCACCACCCGCCGCAAAATGCCCTCCTTGACTGAGGATATCCCCACCATGCACATGCAATTGGTGGTTTGCCGCAATACGCCCTGAATTGGTTATTGTGGAATTGCTTGTATTTTGGCTGGTGATATTGACATCATCGCCCATGATCAAAGCCCCAGCAGAAACAAAGGAGGCTCTGTCTTTTTCAGGGATGTAAAGCACCGGAGCATAAACATCCATGCCCTTGACCTGTTGGCGCACATAAATCACCATCGG
>NZ_JBHIOR010000128.1:0-569 GCF_042195605.1 Bartonella sp. AP88HLJMH | reverse complement strand
GCGTGATTTTGGCGCTGGCATATTATAATGGGAAAATGAGAGATGACCAAAACCAAAAAACTCGACATGGAATTGCCTAAAGAGGGGCGTTTTATCAGTTCTGAATTCCCAATCTTGCGGGAAAACTTGACCAAAATTGATCAAGCTCTTTTGGCTGTTGAGGAAAAGGTAGACGAAAAGGCACCTTTACACCACACGCATACGATCAACGAAATCGCAGATCTAGAAAGCGCTCTCAATGGCAAAATGGCAGCGGATAAAACCTTCACTTTTGCCGATTTAAGCGATATCGAAGGCGCAAAAGATGCCGCAAATAATTATGTTCTCTATAAATCAAGCAATAATAACTTCACTTTTGGCAGTGCTGTCTCTCTATTAGGCGCACACCAACATAAAACCGAAGATATCGTGGGGCTTGATGATTTTAGAGCCAAGATCAATGAAGATCTCACAAGCTATGGTCGCTTAGCCAGCCCAAATGAATGGCAAAGTTATAATAAATTTACCAGCAAAGTCACTATGAGTGGTGGCTTAGAACTGTTGGGTAATTCGTCGTTTAACCTTATCCA
>NZ_JBHIOR010000127.1:0-581 GCF_042195605.1 Bartonella sp. AP88HLJMH | reverse complement strand
ATATATGGACGATACCAAAAGAAAACATGAAAGGTATTGTAGGGAAAGTTTCAGACTTTCGCGTGCTACTAAGTGATGAAGCTTTAAGAGTTATTGAAAAAACTCTCCCCTTTGAAAAGAATGGTTTTCTCTTTTCTGGTCTTAGAGGCAACCCCATTTCTGATGCCACCATGGCAAAATATATGACAGTTTGTGGTTTGACTTATCGTCCCCATGGTTTTCGTTCAAGTTTACGGGATTGGATAGCAGAGACAACGTCAACACCGTTCGAGATTGCCGAAACTGTTCTTGCCCATTCAGTTGGGAGTTCAGTGACAAAAGCTTATATGCGAACGGATTTTTTAGAACAACGACATGTTCTCTTGGAACAGTGGGCTTCATTTATAACAGGATAGAATTTTTACAATTACCTCTGCAGTGTTTTTAGCTATTTTGGAGAGAAATTTGATATGTCCAATTCTGTGAAAATAACAGTTTTAAATGTGTAAAGCTATTATTGATAGTCTCCATGAGACGAGCAAAATTAAGAAACCATTTTCTAAAGAATTTCGCGCGTCTCAGAGTATGTTTAGAGTCGGATA
>NZ_JBHIOR010000126.1:0-610 GCF_042195605.1 Bartonella sp. AP88HLJMH | reverse complement strand
TCGGCTTGTGCATTAGCACCAAAGCTAAAACAGCCCAATGATAGGAACCGCGTGCCTATTAATAAAACAATCCCTGCTGAAATCAAGCGAGGAGACAGATGAAAAAGCGATTTATTATAACAGGAATGACTACCCTTTTGGAAATGATAAATTTGGCACATGCAAATAACAAACATGTGTATGATAGAGATAAAGTAAAAATCCACACATTAGGAGGAGTTGTATCATATCGGGAATATCCTGGCTTGTCAGATTCAACACCCAATAGAGATGTTAAAATTAGACGTCCTAAACCTAAAGTTAAAAAAAAGCCAAAACCATCTGAAAAGTCGCAACCTGCTCTACCGTCGCAACCTGCTCCATCGCCACAACCTGCTCTATCAGCAGAATATTCGGAAATCCTTCAGCTTTTAAAAAAAGAGGAAATTATTGAGCTCTTAAAAAAACAGCTTGCGTTAAAAAAAGAACAACTTTCACAAACAGAAAAAACCTATCAGGCTATAACAAATAGTCAAAAAACTAGACCTGAAAAAATAGATTTTTCTAGTTTTTTTCTCAAAGAACCAGAATCGCTCTATAAGAGTGATAAGCTTTCAAGGAAATCATATCA
>NZ_JBHIOR010000125.1:0-613 GCF_042195605.1 Bartonella sp. AP88HLJMH | reverse complement strand
AAACAATCCCTGCCGAAATCAAGCGAGCAAATATATGAAAAAGCGATTTATTATAACAGGAATGATTACCCTTTTGGAAATGATAAATTTGGCACATGCAAACGATGTTGATGATATATCTACTCGCATATGGGAAAGTTTTTTAAGCGCACAGATTCCTTCGGAATCACATACTAAACAGAGTTCATCTGCTTCACCGCCACAATCTGCTCTACCAGCAGAATATCTGGAGCTTATTGATCTATTAAAAAAAGGGGAAATTATTGAGCTCTTAAAAAAACAGCTTGAGTTGAAAAAAGAACAACTTTCGCAAACAAAAAAAACCTATCAGGCTATAACAAATAGTCAAAAAATTGGACCTAAAACTATAGATTTTTCTAGTTTTTTTCTCAAAGAACCAGAATCGTTCTATAAGAGTGATAAGCTTTCAAGAGAATCATATCAAGAGGTATTAGAGGACGAAAACAAAATTTCTGAGCCTTTTGATCGAATGGGCACGTTGCTTTTTGAGCGTTTAGAATTTTTCTCAATACTAAATAAAGCTATAACTTTAAAAAGTTTTGAAAACGTAGAAAATCGTTTTCAATACCTCAAAAATCTATTTAATGAACTT
>NZ_JBHIOR010000124.1:0-615 GCF_042195605.1 Bartonella sp. AP88HLJMH | reverse complement strand
AAAAATGGTAAATGGTTTACACCTTTACGCCTTCATATTCTCCCTAAATTAGGCTGTCTACCCATTTCAGAGATTACGCAAACAGAGATACGCAATACCCTTGCTCCCATTTGGCATACAAAGGCTGTAATTGCTCGAACAGCATTGATACGTCTTAATCTTTGTCTCAAACATGCGGCTGCATTAGGTGTAGATGTTGATTTACAAGCTGTAGAAAAAGCAAAAGCTCTCTTAGGAAAACAACGCCATAAGGTCACTAATAGACCAGCGATGGATTGGAGAGAGGTTCCGGCTTTTTATAAAACACTCTGTGAAGCATCAACCATAACACAACTGGCTTTGCGTTTGCTTATTCTGACAGGTGTTCGTACCAATCCTTTACGTCATATTCATAAAGATCAAATTGATGGGGATATATGGACCATACCTGCTGAAAATATGAAAGGCAAGCGTGATACAACAAAAGAATTTCGCGTGCCTTTATCAACTGAAGCATTAGACATTTTAAAACAAGCACGATTGCTTTCTCGTAATGATTTCTTTTTTTCTGCTAAAGGTCGCGGTCCCCTCGCTGAGAAGTGTATGGCTCAATATATGAGAGACAATAAACTTGAA
>NZ_JBHIOR010000123.1:0-617 GCF_042195605.1 Bartonella sp. AP88HLJMH | reverse complement strand
AAAAAATAACCATGTCGTTAGAAACTATAGCGTACACCTAAAATACCCTGAAAGGACTGTTTTGTTTTACGCCCTTTAATATAATGGGCCTCACCATATAACTTTAACTTCTCACTCACTAAACTGCTTAAACCTATTCCTAATTTACCTGCATTCCCCGATAAGTCAGTGGTAAATGGATGGCGTTGATTAATTAACGTTTGATTGTCATCTTTATTCTCACGCAACCATGCTGCTGTAATATACGCAAGCGATGAGGAATCCATGTGAAAACCAAATTCATATCCTAAAGATAAGCCAACCTCACTGCGTAATGAAGTGAATGGACGCATGTCACCTGTCATGTCATTCGATAACTTTATTTCTTTACCCTCAACTTGTAACCATGTAAATTGTCCATAAGGCTGCAACCAACTGTTCTTTGACGTCTTAAGTCGATAACCAGCTTCAAAGGAAGTTCCCAATGCCCTTTGAGTATATGTTCCTTCAATCTCTAAACCATTCGTTGAAACGGCTTTTAGAGTATTTTGATAATGATTGTATTTTAAAATACCATCGAGATACCATCCACTATGATCAAAATAAGTGACATAAGCACCAATACCATAAGTATTGAT
>NZ_JBHIOR010000122.1:0-622 GCF_042195605.1 Bartonella sp. AP88HLJMH | reverse complement strand
GCATTACATGCTTCACGAAAGAGGTTGCCAAAACTTTCTTTGACAAGCTTATTTCCACCTTTACCACAAATGAATGTTTGATCACCTATGGGACCAATTTTAAGGGTTTCCTCTAGTTCTGGTAAAATAGGAAGAAAAACATCTGTTTTAAATTGGCTCTTTTCTGTTTTGAGATAAATGATATTATCTTTGACGTCTTTCCAGCCGATACGAACGGCATCACCACGACGCAAGCCTGTATAAAGAAGAACATCAATCCAGACGCGTTCATGTGTACCATGTGACCAATGGTGATAATATTTGTCTATGTCCTCTTCTAGCCATGGCAGTAATCCTCCACTGTTTAAAGATTTTGGTGCTTTTATATTAAAGGCAGGATTTCTATTTAAAAGGGCATTATCAACCGCCCAATTAAAGAGATCGTTTAAAGAGGTCAAAAAATATTTTGCTGCTGCGAGAGTAGCTCGCCTTCTGTCTACGGCGTCAAGGATGTGGTGTTTTTCTATGCTTTTATGTGCACGATCAGCAATATTTTTAGAAACATTGTTCAGAATTCTATACTTAATTTTTTAGTAGTTTCTAATTGATTATGCCATTGCATGCTTTGTAAATACTGATGCAA
>NZ_JBHIOR010000121.1:0-627 GCF_042195605.1 Bartonella sp. AP88HLJMH | reverse complement strand
GTTGTTCCACAGGTTCCAACTTATCTTCTTTTGCCAAATGCCTTATTTCATGCTGGTTTAGTGGATATGACCACGCAAAATAAAACGTTAGAGACAATGCGGAATGCTTTTCATTCCTTTGGGAAAGATGATAAAAAGACAGCCTTTTTTCTGCGTGCTTATGGGGGGAGCCATCACTATGCTTCCAATTTATCTGCTTTTGAATATGGTTATGGTGCTGAGCTCGATTATAATGCATTTCAAGCAGGTGTTTTGTTAAACGAGATTGAGAGTTTATATGGTCGTACATTCTTTGGAGTTTTGGGGAACTATGGAAATCTTTCTCTACACCCTCAGGATGTTGAACAAAGCAAAAAAAGCGCATTTAATAAATGGTCTGTTGCTGCTTATGGAAATTTGCAGCATGATACCGGTTTTTATATGGATGGGGTAGTATCGTATGGTCTTTTTAAGGGTGATGTTTTGACCCTTGCACGGGGCAAGGTTGTGGCGTTAAAGGGTAAACAATTTAGCGGTTCTTTAACGAGTGGTAGAACGTTTGCAACAGGGTATAAAGGTGTTGTTTTTGATCCGCAGATTCAGGTTGTTTATCAGCATCTTCAGTTTAATCAGGCGCGTGATATTGAT
>NZ_JBHIOR010000120.1:0-632 GCF_042195605.1 Bartonella sp. AP88HLJMH | reverse complement strand
GATGCGTATAATCTGTATGATACAGGGATGGGTGGTAATGTGTATGGGGGACCTCGTGTTGCACCTTTAAGTGCTCCAACTTACCAAGCAATCGGAGGTCTTGGAGCTATTCCTCATCAATATCAAAATTATATGAATCATTTGATGAATACTCCCATGCAGGCAGAAAGAAATATTGGTGAATTGGCTTCTAGTTATAAAGGGGGCTATGATCAGGATTTTGAAGATGTACTTAAAAAATCTATGGATGATGTGAGAGATACGATTAACAGCTCTTTTGTAGGTGCTGGTGGTTATGGATCTGGTGCACATACAAAAGTGTTGGCGCGTGAACTTGATGCATTGTCTAAAAGTGCTAGGATTAATCATTACCGTCAGAATAAGCAGGATATGTTACATGCTAATGCCTTACTTGGTGATTTTAATAAGTATCGCTTAGGCATGATAGGCAACTTATTCCCCTCTTATAATAATGCCTATTCGAATATGTTGCAGGGGTCATCTGTTCTTAATGACTACAATCAACGCCTTGTTGATGCCAATAGAGAACGTTGGCTGGAACAAGACAATAGCGGCTGGAATAGGTTGAATATGCTTATGAACGCCGGTCATGGCTTTGCAAGAAATTACGG
>NZ_JBHIOR010000119.1:0-646 GCF_042195605.1 Bartonella sp. AP88HLJMH | reverse complement strand
GGAGCACTTAAAGGTGCAACACGAGGTCCCCCATACACATTACCACCCATCCCTGTATCATACAGATTATACGCATCTGCACCCCCACGCTTAAAGACATTCTGCATCCAAGCGGGAGGGGCACTTGTCTGCACCTGCTTCTGTTCTGTCGTTGTTGGTGTCTTGCTCCCCATGTCACAATTCCTTCCTATAATAAAGCATATCTATGCCATAGCCTTGCTTGTCCAATGCGCGCTTCCAACCTAAACGACCCAAGATCTCTATCTCAAAAGCCCCATTCTCACGCGCCCAATCCTCTACAAATAGCAAATTGTCAACTTGATCAAGAACGCCCTTCCCACTACATTCACAAATCAGAGCGCGCTTCTTTCCTAAAACTGTCTGCTGTATCTGGGTCGTGACTGCCGCTAAAAAGCGCTCGTCATCATCCAAAACAAGCCATAACTGTTTCTTGCCGCTGCAAATCGCTTCAATGAGCTCTTGCAACGTGATTTCATGTTTGAAACGCTCTACATACTCTCTAAAGGATGCAATGATGTCTTCAAGGTATGGTGCTATACGCTCCATACCCCAAGACGTGGTCAAAAAGACTTTTGCCATTACCCTCTGCCTAAAGGACGTAAATCCACATTAAATCCTGTGATTT
>NZ_JBHIOR010000118.1:0-646 GCF_042195605.1 Bartonella sp. AP88HLJMH | reverse complement strand
AAATCACAGGATTTAATGTGGATTTACGTCCTTTAGGCAGAGGGTAATGGCAAAAGTCTTTTTGACCACGTCTTGGGATATGGAGCGTATAGCACCATACCTTGAAGACATCATTGCGTCGTTTCGCGAGTATGTGGAACGTTTTAAACATGAAATCACGTTGCAAGAGCTCCTTGAAGCGATTTGCAGTGGCAAGAAACAGTTATGGCTTGTTTTGGATGATGACGAGCGCTTTTTAGCGGCATTCACGACCCAGATACAACAGACAGTTTTAGGAAAGAAGCGCGCTCTGATTTGTGAATGTAGTGGCAAGGGCGTTCTTGATCAAGTTGATAATTTGACATTTGTAGAGGATTGGGCGCGTGAGAATGGGGCTTTTGAGATAGAGATTTTAGGGCGTTTAGGTTGGAAACGTGCACTGAACAAACAAGGTTATGGCATAGATATGCTTTATTATAGGAAGGAATTGTGACATGGGGAGCAGTAGACCAGCAACGACAGAACAGAAGCAGGTGCAGACAAGTGCCCCTCCTGCTTGGATGCAGAATGTCTTTAAGCGAGGTGGTGCGGATGCGTATAATCTGTATGATACAGGGATGGGTGGTAATGTGTATGGGGGACCTCGTGTTGCACCTTTAAGTGCTCC
>NZ_JBHIOR010000117.1:0-656 GCF_042195605.1 Bartonella sp. AP88HLJMH | reverse complement strand
GCAAACGTCTGATTCATTGAATAAAGTTGATTACCAGCGACAGCATCCGTTGATTTAGCGCTAATCTCACCATTTGCAAGGAACGTAATTCTACTGTTTTCTTGTGTCCTGACAGCTTTGCCTTTTTCTTCTTTACTCTTCTCATGACGCGCGACAAAGGCATTAGCTTTATCGTTCCATAATAAAGCATTCTGCTCAATGGTCTGTGTAAGTTCATTGCTGTTCTTAGAAAGCTCATTATGAAGATCTGTCAGTGATGTATCAACACCGCTAAAGGCTGAACCAACATCATGATATGACTGGCCACCAACAACATACGTCGGAAGATTGCCTACAAGAACATCAGCACCACCACCTAAATAGCTCGATGTATTTTTAGAAACACTGTCTAGATTAGTAGTCACTGTCGTAACATTTTTATTAGTCGCAAATAACTGAGAGCCATTTACAACTTCTGTCGATTCTGCTGAAAGCACTCCTGCCTTAACACCTGAAAGTATCCGGTCTTCTTTCTTACTGTTGGCAATGTTGAGTTCTGTACCTTCTACTTCTTTACCAATAGTGATAACCTTCGTATTATCATCCTGCTTGGCAAGACTATCACTGACTACATTAGTTACATCATTATGAACATTCGTGATAGAATTTGCAACACC
>NZ_JBHIOR010000116.1:411-659 GCF_042195605.1 Bartonella sp. AP88HLJMH | reverse complement strand
CAGCATAACCCTTAAACCCGTACATTATGGTTTTAATGCTCCATTAGAGCCAAGCAAACTGCGTATTATTCGTGCCAATAAGAAAAAGACTGATGAAGAACTTACAAAAGACGATGTTTTTACATTAGATCTTATAGATCGGGCTGTTGAACGCGCTAAACTTGCTAATCCACGTTTGCGCCCGGTTCGTGTTGATGGAAAATCGGCATATGTGATGTATCTCCACCCAACACAGGTGACCCAATTGC
>NZ_JBHIOR010000116.1:0-337 GCF_042195605.1 Bartonella sp. AP88HLJMH | reverse complement strand
AGAACCCAATTTTTAATGGTTCTTTGGGGATGTATAACGGTGTCATTTTGCGTGAAGCAGAGCATGTCCCCAATGGTGTTAATTCAAAGACACAAGAGCCTGTTCCCTCTGTTCGTCGTGCTGTGTTGCTTGGTGCGCAAAGTGTTATCATGGCTTATGGGCGCGTTGGCAATGGAGCAACAGGAGGCGATGGGAAAGGGGGAACACGCTATAAACTTGTTGAAGAACTGTTTGATTATCAACGTGAATTTGGGGTTGCAGCTAAAACCATTATCGGCATGAAAAAATCACGCTACACCTTGCCTCATTCTGATCAAGGGGGACAGGATTTTGGTAC
>NZ_JBHIOR010000115.1:0-663 GCF_042195605.1 Bartonella sp. AP88HLJMH | reverse complement strand
TTTCCACCTCCAGACGTGTTGTGGCTGCTTTTAAAGCTTTTTCTGTTTGCTTTTGTTGCTCTGCTTTTTTCCCAAGATTAAAAGCTCTTGCTAAAATCATAAAAAAAGCGGCTAAAGCCGCGCCTGTTAGCATCAGATTTCTTTTCATCCATAAGATCATAGACGATGCTCCTGAAAGCGTTTAGCAACAAAGAAAATACCAGCACATGCGGCTAAAACCATAATGGTTGCCAAAGCCCATTGGATGGGTCCATTGCCTGCTAACAAACCACCAAGCCCAGAAAAAGAACCAATAATCGGTGCAAGTGCTTCTGCTTTGAAAACCCCCGTTGATGCTTGCGTTTCTACTGTTTGATAATTGGAGGAAACATAAGCCCCTTTTGCCCATAAGCCTGTTTCTGCCGCACGCCGGTGTGCGAGACCTTCAAGACGCTTTCCGCCTGCTTTGGTCCATTTCTGTAGCTCGGCAGGGACAGCTTCATATTCACCTTGATTGAGCTTTTTTAACAGTGTCGAGTTACAAAAGGCTCCTGTTCCTACATTATAGCAAAACGACACTAACGCCGCGAATTGTTCATCTGTTAATGAAACTGTAACAGCGCGTTCAACGACATTTTCAAATTGTCTTAAGTCTTGGCAAAGAAGTTCTTCTGCTTGCTTTTC
>NZ_JBHIOR010000114.1:0-665 GCF_042195605.1 Bartonella sp. AP88HLJMH | reverse complement strand
CCGTTTGGTTCAGAGTGTTTTGCGCATTCACAGTGATTGCGCCATTGCTTGCTATCGTACCACTATTGGTTAAATCACCATGGCTGGTCAGTTGAAGGTCACCACGCTCAATCTCTATGTGCCCTGCTTGGATCACACTATCAGCAACAATATTGACTGCCCCTTGCGTAGAAATGAGACCATCAACATTCTCAAAACTGCCCACATCAATGCGCAAACCATCCCGCGCTAAAACATGCGCACCTTCATCATGTGTAGCGTTTTGTTGCTCTGAATTTGTCGTTTCAGCGCTTTTATTGACAAAAGACGTTGCAACAATCTTCATCTCACCGGCTAAAGCACTGAGAAGACCAGCCTCATTACTTATATGACCAGCACGTGTCTCTTTCAGCCCACCAATGCTGAGAGCCTCTTCAGCAATAATTCTGCCCTGTGTGTTGGTTAAATCACCATCACTGAATAGATCCATAGATTTTTTGGCGTAAATCAGCCCACTATTGCTGACATTTCCTGCCACATTGAGCGCAACATTCTCACCACTAGAGCCAAGCACACCGGCATTGTCTAATTGCCCTGCGATCAAAACAAAAACGCCGCCACTTTGAAGAACCCCTTCGGATGTATTCTTCAGAAAGGCTTGTTGCGGATCGGCGCCTTCTTGTGCA
>NZ_JBHIOR010000113.1:0-677 GCF_042195605.1 Bartonella sp. AP88HLJMH | reverse complement strand
CCATTGATCGCATCATGCGAATCTTCAGCAATTTTCCCATCTTTAACATTATGGAGGGAAACGGGTGCTGTAGTCTTATCACCACCCAAAGTTATGCTATTATAATTAACGGTATCTTTTTCTTTATCATAGAGAACTGCAGCAGCACTTGTAAGATTAATATCATTAGAAATCTTCTCTATACTTTTATCAAGCTGAGCTTTGTTAACAGCTTCATCATTTCGCTCTGCAGCTTTTACACCAGAAATTGTACGAGCTTCACCAGATTTGTTTGCAACATTAATTTCTGTACCCCCTGTTGTCACACCAATGGTAATAGTACCTGCATCTCCTTCCTGCTTAACAAGGCTATTTTTTGTCGCATTCGTAATCTGATTTTGGATATTCGTGATAGAAGTATCAACAGCATTAAAAGCAGAACCAACATCATTATGAGAATTACCCTGAATTGTGTAAGTTGGTGCTTTACCATTAGATACATCTGCACCACCACCAAAATATTGTGATGTATTTTGAGAAATTGTTGAGAGATTATTCGTAACAGTGATAACATTCTGATTAGTAGCAAAGAGCTGCGAACCATTCACTGCATCGGTTGAATTAGCAGAAATATCTCCATTAGCAAGAAACTTAATTTTGCTATTGGTTTTTTCCTCTCCATGCTGTGCTACAAATGC
>NZ_JBHIOR010000112.1:0-699 GCF_042195605.1 Bartonella sp. AP88HLJMH | reverse complement strand
AGCCTTCTCTCTGTTGCTGGTTTGAATGATTCTGATGATTACGCAAATTTTTTAACCAAAACCCTTTCTGGTAAGAGTGATAAGAGTCCTATCGTAAATGTTTTGACAGAAGGTAGCCGTTCTGCGCGAGTTGGAAATGTTGATGATAAGAAAGCGCTACAGCTTACAAGAATAGCGGTTAACGATAAAAGCATGAGTGCGGATAATATTGCTGTGCGAAAATTGCCAAAAACATTTGTTAAAAAAGGGGGGATGCTGCCTGTTGAGGGAGATAATAGTGATGATATTTTGCTGTCTGGCGTTAATAGTTTAGCAAGGAGAGTGAGTACATATGCAACTAATAATGATATAAAAATAGGAAACAGTCCGAATGCGCATGGCGTGGGGATTATTGCTATTGGTAACAACATACAGGTACAGTCAGGACGCGACAATTATGAAGCTGTTATTAATATCGGCAACAGTTCGCAAACCTCCGCTCCTGCTACCACCGTTATTGGTGATAGGGCAAGAGCGGAAAAGTGGGCCGGTGTTGCTATAGGAAGTGATGCTATAGCTGATAGGGCTGCAGGTGTTTCAGGGTACACTTCTTTGTTGCAGGGTCCTGCACACAACACTGAGACGCAATGGAAAAGTACGCAGGGTGCCGTTAGTGTTGGTAATAAAAGTACGGGCATGACGCGGCAGATTACAGGTGTA
>NZ_JBHIOR010000111.1:0-700 GCF_042195605.1 Bartonella sp. AP88HLJMH | reverse complement strand
TAGCATCACCACCTAAAGACTGCGCAACACTGTTACCTAGAGCATATAGCTGATTTCCTGCTACAGCATCGCTTGAGCTAGCAGTAATATCACCATTTGCAAGTGATGTGATCTTGCTGTGTGTCTTCTCACCATCTTTTTCTCCATGCAAGGCGACAAAAGCACCTTCAGCCTTGCTCCATGATAAAGAATCTTGTGCAACTCCTTCTGAAACTTCCTTAATACGAGCGTTGATAGTGCTCATGCTGTCATTAATGTCATTAAACGCACCTGCAACATTATTACTGCTCTTCTTATCACCTTTCGTACCATCATTGCTGAAAGTCTGAATTTGGAAATCCGGATCTTGCCATTCGCCTTTCTCATTATAACCAGCACCACCACCAAAATAGCCAGCAAACTGTTTTTGCAGATCATAAATCTGTCCACCCGTAATCGCATCACTCGAGCCTGATACTATAGAGCCAGCTGCAAGTGATGTAAGCTTGCTGTTCTCTTTATTGTCCCCATGCGTCGCTACAAACGCCTCTGCGTCCTTATCCCACAACAGCGCATCGCCTTGAACTTCCTGAGTAATATTCGTAATGTTTTCAGTAAGTTCATTAAACTTATTCGTTAGGTTGTTATTCACATTCTTGAAATTCGTATCAATACCTTCAATGGCTAAACCAACATCACCATAGGATTTTTCTACTACCTC
>NZ_JBHIOR010000110.1:0-706 GCF_042195605.1 Bartonella sp. AP88HLJMH | reverse complement strand
GGGAAATAGAACAAGAGATGCAAAAGATTTTGGCAAAAGCTGCTTAAACCTATGGGGGTGCTCTCTCCTCCCAGCACCCCCACCCTTTCCTAACACTTTCAACACCAGCGTGATTCACGCCACGGGAGAATTACATCTCAATGAAGGGGAATAAACATGCCACACCGCCCACCTACTATCACGCAACCAGCTATTGCTCGTGCTTTAAGAGAAGCTAAAAAACAAGGATGTGAACTCATAGAAATCAAACCTACAGGGGAATTATTAATTCATATCAATAAAACCATAACACCAACAACGACAGATAATACTTATAGCATTGACGATTTTCCACCACTTGAAAACGAGCAAGAAGACTACGAGACCAGCAAAAGTTGCCCCTCTGTCGACGGTATAAAGTTTTAGCCATGCCAAAACGCCGTCCGCCGCATCTTGTTCGTGAACGTACACGCCATGGTAAAGTTATATGGTATGTACGTATTGGTCATGGACCACGGTTTCGGATTGAAGGAACCTATGGAACGCAAGAGTTTGTTGATAATTATACGCTGGCTATTAAACAAGCTCAAAATGGCTCCTCCAAAACAAAGAGGCGTACCAGACTCACAGAAGGGTCTTTCGATTGGTTGTTGCATCAGTATTTACAAAGCATGCAATGGCATAATCAATTAGAAACTACTAAAAAATTAAGTATAGAATTCTGAAC
>NZ_JBHIOR010000109.1:0-710 GCF_042195605.1 Bartonella sp. AP88HLJMH | reverse complement strand
GAATTGTATTTAGCACATCAACAAGGGGCAGGAGGAGCCGCGCGGCTTCTTCAAAATCCCCATGCCAATGCGGCGCAAATTGTTGGCAGTAATGCGGTTGGCTTGAATGGTGGAAACAACGCTATGCGTGCAAGTGATTTTGTCAACCGTGTATTACAGATGTATGGGGGGCAGCCTCATAGAGCAAGTCCTACAGCGCATGGTGGCATTAGAAATAGAGACAACTTGTTAGAGGTTTTAAGGGCATTATTAGCATCACAAGAAGAGGCTTCGGAAGAAGAAGAGAGTGATGATGATGATAATCCTTTGATGACGCAATTCATGCGGGCATTTTACGGACCATTTTACAGAAGCTAGGATTCACGAGAAATGTCAACGATTTATGATTGGTCGCTTAGAGCGTCGGATAATACGCGCGTGGATAATTTGATTGATTGGTCCGAAGGACAGCATCCTAGCAGTGTGAACACAAGCGCCCGTGTGATGATGCAGCGCGTAAAGGAATACTTGTCAGACACGGGTGGAGAGCTTGAAGGCATTGTTACAAATGATCCTGTCCAACAAACGAGTGTGATAAGACTTGCAAGCACTTCACAGTTTTTAGAGTATAAGAATGGTATCGTTTTGCGCTTTATGGCTATGGGTAAGAATGTTGGAGCGACCACGATTGTCTTAAATGCTTTAGATGGCAAGCCGGTTTATAAAGCAAC
>NZ_JBHIOR010000108.1:0-711 GCF_042195605.1 Bartonella sp. AP88HLJMH | reverse complement strand
TTTTTTATATTTTATAAACCTGATACCTTTTTATTTTTCAATTGCACTATAAAAAATACGTGGTGCACTATTCCAAACCCATTTTTTGACATCAGGTGTCATCGCTACAGAAACATATGTCTGATAGATAAAAGCATAAGGCCCTTTCTGCATAAAATCACGTTGTAAATCAGCATACATTTGCGCCCGTTTTTTGGGATCTTTTTGAAACAATGCATCTTGAACCTTTTGATTCATAGTTTCATCCAAATACCCATGGCACCAACTCGCATAGCCTGTATTTTTAGCCTCAAGCCGATTATCTGGATTATAAATAAGACGTGAAGCCATTGTATGGGGGTCCCCAGAGCCATTATTCCATCCGAAAAAAATCGTATCAAAACCACGCGCATAAAATTTTGAAAACAACTGCGTACCTACAAAACGTTCAATTTTAAAACGTACTCCAACTTTTTTTGCATTGTCTTGGAGAGACTGAGCAATAGGCAAAGCAAAAGGATAAGGAGAGGCACCGGCAAAAATACTGGCCTCAAAACCATCCGGATAACCTGCCTCTGTTAAAAGTTGCTTTGCTTTTTGGAGATCAAGTTTAAAGGGTTGTCCCTCTTTTTCATCCAAAGCTCCAAGATTACCAAGAGGAATAAAACTTGCACGTGGAATACCAACATCTTTGAGAAGAGTCTTACCGAGTCCTTCATAGTCAATAAGATA
>NZ_JBHIOR010000107.1:0-732 GCF_042195605.1 Bartonella sp. AP88HLJMH | reverse complement strand
CTTGTAATTTTGATTGCAAACCTTTTATCGGCTTGTGCATTAGCACCAAAGCTAAAACAGCCCAATGATAGGAACCGTGTGCCCATTAATAAAACAATCCCTGCCGAAATCAAGCGAGCAAATATATGAAAAAGCGATTTATTATAACAGGAATGATTACCCTTTTGGGGATGATAAATTTGGCACATGCAAACAATGTTGATGGAAATCATGTAGGTGGTAACGTGCGGCTAAATCTTTTAAGGGCACAGATTCTTTTGGAATCAGATACTAAACAGAATTCACCTGCTCCATCGCCACCACCTGCTCTACCAGCGGAATATCTGGAGCTTATTAAGCTATTAAAAAAAGGGGAAATTATTGAGCTCTTTAAAAAACAGCTTGAGTTGAAAAAAGAACAACTTTCGCAAACAGAAAAAACCTATCAGGCTATAACAAATAGTCAGAAAACAAACCCAAAGCAAATAGACTTTTCTAGTTTTTTTCTCAAAGAACCAGAATCGTTCTATAAGAGTGATAAGCTTTCAAGAGAATCATATCAAAAGGTACTAGAGGACGAAAACAAAGTTTCTGGGCCTTTTGATCAAATGGGCAAAACTATTTCAGAGCGTTTACAATTTGCATCGATACTAGATAAAGCTATAACTTTAAAAAGTTTTGAAAACGTAGAAAATCGTTTTCAATACCTCAAAAATCTATTTAATGAACTTCAAACAAAAGAAAACCTGAAAG
>NZ_JBHIOR010000106.1:0-744 GCF_042195605.1 Bartonella sp. AP88HLJMH | reverse complement strand
TTTAGCAACACATTGGGATGTTTCAGGTGATGATCACAGTACGGTGATTACTTTTCATTTACGTGATGGTTTGAAGTTTAATGATGGCAGATCAGCCAATGCCAATGATCTTGTTTGGGGTATGAAGCGGATTGTCAAATTGAAGATGGGTAATGCGGCAATTTTTAATGAATATGGAATTACAGAGCAAAATGTTGATGATGCTTTGCAAGCTCCCGATGAGAAAACGGTTGTGATGAAATTTGATAAACCTTATCCAGCAGAGCTCATTCTTAATAATATTGTTGCGAGTCGTGCAACAGCTTTGCTTGATCGTAAGACGATTATGAAACACGAAAAAGATGGCGATTTTGGAAATCAGTATTTGAAAAGTCATGCTGCTTGTGTTGGTCCTTATCAGTTAAAAAGTTGGCGCTCTGGAGAAGCTCTTTTGTTGCGTGCAAGCTCTCACTATTGGGGACAAGCGCCTAAACTGAAGCAGATTTTAATTCGCCATGTTGCAGAGCCCGGAACACAACGTTTGTTGTTGCAAAAGCACGATATTGATGTTGCTCGTAATTTGACACCTGAAGATCTTGCAGATCTGCAAAAAACAACAGATGTTAAAGTTGAAAGAGTGTTAGTGCCAACTATGATGTACTGGGGATTCAATACGACGAATCCTATTTTTGCTAAGGAAAAAGTACGTTTGGCGATGCGTTATCTCATAGATTATGAAGGTCTTGGCAAGAAGCTTCTCAAAGG
>NZ_JBHIOR010000105.1:0-798 GCF_042195605.1 Bartonella sp. AP88HLJMH | reverse complement strand
GCTAGACCAATAGCAGCAGCTTGTCTTGCTTCTTTCCGAACATCCTGAATAGCATAATTCAATGTCTCAAACTTTATATCCGTATAGGATTTCGACTCGTTAACAGCATCATTGACAAGACCACTAACTTTCTCATCCGTATACTTATTGGCATCTTCAAGAACTATCTTCATCTGCTCTTCAGTATAATCATGCAACTGACCACCATTAACAGCTTGCTGAGAACCTGCTTCAATCTTGCCTGCCGCTACATTGTCTATCATAACAGGTTCGCTGTCATTGCCTCCTACTAACGTAATGCTATTGGTCTTTTTCCCATCACTATCTTTGTCATAGGAAACAACGCCATCCGTTACGGCTACTTCAATATCTTTCACATGTTGATCTATCGTATCTACTTTGTCTTCAACCTCTTTTACCCTCTCATTCGTACTCCAAAGCTGACCACCATTAACAACTTCTTGCGAGCCTTCTTCTATCTTACCATCCAATACATTCGTAATCTTACTCGACTTACCATCATGCTTCGCATCATACGCGCCTTCTTCTTCATTCCAATTCAAACCATTGCTCGCCACATTCTTCTCAACATCATGAATACGCTCGTTGATACTCGTCATACCATCACTGACACCATCAAAAGCTCCTGCTACATCATGATAGATCTTCTTTTCTGACGAACTACCATCAGAATTGAATTGTGAAACCTTGAATTCCGGAGCCCTCCATTCGCCACCTTCATAGCTAGCTCCTCCTCCTAAATACATCGCTAGCGTCTGATGCAAGGAATAAAGCTGA
>NZ_JBHIOR010000104.1:0-799 GCF_042195605.1 Bartonella sp. AP88HLJMH | reverse complement strand
TACGGGACACTCCCTGCTGGTAGTAACATGTGGAAAGAATGGTGGAGAGTGGTCATGAATCCCATAAGTTCCCATACCTGTCTTGGAGACGCGGGCGATAAGTGTAACGTGCGTTATGGCTCATCTCATCGTGAACAAGTTCCTTCAAGTAAATCATGGAGTAAAAAATGAAACAAACCTTAAAATTATTAAGTGCTGTAACTCTATTCAGTATCGCTGGATGTCAGTTTAATAAGCCTCCTTCAGGATACTTGACTGCTTGGGAGAAGCCAGGAGCAGATTTTACTGAAATAGGAAAAGCATTATTAGAATGTGGTATGCCAACGCCTTATGATGTATTTCCAGAAAATAGAAAGCAGAGCATCAATGCAAAAGCAACAACTTATGCTTGCATGATTCAATCAGGATTCCGCTATAAAGATGAAGAAGTAGCAAGAGCGGGAGGGTGGTGTTATACTTTTAGAGCCGAAAACTTGCCCATTTGTCGTCCAGGTGCTGTGATCCCGAGGCCCAGTGTCAAGAAGCGCTTAAACAGCCCTTTTTGTAAAAAATATAAAAATGCACCTGAATGCAAACCTTAAGTCTTGCTAGTGATGATCAACAATCCGCCATCCTTGCCTTCGCTTGGAATGGCGGGATTGTTTTCTCAATCTAACATCTCAATATTGTTCACCGTTGTTTTAAGCAGCGGTGACAGGAAATATCAACAGGCTTATGAGCTTTTTTATTGTAAATAAATCCATTGAAAGAGGGGAATAATGAAGAAAATCTTAAAACTGTTGAGTTGTATAGCTCTGTT
>NZ_JBHIOR010000103.1:0-804 GCF_042195605.1 Bartonella sp. AP88HLJMH | reverse complement strand
GCTTGACCTTGATCTAAAAGCTTGCGGAACATTTCAACGCCTGTAACCGTCGTCTTAGACGTTGGACGAATACCGATAATCTCGATTTCCTCTCCAACTTTAATAACACCACGCTCAACACGACCCGTAACAACGGTTCCACGACCCGAAATCGAAAACACATCCTCTATCGGCATCAAAAATGGTTGATCAACAGGACGTTCAGGGGTTGGAATATAATTATCAACTTCACTCATTAAAAGACGAACAGCATCTTCACCAATGCTTTTATCCTTATCCTCAAGAGCTGCCAACGCAGAACCCTTAACAATTGGTATATCATCGCCTGGGAAATCATATTTGGATAAAAGTTCCCGAACCTCAAGCTCTACAAGCTCCAAAAGTTCTGCATCATCAACCTGATCAACTTTATTAAGAAAAACAACAATTGCTGGAACACCAACCTGACGTGCAAGCAAAATATGCTCACGTGTCTGAGGCATTGGGCCATCAGCTGCTGAAACAACCAAAATAGCACCATCCATCTGTGCTGCCCCTGTGATCATGTTTTTCACATAATCAGCGTGTCCTGGACAATCAACGTGCGCATAGTGACGATTTTCCGTTTCATACTCAACGTGTGCTGTAGAAATAGTAATTCCACGTGCACGTTCCTCTGGCGCAGCGTCAATTTGGTCATAAGCTTTAAATTCACCAAAATATTTCGTAATCGCTGCTGTCAACGAGGTCTTCCCATGATCAACGTGACCAATCGTACCAATATTAACATGCGGTTTTGTTCGTTCAAACTTGCTCTTCGCCATT
>NZ_JBHIOR010000102.1:0-839 GCF_042195605.1 Bartonella sp. AP88HLJMH | reverse complement strand
GTTAATAATGTGATTACCAAAGTGGAAAGCGAGAGCTTTGTTCAGCAAGATAAGACAACGAGTCGTCTCACTATTGGCGCAGCAGTAGAAGGCGGAGAAATCAACATAACCAACAAGAATAAAGGGGATAGGATACTTTCTGGAGTGAAGGCAGCAACACAAAATAATGAAGCTGTTAACAAAGGTCAGCTTGATGAAAGTTTAGAGAAGCTTTCTACCAGCCTTCAGTCAGATGACTCGGCTGTTGTTCATTACGATAAAACAGGTGATGAAACTGATTATACGAGTGTGACTTTAGGCAAAGGTAAGGATAAGGCAGCTGTTGGTCTTCATAATGTTGCCGATGGTCAGATTGCCAAGGGTTCACATGATGCAATCACGGGTGGTCAGATTAATAAAATCGGTGAGGATGTAGCTAAGTTTTTAGGTGGAGAAGCATCCTTTAAAGATGGAGCTCTTACACAGCCAACGTATAAATTATCTTACATTGCTAAAGATGGAGTTGTAACAGAGAGTGCCTTTCAAGGTGTTGGAACCGCTTTTGCAGGTCTTGATGAGAATATCAAGAATGTGAATGCAAGGATTAAAGAGGTTTCTGAAGGAGTAGCGCAGGATTCTTTGTTATGGAGCAAGGAAGCCGATGCCTTTGTCGCGCGTCATGAGAAGAAGCAAGAAGAACAAGGCAAAGCTGTCAGGACACAAGAAAACAGTAGAATTACGTTTCTAGCAAATGGTGAGATTAGCGCTAAATCAACGGATGCTGTAACGGGTGGTCAGCTTTATTCGCTGAACGAACAACTTGCAACTTATTTTGGTGGTGGTGCAGGTTATGATAAAGA
>NZ_JBHIOR010000101.1:0-860 GCF_042195605.1 Bartonella sp. AP88HLJMH | reverse complement strand
CCAGCACCTCCGCCCCCAAAACCACGCCCTGCTTTTCCCGAACTATAGGAACCTTTGCCGACTCCTCCAGAGCCACCACGTGATGTATCACCTCCAGCATCGCCTCCATTACCGCTTGTTTTACTCGTAATTCCATTCGTTCCAGCATAACCATTTCCGCCTTTGGCAATTCCTAGATGTTCATCCGTTGCTAAACCAAAGTTTCCACCTGTTCCTCCAGCACCGCCACCGCCTGAATAGTAGGTAGTCGTACCACCACCAAATCCCGTGTGAGATTGATAGGCAGAAGCACCCCCACCACCATGTCCTCCTGTCGCCGTAATAAAATTCTTTCCAACAGCTGTTGTTCCTCCAGAATTTCCTGTCGCACTGCGTGATGCAACAGAAGCGCCTCCTTTACCAATCAAAATATCTTGATGACCGTTTAAACTGGCTTTATAGCCATACCAGACTGAACAACCGCCACCGCCGCCACCTCCTCCTAATCTTGGCGTATCCGCTCCGCCACCACTACCGCCACCGCCCCATGCTTGGATCTCAACTTTAGTTTTATCCGTTACCCAATCAGGCCATTGAATTTTCCCATCCTGTGTATAGAGCAATTCAGCATCAGCAAGCGCAGACCAATTAATGAGTTTATCAACTAAGCCTTGTTTAATTTTTTTAATTTCTTGCTTGAGAATATCTATGTCTGATTTCGTATAAATAAGATCTCCATCGACCCTCAAAGGTCCTTTCAAGGTGCTTCCGTTTGTGTTTAAATTGGTAACCACTTCACCATTATGGATAAGGTTAAACGACGAATTACCCAACAGTTCTAAGCCACCACTCATAGTGACTTTGCTGGTAAATTTATTATA
>NZ_JBHIOR010000100.1:0-884 GCF_042195605.1 Bartonella sp. AP88HLJMH | reverse complement strand
TCTGAGACGCGCGAAATTCTTTAGAAAATGGTTTCTTAATTTTGCTCGTCTCATGGAGCCGATAGAGAATGTCTTTGTACATTTAAAACAGTGGCTAACCAAAAACTGAAAGCTTTATCCCCTCCCCGCTTTTGAAACGGGGAGATGAAATCGGTTTTAAAACTAAGCAGCTTTCGTAACAGATGTTGCTAAAACCCGCTTAGCTTCTTTAATGAGGGCTTTATATTTTCTATTCTCTTCATCTACTCTGAAGGCATCAAGAAGACGCATATGAATAGGACCTAAAAGATATAAAACTTTTTCGCCAGCGTTCATACCTTCCCAATAACTTGGCAAATCAAAGCGCGTATCATTATCATAATCAACAGCTTGGTTTTTTAGTTTCTTTTCACACTCAATAAAGTAACGGCGTGCTTGACGTCCTTTCTCATTACGTTCCACCATTGAGAGCTCTTTCGCCATGTCTAAAGTGATGTGGTATTCTGTACTTGGACGACCGCCTTTAGGTTTTACTAAATTTTTAGTAAAACTCACAACGCCTTGATTTTCCTGAAAGGTATTAGGTTTTACTCTTTTTTGAGTAAAACTCACAAAGTCCTGATTTTTTTGAAAAGAATATTCTTCAATCCGTCGTGAAATCCAATCGTTGAAGCGTATATTAACTTCTAAAAACGTATGCAACTCGCGTGCGTGAACAGTTTGAACAGTTTCTTGTCCAATGATTTGTTCTTTAATTTCTATGAGAGTGTTCATAGTGAACTCCTAGTTGTTAGAGGTTTGTTAATGACACTCTAAAAAAGAGTGCCAGGTGCTAACAAACACGGCAACTAGCCCGTCGTTATGCTTTCCCCGTGAAGGTATTTTATAGCATAACCACACCCGAC
>NZ_JBHIOR010000099.1:0-898 GCF_042195605.1 Bartonella sp. AP88HLJMH | reverse complement strand
GCGAGTTCTTCTCGATAGGCAATCACATCCAGCCAATCCATCTGGTTAATCTCTGAAGGCGCCCAGTGATAATAAAGGGCTAGTTCTGCTCCAAATTGTCTGGCAGAGAGGATTGGCGTTGCGTAAAAAAAGCAAAAAAAGCCTTCAATATTGCGACAATATCCATCACATCAACTCGATCAATCAATTCAATAGATTCATGTGACATATCAGCCAAAAGTGCTGTGATGCCTTCTGTTGCCTCACTTGTGAACAAAACTTGAGAAAGCTTCGTGATAAGCACATCATTGCTCAAAGTTGTTTTTTGCTCTCCAAACTCAGGAAGCAGCAGCTCTGTCAATTGTGGTCCAATGAGCACCGCTAATTGCTTGGCATGCTTAAAAGTGGGGCGATAAAAGGTCAGTTTCTTGCAGAGAGTTTCTTTGCCACTTTTATCTTGATAAGGAAGCGGAACCTGCAATTCCACGTCAATGCTGGTTTGTAAACTTGTCATGATCAATTCCTATAAATTGAGAATAGAGCGGCGGCGAGAACCGATCTCTTGCCCGTTGCGGACAAGCCAGCCGCCCCGTTTAAAAGAAAAGCGGTGCAAAACAGAACCATCCCAAAATTCCGTATAATCCCAAATATTTTTGATCTCGCAATCATAGCCTGTCGCTTTTCCAGCCGTTAAGCCTTCGCTATCGACTTTGACCAAGCGCCCTGTTACATCAATGGAATGTTCATGCTCACGCCCATCTTCTTCAGAGATCACATGTTTTTTGCCAGTGAATTTATGACGAAGACCAGGAGGACCACCAAAGATGCCGATAATTTCGGGGGTATGGCTGCGGATTTTCATTTGCAAGCCAAGGGCTTTGACACCAAGACCGCTCACATCAATTTGCATATCAGAGCC
>NZ_JBHIOR010000098.1:0-902 GCF_042195605.1 Bartonella sp. AP88HLJMH | reverse complement strand
CCTCCGGTCAGCGTTGTTTTATCTTTAACGTTGATCTTAAAACCACCATCACCCGCTTTGATGCCTGATTGCTCCACAACACTATGATAATCACTAGAGGATTTATCCTTGTTCAATGAAATATTGGTTGTGGCTGTACCTTCCTTTTCTCGGCTATTATAACCAATGGAAACAGAGTTTTGCTTGCTGGAACTTTGTCCCGTATCACTGCGGCTGGTAATGGCAAAATCACCCCCTACTTCCATTTCTACACGCTCTCCAGAAACCACGGCGCCTGCCAATGTGGTGTTTGCACCACTCGTTGT
Organism: Bartonella sp. AP88HLJMH; assembly: GCF_042195605.1. Classification (NCBI taxonomy): domain Bacteria; kingdom Pseudomonadati; phylum Pseudomonadota; class Alphaproteobacteria; order Hyphomicrobiales; family Bartonellaceae; genus Bartonella; species Bartonella sp. AP88HLJMH. The sequence continues at coordinate 597 of NZ_JBHIOR010000098.1, read as the reverse complement.
GTGAACTGTGCCGGTGCCAATAATATGGCTGTTCTTCTGGTGAACCTCCTCACTGGAACCCTTGCCTTTACCAAAAGAAGCATTCCCCATCCACCCTGTACCACCGGTACCATAACTATACCCAATATTCATTGAAGCGCTTTGCGTGTGGTTTTCTGTGCTCTGCGTGTTTTGCGCACTTTCAAAGATGATATCTTTACCTGCTTCCATGGTGATATTCCCGCTCTGTTCATCATTGCTTTGCATCGGGTTTGTACCAGCAATAATATCGGCTCCAACACCATGGATGCTGCCTTTGTGGGCTTGCATATTAACAGCGCGTCCTGCTTCTATTGTACCTGTTACCGCAGTAGAGGTCTGAACAGAGGCTTCTGCCTTCTCTGTCTTAAAGCCCACGGTTACGCTAGCAGAAACATCAGCAATATCACGAATAGACTGTTTGTTTCCACCTTTCATCTCATTATAAAGACCTTTGCCTTTGCTATAGAGATCATAGCCTTTTAGACCAGCAATAAGACCATTGCCGATTTTGTGTTTTGTATCCCCATGACCAAAACGTTTGACTGCATCCTTTACATCTTTTACTGTACCAAGAAT
>NZ_JBHIOR010000097.1:0-908 GCF_042195605.1 Bartonella sp. AP88HLJMH | reverse complement strand
GAGTTTTATTGCAAAAGTAAAGGTTGGAGTTATGAACTCATCTCTGATTTAGGATCAGGGATGAATTATCGTAAAAAGGGTCTTAAACGTTTATTGGATGCTCTCATTGAAAATGAGATAGGTCGTTTGGTGATTACACATAAAGATCGTTTATTGCGCTTTGGTGCAGAATTGGTCTTCGCCATTTGTGAAGCCAAACAAGTTGAGGTTGTCATTCTTAATCAGGGAGAAGAAAGCAGTTTTGAAGAAGATTTAGCCAAAGATGTTTTAAAAATTATTACTGTCTTTAGTGCTCGTCTTTATGGAAGTCGTTCGAGAAAAAATCAAAGGTTATTAGAGAATGTTCGTCAAGCTGTAGAGGCATCGCAATGATTGTTGCTCACAAAATAGCTCTAGACTTAAACAATAAACAACGAAGCTATATGGCTCGAGCCAGTGGTTGCGCGCGCTTTGCTTATAATTGGGCACTGAAGGAATGGCAGCAGCAATATGAAGCATGGAAGAAAGATAATAATTTACCAAAGCCTAATGACTATGCGCTACGTAGACAATTCAATTCTCTAAAACGAGAACAATTTCCATGGATGATGGAAGTTACTAAAAATGCTCCACAAATGGCAATTATTCAATTGGGTGTGGCTTTTAAGAATTTCTTTTCAGGGAGAAGCCGATATCCCACTTTTAGAAAGAAAGGAGTGCACGATCGTTTTACTTTGACCAATGATCAAATACAGTTGCAAGGTTCCAAGATAAGAATTCCCAAACTTGGTTGGGTTCGTCTGCGAGAACAATTGCGATTTCAAGGAAAGATCTTGTCAGCAACCATTAGCCGTAAAGCGGATCGGTGGTTTGTAAGTCTTAGCGTTCAAACAGATAATCAACAATCACCGAGCAAGAACCAAGCCATT
>NZ_JBHIOR010000096.1:0-949 GCF_042195605.1 Bartonella sp. AP88HLJMH | reverse complement strand
CTCTTACCAGAAAGGGTTTTGGTTAAAAAATTTGCGTAATCATCAGAATCATTCAAACCAGCAACAGAGAGAAGGCTTTGTGGATAAAACACACCAGCACTTTTTACACCCTCAAGAAACGTGTTTCTAAAATCAGGATTTGCTGAAAAAACAGGCGTAACATTCGATAAGAATGTAGCCGCTGTAGCCAACGAAAGAACTTTAACAAAAGAAAAACGAGAACGTTTTAATTCACTCGCTGCTTGTGGGGCATATAATTTTTTCATAACAAACTCTCCAATGAAAAAACTTAGAAACACCTCCAAAACATAAAAAAGACACATTTTAGCATTATTGATGTCTTTGGAATTTAGAGTAGACGATCATTGCTTAGAGTGTGAACATTTTGAGTCTTTAGTTTTGTTTGTGCTCTCTGTATTGAGATCTAAATGCTTGTATTTTTGATTATGTTTTGTGGACATAAAGATAACACATTTAGAGTCTAAGGGTTTTAGTGTGCTGTTTTTTTCTAACTAAAAAAGAGGCCTTGTATATTTAATATTACTTTTTACTTGGTAGTGATTACTATAAAATCCTTTGTACTAGGTTTTAGTATGTATTTTCCTAACTATAGACTTTATTTTTATTAGAAAGCATGGTTTTATTAATAATAAGTAAAGTAAAAAGAAATTGTAATATGTCCGGAATATATTCTTCTTTGGATAACTGGCTTTTTAGTTGGATTTTTTCTTTTTAATATATCATATAATGATATATGCGTGGTCCTGTGATGTACCTTTTATCTTTACGCACTACTTATCCCCCCTTTGAAAGTTATTTTATCAAAATGAGTCTTACTAATATACATTTTCGTATCACTATAGACTGTTCAAGAAAATAGCAACATAAAAATATAACTTTTTAGCAATATGGATTCTACTGTGATCTTTTTTCAACAAAATATAGAAAA
>NZ_JBHIOR010000095.1:0-967 GCF_042195605.1 Bartonella sp. AP88HLJMH | reverse complement strand
TGGCTTTGATAAAATCTTTGTGCCTCTCTTAATTGTTCAGAGAGTACTGAACCTTCTACATTGGTTTTTGTTTTCATGAAAAAAAGCAAATGCTGTAAAAAGCTTTATTGGTTAGATCTTATTATAGGCATATTTTTGTAGTTAGAGGCTACAATTTTTCTGTACAATTTACGTTTTTGTATTTCGATAAGAGTCTCTTCGTCATCGCTTAAATTTCTGACCATTTGTAGCTTTGTATATTCATTTTGGATCATGGCTGACATGGTCTTGATGCGTGTTTGCAGTTCGAAAACTTCTTTGAGATCTTTTGTTTTATTTATCTTATCTAAGAAATCGTTCATTTGTTTAAAGCGGTTCTCTGCGTCTTGGAAAGTTTGAAAACTTACAGCTTTTTCGACAATTCCACTATATTTAAGACGCGTATTAATTGTTTCGCGCATTTGGTTATACGGCAAATTCTGGAAGCCGTACCTTTTCTCTTCGAGAATAATCTCATTAAATCTTTTTTTAAATTCCCCAGTAGTTATGTTTTGGTAGTTTGTCTGTGTGTTTGGGTAGATAGAAAACAAATCTTGTATGAAAGAATTCTTGTTTTCTCCTATTGTTGGTTTTTGTATCCTATTTCCTGTTATAGACTGATGAATTTTTTTCGCGTTTTCGATCTGGTTTTCGTTTGTTTTAATTTGTTGTTCTAACAACTTAATAATTTCCAGATATTCTGCTTTTGAAAAAGGACTTTTAACAGTTGAACTTTGTGTCCCAGAACCCCAACTAAAGTTAGACGTTAGAGTTAAATTTATCATCCCCAAAAGGGTAATCATTCCTGTTATAATAAATCGCTTTTTCATCTGTCTCCTCGCTTGATTTCGGCAGGGATTGTTTTATTAATGGGCACGCGGTTCCTATCATTGGGCTGTTTTAGCTTTGGTGCTAATGCACAAGCCGATAAAAGGTTTGCAATCAAAAT
>NZ_JBHIOR010000094.1:0-975 GCF_042195605.1 Bartonella sp. AP88HLJMH | reverse complement strand
AGCCTTCTCTCTGTTGCTGGTTTGAATGATTCTGATGATTACGCAAATTTTTTAACCAAAACCCTTTCTGGTAAGAGCGATAAGAGTTCTATCGTAAATGTTCTTGCGGACGATAGCAAAAATTTATTGGTAAGAACTCTAGATACAGACGAGCAATATAAAAAGTCTCTCATTAGTCCACGGTCGCTTGTTCGTGATAGCTCTACAACCCAACAGTTTTCAGGGAATAATGAGAATGCAGCCCCTGTTAATGTTTCTGACCTTTTGCGGGGTGGAACTGCAGGAATGCAACGTTCTCAAGATAACAATGTTATTTTGGGTAGTGGGATTAATTATACAAAAAGCAAGTGGGGTGTTTTTATTGGTGACGATGTGGTTGGTAGTGTTGATGGGAGAGGTACATACGGCGCTATTGTTATCGGGTACGGTGCAAAATCTGGTGATGGTTGGAGTACTGTTATTGGTTATAAGGCAGAGGCACCTAAGGGCTCGTATGGTACTGTTGTTTTGGGGCGGGGGGCAAAAACGGAAGGTGTTTTTAGCATTGCAATCGGTGCTGTTGGAACTACTCCTGGATCTGAAACACAGAATGTTGATGAAAAAAATAGAGTGCTTGCAGCTGGTGATTATGCAATGGCTCTTGGTTACGGCGCGAAGAATTATGCAGAAAAGGGGATTGCTCTTGGTTACAATGCATCTGCAACAAAGGAGGCGCTGTATAGTATTGCTATAGGTTCCATGTCTCACGCTTTGGGTCCAAGCAGTATCGCAATGGGTGTCAATTCTATAGTTTCTGTACAAGGTGGTGTTGCTATAGGAAGTGATACTATCGCTGATAGGGCTGCAGGTGTTTCAGGATATACTTCTTCGCTGCAGGGGGCAACAGAAAGCACTGAAGCGCAATGGAAAAGTACGCAGGGTGCCGTTAGTGTTGGTAATAAAAGTACGGGCATGACGCGGCAGATTACAGGTGTA
>NZ_JBHIOR010000093.1:0-983 GCF_042195605.1 Bartonella sp. AP88HLJMH | reverse complement strand
GTAACGGGTGGTCAGCTTTATTCGCTGAACGAACAACTTGCAACTTATTTTGGTGGTGGTGCAGGTTATGATAAAGAGGGCAAATGGAAAGCACCGGATTTCAAGATCAAGCAGTTTGGTGAGGATGGTACTTCTTTTGACAAGAATTATCAGAATGTAGCAGATGCACTTGCAGGTGTTGGAAGTTCTATCACGAATGTTCAGAATAAATTGACCGAACAGGTTAATAATGTGATTACCAAAGTGGAAAGCGAGAGCTTTGTTCAGCAAGATAAGACAACGAGTCGTCTCACTATTGGTGCAAAAGTAGGTGGCGCAGAAATCAATATTGCAAATGAAAGCGGTGGGGATCGGATAATTTCTGGTGTTGGTGAAGCAAAGAACAATAATGACGCTGTTAACAAAAGCCAGCTTGATAGCAATATCAAGAATGTCAATGATAATGTAACAAATAAGTTTAGCGAACTTACTAAAAACATAACGAATATTACTCAGCAAGTTAAAGGTGATGCTTTGTTATGGAATGATGAAGCCAATGCCTTTGTAGCACGTCATGAAAAGAGCAAAGAAGAAAAAGGCAGAGCTGTAGCCACTCAAGATAACAGCAAAATTACGTTTCTTTTAGATGGTGATGTTTCTAAAGATTCAACGGATGCTGTCACGGGTGGACAGCTTTATTCGCTGAACGAACAACTTGCAACCTATTTTGGTGGAGGTGCAGGTTATGATGAGCAAGGACAATGGAAAGCTCCAAGTTTTAAGGTTAAGACAGTTAAGGATGATGGTAAATCTGAAGAGATAGACTATGGCAATGTGGCGGATGCTTTGGCTGGAGTTGGTAATTCTTTCACAAATATTAGAAATGAGATTAGCAAAGAGATTAATAATGAGATTACCAATGTGAAAGGTGATAGCCTTGTTAAGAAAGATCAAGCAACCAATCTTATCACTATTGGTAAAGAAGTAGAAGGCAGTGAAATCAA
>NZ_JBHIOR010000092.1:0-1004 GCF_042195605.1 Bartonella sp. AP88HLJMH | reverse complement strand
CACAATGGCTCTCATTTAAGTTCTGGAAAAGAGACCACTGTTCTATCGGGTGGCGATATCCATATGGCTGCTTCCGATATAGATGCCAAGGGTAATGTTGCTCTTGGCGCCCAAGGGGAGATAACAATAGGGGTGAGAAACGATGAGATGGAGTATCATCTTCGCGCCAAAAACACGAAAGTGGATATGCAAGCCTCTCATGCCGTTGGCTCTTCGATAAAATCTGGAGGTGATACCACTGTCATTGCAGGACAGGATGGCAAACCGCATGACCTTAGCATCACAGGCAGTTCCATTGCGGCTGAGGGCAAGGTAGGGCTGAAAGCCAGCAACGATGTCCTGATCAATAATGCAGAGGATAGCTTACATTATGAGATGTCGTACCATAAAGACGGTGGGGTGTTTAGTAGCAGTAAATCTGAGCATAACAAGATGGATGTGCGCCAAGTTGTGGGGTCAAGCATAACAGGGGGTGAAGGCATTGCCATTGATTCCGGAAACAACACGGAAGTTGTCGCCTCGACGCTCATAGCCGGTAAGGCAGAGGAAACATCAGGAGAGAAAGCACTGGGAGATCAAAAACAAGCGGATATTACTATTCACTCTGGGGGAAAGATTACTATCAAAGGCGCCCAAGAACACTTGGATCAGCAAGCACAATCGTCATCAAGTGGCTTTTTGCATGAGAAATCGTCCGATACATCTCAATCGCATACCACAACGGTCTCCTCTATCCTTGGGGCGACGGGAAACATTATCACGCAATCAGACAAAGAGACCACAATCACTGCTTCTCATCTGCTTTCCGGTCAAGATATCAATGTGAGCGGAGAAAATGTGACGATTGATGGCATGCAAGATCACCATAAAAGCCATTCAGAGGAGCATGAAACAGGTTTTGGTGTGGGATCAGGTAAGGGCTTTGTGTCGATATACGGGAGTGAGGGAAAGACAGAAAATGAAGAGAGTTTTGAGCATCAAGGTTCTTCTCTCAATGCGGATGG
>NZ_JBHIOR010000091.1:0-1018 GCF_042195605.1 Bartonella sp. AP88HLJMH | reverse complement strand
TATATTACACAAAACGTGTAAAAATGCAAGCCTTAATACATAAAAACCGCATCAAAATGAATTGATACGGCTTTTATTATCAAAACAGCTAGCGATCTAAATAAACGATTAAAAGAAATAACCGAAATATAAAAGAACATCTCTTTATTGCACAAAACGTATCAAAAAGCAAGCTGTTAAGTAAAATAAAAATGGGATTCACACTGTAGATTCAGTGATTTATAATTATCATTTATCAAATCAATTTAAATCATAATGAATAAAATGAACGCTGTTAATTTACCTTCTTTTCAAACAGAAGAACAATCTTCTTTTCGTCAACTGCCCCATAATATTGAAGCAGAGAAAGCTTTGCTGGGTGCTATCATTATCAATAATAATGCTCTTGATAGCGTTTCTGATTTTTTAAAAGCAGAGCATTTTTTTGAACCGTTGCATCAAAAGCTTTTTGATATCATTTCACAAATTATTCAAAATGGAAAAGTTGCAGATCCCATTACTATTAAGCCCTTTGTTGAAAATGATGCGAAAATTGGTGACATCACTGTATATAATTACGTGGTGCGTTTAGCTAAAGAAGCTGTAACAATCATTAATACTAAAGATTATGGGAGTGTCATTTATGATCTGTTTATCCGACGTTCTTTAATTAACCTTGGCACTCAAGTTGTGAATAGAGCTTATGATGTTTCTGTAGAACTTACAACATCACAACAAATTGAAACTGTTGAAAATCAGTTGTTTGAATTGGCAGAAAAGGGAAAATACGGGGGTGGGTTTGAAAACTTTAATACAGCCATTGCAAAAGCACTTAACATGGCAAGTGCAGCGAAAAAGCGTTCTTCAAGGCTTTCAGGGATAGCTACCCATATCAAAACACTTGATGAGAAAATGGGAGGGTTACAAGCATCTGATTTGATTATCCTTGCGGGGCGCCCTGCTATGGGGAAAACCTCTCTGGCGACCAATATTGCTTTTAATATTGCCAATGCTTGCAAGCGTCATGATAACAGCCAAG
>NZ_JBHIOR010000090.1:0-1019 GCF_042195605.1 Bartonella sp. AP88HLJMH | reverse complement strand
TGTAACCAACGGGATAAAAAACCAAATTTTAAAGGTTTTGGGAGAGAGCCATTAGTAACATGACGGCGGAATGTTGAGACACTCATATGAAGCAATTTTGCACTTTCACGGTCAGTTAAAAGAATATCATTTTCTGTCATACGAAAATCCTTTCTATCAAAAAATGGTAACAAATCATAACCATTTATTAACCACATTTTGGTTTATTTAGAAAGATGTTTTATTCATAGAAAACAATATTTTATTATACAATTTCTGATGTGATACGTTATGAGTTTTATTGAGAAAGAATGAGTGAGAAGAGAGAGAAAGTTATCCACAGATCATGGGGTTATGCACCCCATATCTTAAGATTGACCAGTGACATAAGCCGCCCATTTATCCATATAGACACGGCGCTGTTCTAAATAATCAGTACGACGATAGGCACGCTCTACTTTACCGCCAACCGTATGAGCTAAAATGGTTTTAGCGACCTCATAGGGGGCATTGGTTGTTTCAGCAAGCCAATCGCGTAAACTAGAACGAAATCCATGGGGACGTGCTTCAAGTCCAATCTGTTGCATATATTGTGACATGCAATTCTCACCAAGGGGACCCCGACCGGTTGCAGAAAAAAAGAAATCATTGCGTGATAAAAGGCGCGCTTGTTTTAAAATGTCTAATGCTTCAGATGATAGGGGTACACGAAACTCTTTTGTTGTATCACGCTTTCCTTTCATATTTTCAGCAGGGATAGTCCATATATCTCCATCAACTTGATCTTTATGGATATGACATAAAGGAAAAGTACGAACGCCTGTCAGAATAAGCAAACGTAAAGCCAGTTGTGTCATTGTTGTTTCGCAAAGTGTTTTATAAAAAGCCGGAACTTTTCTCCAATCCATAGCTGGAAAATTTTGCGTTTTATGACGTTGTTTGCCTAAGAGAGCGAATCAGGCTTTAGCAACAAGATTCAAAGTATATAAAGATGTGTAAGGGCGTATTGATGTCTATAGCTTTTTATGATTCAATAAAAA
>NZ_JBHIOR010000089.1:0-1021 GCF_042195605.1 Bartonella sp. AP88HLJMH | reverse complement strand
ATCACTTAGTAGCACGCGAAAGTCTGAAACTTTCCCTACAATACCTTTCATGTTTTCTTTTGGTATCGTCCATATATTTTTGTCAATTTGTTCAAGACGCAAATAGCGCAATGGATATGACCGTGCTCCTGTCAAAATCAATAACTTCAGTGCTAAATTTGAAAGGATCTTATCATCCAAGCTTTGATAAAATGCCGGAACCTCTTGCCATGGCATAGCAGGAATATTTGTTGATGTAGCACGTGGTTTTCCTAAAAGAGCGCGTGCTTTCATACAAGCCTGTAAATCAACATCTAAACCAAGAGCCGCAGCATATTTCAAGCAAATATTGATACGGTTAAGTGCTTTTCGCGCTGTGTCTGCTTTTTCATGCCAAAGGGGCGCGAGAACATTGCGAATGATATTGGCTGTTAATTTTTCTATAGGTAAATTACCTATGTGTGGAATCACGTGCAACTCTAGTGGAGAAAACCAGCGACCGTTTTTACCTTCATTTTTCAACTCTGCTTTTTTGCTTTCAAAAGCCGCTTTTGCAATTTCTTGAAAAATATTGCTTTGCTGTTTTAAAATAGTCTGTTCTCGAAAGACAATAGGATCATTGCTTTCTTTAAGAATATCACTATAATATCTTGTAAGCTCACGCGCTTCTTTTAAAGAGAGTTTCGTAACAGGACCAAGTCCCATTTCACGGCGCTTATTGTGGTGCGTATAGCGAAAAAACCAAGAGCGTGTATTGTCTTTTCGAACATTCAACCATAGCCCCGCCCCGTCACAATATTTACCCTGCGAGGACGTCTTTACGAATGATGCTGATAACCGATGAATCGCCCTCACTTAACGTCCCCTCTCGTCCACCTTTTCAAGCATTGCTCGTCCACCTTTTTGGGTCACCTTTTAGACCACCTTTAATTTCTGATTTGAGATTTTTTCTTTAATGCTTACTTTTTTTATTGAATCATAAAAAGCTATAGACATCAATACGCCCTTACACATCTTTATATACTTTGAATCTTGTTGCTAA
>NZ_JBHIOR010000088.1:0-1065 GCF_042195605.1 Bartonella sp. AP88HLJMH | reverse complement strand
TGATGTTCATTACTATCTGTAGGAGCGGAAATAAAAGCAGAACTAGAGCTAGAACTATCATTCAACTTTTGCAGCTTTAAATAACTATTTAAAGATAGTCCTTTGCCTTGTTCCCAACGACAAACAGAAGCTTGCTTAACACCTAAAATATCTGCTAATTCCTTTTGTGTTAGCGATAAACACTTTCGGATAGATTTAATCTTTAATTTTTCCTCTGTGTCCATTTGAGTTAAGCTCCTTAATTTTAACCATATACGCAATTGTATAGAGTTAATTAAAAAAAACAATAGATTTTTTTAATTTTAAAATCATAAGTAACTAATTATGACGAAAAATATCATTGCGACATTGCAAGTATTGCAATCTGAGTTTGGTCTTAATCAAAAAGATCTTGCCGATAGATTAAATGTAACCCAAGCGACCGTGTCAAGATGGTTAGGAAGTGAATCAGATCCCAGAGGTTCACACAGAGACGCAATTTTAGAACTTTATAAAAGCTTAAAAGGTTATAATCAAATTACTACAGTTGTTCCTGTTATGGGGTATGTAGGAGCAGGATTAGAGATTGATACCGATGTTGAGCAAATCCCAGAAGATGGGCTTGAAACAATCGAAATACCATTTGATTTGCCTTTTGAAACAATAGGATTCATGGTTCGTGGAGATTCCATGTATCCCGTGTATAAAGATGGTGATTTAATCGTAGTTAAACATCTGCAAACAAAGCCAATGAGCGATTATTACGGTGATGAAGTTGTCGTTCTAACAGAAGATAATAGGCGTTTTATCAAACAAATTACTCGCTCTTCAGAGGGCATTGTACTCAAATCATGGAATGCGCTACCAATTAAAAATGCAAAGATAAAATGGGTTGGAGAAATAGTTGCAATATTACCGCGCAAATCCTATCGTCTACTTATGAAATAATCCCAATAAAGTTTTTGATTCTATTGCTTGCATTTATACATTTACGTATAAGTAATTATACAAACCACGCACAAACAATCGCCAAGAGGCGTTAGGGAGGAAAAATTATGGAAAATCCAATTCTTATAAATTCTGATG
>NZ_JBHIOR010000087.1:0-1067 GCF_042195605.1 Bartonella sp. AP88HLJMH | reverse complement strand
GCAAACACCACACCAGACAAAGATGATACCCTTGACCCAAACGCCCCACCAAACGCATGCGACGAAGGCGAAGGCGTTATCCATATGGATGAAGAGGATAGATAAACAAAGCTATTTTATGATGATAAAAAGAAATACTATTTTTATTTTACTATTCCTAAAAATACAGCTAAACAGCGTTCAATTTCTACCATTTTATCTGCATGAATGGAGCCGAAAGCTGGACTAACTTTTTCACATCTTACCGTCATAATCTTATCAATCATGACTTGCGAAGGTTTTTGCAAACCATTTTTAGCGTTTGGCTGAATCGTAATGCGGAGTAATGGCGCATCAACAAGTGTGCTAGTAATGGGTAAAACCGTTACACTTGTATGTTCACTGAATTGATTAGCTTGAATGATTAACGCAGGTCTTGGTTTACCAAAATCACCTTGCATAGCTATTGTGACGAGAGATCCACGCATCATTCTGTCCAGCCATCAACATCCATTAAAGATTGATCCATCAACAACTGCATAGATGTATCTGTTTTATCCATTTTTGCGACTAAGCGACATTGGCGTCGGCACTCTTCTGCAAAGTTCGGTTGGCGAATATCTGGTACCCAAATTTGCATTAAACGCAAACCTGCTTTTCTTTGTGCGTTGCGATGTTTTTGAACGCGTTCATTGACGTGCATTGTAGCCATAACAAAATCTCCATTGTGTTTCATGTAACGTATAACACAGAAAAAAGTTACATGAAACACTACTTTTAATAAAACGCAATAATTACAATTTTTAATATTCACTCATCCCCACCTTTTGTGGGGCTTTTTTATAGGAGCAATACATGAGAACAATATCATCAGAAGGACTTGCACTTATCAAACAATGGGAAGGTTTGCGTTTAAACGCCTATAAAGATGCCATTGGGGTGTGGACAATAGGTTATGGACATACAAACAGTGCTGGAAAACCTTTTATTTACGAAGGCATGACAATCACTGAAAAGCAAGCAGAAGAACTTCTTTGCCAAGACTTAAGACAATTTGAAAATGTCGTTGAACGCGCTGTTACAGTTTC
>NZ_JBHIOR010000086.1:0-1082 GCF_042195605.1 Bartonella sp. AP88HLJMH | reverse complement strand
GAAAATAGCAACATAAAAATATAACTTTTTAGCAATATGGATTCTACTGTGATCTTTTTTCAACAAAATATAGAAAATCTTCTATAAAACCTCACAGTCTATAGCCTCATCAAATATTATGCTTATCTCTAGATAAATACTGTGCATCTACAAAAAAATATTCACCCTCATTTAATAAAATAAGAATAAATATTGTTAAAAGAATCCCTTGCTATCATCAACGCAGCTTTAATCTTAAGCCAACATCTCTTCTCTAATCTCCGCAGAACTCGTTGCGGATATATTAGAGCAAATGAAGCCATCCTCTGATATATAACCAGCACCAAGAGCAAATGCGAATTGTCCACGCCATGCGCCGCTATCAAATGAAACAATCAACTTTCCTAGTGTATCGTTATAACGCAAACCTACCACTGCCAAACCAACAGCCGCTGCTTGTCTTGCTTCTTTCCGAACATCTTCAATAGCATAACTAAACATTTCAAATTTCATATCGGTGGAGGATTTCGATTCGTTAACACCATTACTCATCGCATTATCCTTGGATTCAGAAAAATATTTATCTACATATTTTTTCGTATCATCAAAAACTTTCTTAATCCGCTGCTTACTGTCATGTAACAACCAACTAGCCCCCTCCACGACTTCTGTCAAATTTGCGTAAAACACACCACTCTTCAGACATTTTCTCTTTTTTTATTTTCAACATTAATGCTGGCATTGTTATTTATGGGAGTCGTTCTTTTAATCGTGTAACTCTTTTCGCCTCTGTCTTGTATAGACAGAAGCGTTTTTGAAAATAATCGTAGTAAATTTTATTAATTTAGAGTTAAGCTTAATCCTACACCTACACCCCAGCGCCCTCCGGCACTTGTCACAGACAGACTAGAGCGAATATTTCCATCTTCAGATGTATAACCAGCACCAAGAGCAAATGCGGACTGATTAAGCCATATACCACTACCAAGTGCAACACTTAACTTTCCTGGTGCATCATTGTAACGCAAGTTGGACACCGCTAGACCAATAGCAGCAGCTTGTCTTGCTTCTTTCCGAACATCCTGAATAGCATAATTCAATGT
>NZ_JBHIOR010000085.1:0-1151 GCF_042195605.1 Bartonella sp. AP88HLJMH | reverse complement strand
TTTTTACCACGGGGCTTAAAGGTCATTCTGCCTGAGTTTGTCAGCCAAGAAAAGAACAGCGTGGTGAAGCGGTTATGGGATTAATGCGCACGCATCCTTTTATTGAGGTGAGAGTGGGGGATAAGCTTGTTCATGAGGTTTTTTATCAGCGTCTTTTAACCGCAACCATTACGGACCATGCCGGCAATGAAGCCGATACATTTGAAGCAGAGTTTGATGATAGTGGTAATGATTTAGAGGTTCCCTCAAGCAACAGCACTCTGCAAGTGATTTTTGGCTATGAGAACAGCATCAGTGCCTTTATGGGGCGTTTTGTTGTTGAGTCGGTGGTGAGTATTGGTGGCAGTGATGGAGAGATTTTGCGCCTTTGTGGCAAAAGCGCCTCGATGCGTAAAGAACTCAAAGAACAAGCGAGTGAACATTTTGATCACAAAACTGTTGGTGAGATTGTTGAGACACTTGCCAAACGCCATGGCTATCAAGCAAAGGTCAGTCCACAATTTATCAAACAAACTCTTCCTTATGTGATTCGTACAGATCAATCGGCTGTTGATTTTTTAACCCGCCTTGCCGATCGCATGCGGGCGCGTTTTTTAATCAAGGACAATAAGTTTTTATTTTTAAGCGGTGACAATTTACCAGCCCTTGAACTTCATAAGCACGACTGTTCTAACTGGGAATTTACCCTAGAGCCACGTACGCAATACGGCACTATTGAAGCTTCTTATTTTGATCGCGCAAAAGGGCAGCAATGCCAAGTCAAGCATCAGACAGGGTTTAGCGGTCCCGTGCGGCGTCTTCGCAGTTGTTATCCATGTCAAGAGGAAGCTTTATCTGCCGCTGCTTCCGAGTCGGACAGGTTGTGTCGTGCTGTAGGCAGTGGTTCTTTGACCCTTGAGGGACGCCCTGAAATCATGGCGGATCAACCTCTCATCCTTCAAGGGTTTCGTGGGCAAATCAATGGACCATGGAAAGCTGCAACCGTCACCCACCGCTATGAAAAACAAAGCGGATACACCACAGAAATCACACTAGAAGCACCAAACAAGGGAAAAGAAAGCAATGAGAACATCAAACATGCTAAAAACAGAAAATCCAAGAGATAATTTTGCTTCTTCTTTTCGTCAACTTCCCCATAATATTGAAGCAGA
>NZ_JBHIOR010000084.1:0-1158 GCF_042195605.1 Bartonella sp. AP88HLJMH | reverse complement strand
TTAGGAAAATTTCATGCAATAATTCAGAATGCTCATTCATCATTTTACATATTGAATAAAAACTGAATATTATAAATTTCTTTCATTTCAAACCTGTTTATATTTAATCAATTAACCCCTTGTCCATCACAAACGAAGCTGGCATGCAAAGAAGGACTTTTGAAAAAAGGTGAATTACTTCTTATGAATATTCTCGAGTGCTAAAATCTGCGCAAATATTGAATGCTAAAAAAAGAATGATGATATCCGCGCATGACCGCAATGAAAATAATATCCTGTATCTTATCGAAATTTCTCTACCACCTATCATTTACAAAACAACAACCGTAACAACACGATAAAGCATACTTTACTTTTATTATAATTTGACCTCAAACTCCCTCTGTTTGTTCTAAAAACAAGTATTTATCCAAAATTCTTAAGTAAATATCCTAAAAAAGGGAACAAATAATATGCGTATAAATGATATAAACGTGAATAAAGTTCTAAAACAAAATTCAAAACAATGCATAAAACTCATAAAGACTAAACTTATGATCTATAAAAATGAATAAAGAAATGGACAAAAACAACCACCTATATCGTCTCTTTTGAAAGATTATGCCGAAAGCATTCAGCATTCAAACTTTTCATATTCACAATGAAATCTGTCCTCATATCTTAACATCAAAAATTTTAGAAAAATTTCTCATCGCATAAAAGAAAGCATCTATTGTAATCTTTTATATCAAAAAATAACCATATTGATGAAGCAAAATAAATTTTAATACATTAAAAGGCCGAAAAATCTTCTGCCTTTTAACTAAAAATACATATTGCAGCTCATCAAAAAAGGTGGCGCAATCCAGCAGAGAAACTCGTTCCAGAAAAACCAATTTTCTTAAATCTATGCTGATAAGTGACATCTCCACGAAGAGAAAGTTTTGATGAGAGACGGGCATTAAACCCAACCCCTGCTTCCAAAGAAGAACCAAAGGAACCTAACTGAAAATCGTTTTTAAAAGAAACGAATTGCTTATCTTCAAAACTATGCAAATAAGAAAGCTTACTATAAAAAGAAACTTCACGTCCCTCTTCCACAACACCTAACGTCTTGCTTAAACGCCCACCAACACGCCCCACCCATTGATGAAATTTTCCTAAATCAACATCAAGATT
>NZ_JBHIOR010000083.1:0-1180 GCF_042195605.1 Bartonella sp. AP88HLJMH | reverse complement strand
TTTTGGCGCATATCTATTCACTTTTGGAACATAATTAGCAAAAAGGCATTGTATCTCCAGCATATTCAAGGAGATAAAACATGGAAACTCGCATTCCTGAAAACACACCATTCGATACGAATTTTCTAGGAGAAACGTCTCTAGAAGAAAAGTATTCACTCTTTCACACACCCATTTCATGGTCCGCAATCTTTGCGGGACTGGTGACGGCTCTTGCCACCTCAATCTGCCTCTCTTTTCTGGTCGCCGCTTTAGGCTTAAGCCAAATGGATTTCACCTCTTCAACCCCATTTGAAGGCTCTTTCCTCTCCTTTGGCGTGGGTTCTGTTATCGTTACACTGATTAGCCTAGCCTTGGGAGGCTTTGTAGCTGGACGTTTTGCTGAAACCTCAGGGATTCTTCATGGCTTTCTCACCTGGGCTCTCATAACATTGCTGATGACCCTCCAAGCCATCCACGTGGTTTCTAGTACAGCAAAGATAGGAGCTAAAACGGCTCTAGAAAACAGCTCCATGGTCCAACAAACCGTAGACAGCCTAAAAAACAATATTTCCCCTATACTTGCAAACTTAAACAGCGAAAGTCTTGAACAGTTTTTTGCAAAAAATAGTGACAATGATATCAATTTTGACCAACTTAGGAGTGAATTGCACTCCCTTCTCAATAAAAGTGACATTCCTGCTCTCAACCCTGATCGCTTAAAACAAACCTATCAAGCTGCACTCAATGATATTGGTTCTGCGATAACAGCTTTCAAAAATGATCCTTCTTACTATCGCACCACTTTAAAAAATCTTGGTGAGCGCCTGTCCGATCGTGTAGAAGATCTCACGACAAAATTTGATCGAAGTGATATCATCAATGCCCTCATAAAAGATGGCATGTCCCGTTCGGATGCACAAACAGCAGCCAACCATGCTGTTCAACTCTATCAAAGAGCAGAGGAAAAGACCGAAAAAGCCATCAAAGCCTTTGAAGAACAGGCAGAAACACTCTCAGACAATCTTGAGGATACGATCAAGGGCGCCAAAAACACTGCAACTAAAGCCACAAAAACAGCCTCCAATATGGGGTGGTGGGGCTTTTTAGGAAGTCTGGTAGGCGCCATTATTTCCAGTGTTTTTGGCTATTATGGTTATAGAAGCCGTAAGGACACTTTCATGCTTTAAAACGTCTACCT
>NZ_JBHIOR010000082.1:0-1183 GCF_042195605.1 Bartonella sp. AP88HLJMH | reverse complement strand
TTATTGAGTTGATCGACCACCAGATTTAAAGTGCCACCCGCTTGGACAAGACCAGGAACACTCTCCAAAGCTTCTGAGCGGATATGACGAAATTTGCCATTGGCTATATCTAAAGAAACATCGCGGCTTCCATCAGCTTTATAGCCATAACAATTGTCTGTATTTGCATTACAACCCATATAGGTGTTTTTATAAGTTGTTACACCCAAATTGGTGAGCACATTGGCGTGGATATCGGCATTTCCCCCTGCTTCTATAAAACTATAATGGTTGTCAATGTTATCGGCGTTAATGATGAGATCGCCGTGAGATTGTATCATCCCCTGAATGGTGGGCTTATGCGAAAACCCCTGCGTGACAGTCTTTTCTGTCATGTGTGACCAGTTATTCCATTGATAGCGTTCTATATTACTGTTTGTCTTGTCATATTCCCAAGTAAATGCCTTATAGACTGTTCCATCTTTCAAAGTTGCCGTACCATAGGTTTCTTCTTTGTTATTCCAAAGTTGCCAATCAAACAGAAAGTCTCGGGGACCTTCAAACCCAAACTCTCTATCAGAAAGACTTCCACTACCCCAACGATCCCAGCCCATATCGTGATATAAATTCCGTTCATTGAGTAAATAATAACCCTCTGGTTTTTGGAAAGAAATATCGCTATATTCCGTTTTTTCCGTGATGACAGGCGTGCTATCGGCTTCGTTTTTTAGAGTGTTGGTTTGGATATTTAAGTTTCCACCAGCTTGAATCAAGCCTGCTTTGTTGACAAGCGAAAGGCTTTTTCCGCTGCCATCTGCATTGGTAAAAGATAAATCACCTTCTGCCATTATAGTGCCAAAATCATTCAACAAAGCCCCATCAACTTGTAAAGCACCATTGCCCTTCACATAGATTAAACCCGTTTTGCTGTTGGTCACATTGCCCGTCACGCTAAAGGCTAAATCCTGCCCCGATGCCAATTGACCGCTATTTCTAAGCTCCCCCGTCTTGATCACGAAATCTCGTGCCGCTAAAACCGATGTTGTCTCATCAACCATAACGCTTGGAGCAACAAAGAGAATATCTCCAGTCCCACCCTGATCTGTCACAGCTTGTAGCCGCGCATTGTGAATATCAAGGGCATTGGTGCTTTGAAAGTCTAAACCGCCATAAGTCAATTCGCTCTCTGAGACATCAATATGAT
>NZ_JBHIOR010000081.1:0-1206 GCF_042195605.1 Bartonella sp. AP88HLJMH | reverse complement strand
ATAACGATACAGCCATTGAGCACCACCATCTTTACGCTTATGGAGAAGCAAGCCGGCACCATCATTATATTTGCCAGCTCCCAATGTTGAGACAGCCCTTGCATTAAGACGATTCATAAGAACCATTTTTACTCCTTTCTGCTATAGTTTTTACCCACACATCAACCCCGCTTGTGACGTGCAAGCAAGTGATTTTGATTGATTCAAGATACACAGATTTAAGATGAGAGAATCTTACGTTATTCAGGGTTCTCATTCAATATGAATAACGCTAGATTATGATTATAAATCAATGCCTTGAACACTTGTTGAATGCCGTTGGTTTGAAAGCGAGCGATATTACAAAGCGCCCGATTTAGAAACGGGTGAATTGCGTGATTATAGCGAAGAGGAATTTAAGCAGTTACAGTGCATGATGCCCGATATCCAAGGGGCAGCTTTCAATAAAAAGGTCGTAAAACGTGCTTTTTTAGGGAGAAAATTGCTTGAATCCCCTGATCAACCTTTGGTTCCAGCGGGTCAATTGGGTTGGGAGTGTATAACAGGGTATTTTGATAAGATAGAACGGCAATTTTATGGGGTTGTCCGTCCGACAAAAGATCCACAACGATGGGCGAATAAATATTTTAGTCAAGTAATGCATATCCTTAATAGCCAATCCAAAGGCGGGATAATGGCAGAGCGGGGCGCATTTGAAGATGTGAGAGAAGCTGTAAAGAGTTGGAGCAGAGTAGATAGTATTACGGTTTTAAAAAATGGCGCTTTGGCAGGTGGTAAGATACAGCCCAAACCCGTAGCGCAATTCCCAACCGGTTTTTTCCAACTGTTTAATGAAGCCAAGGAAGCGATTAATCAAGTTACGGGCTTATCGCCTGAGTTTATCGGGACGAGAGAAGTCTCACAAGCAGGGATTTTAGAAGCACAACGGCGTCAATCTAGTCTTAACCTGCTTGCTTGTCTATTTGATGGCTTGCGTTTGTATCGCAAAAGGCAGGGTAAGATTATTTTGCATCTGATACAGAATTACTTGTCTGATGGTCGTTTGGTGAGGATATCGGGTGAGGAGAATGCGCAATATATTCCCTTAACACGTGAAGCGGTGATGAGTGTTGATTACGATATTGTGGTGGATGATGCTCCAACCAGCCCGAATGAGAAAGAGCGTACCTTTGGCATTATCACGCAATTATTACCGTTGCTTCAAAA
>NZ_JBHIOR010000080.1:0-1228 GCF_042195605.1 Bartonella sp. AP88HLJMH | reverse complement strand
CGGCTTTATTTGCAAGGCGAAATAAATCAAGACCAATATGATGCTGCGCAAAAATATCTTGAAGTGAAAAACAATTACCTATGTGCAAAAGCATTGCCTAATGCAATTTATGATGAAATGCCTACAACTTCTGATAACGGAGCAAGAAAGAAATGGGTACAGATAGCAACAGAACATCTTTTAGCTGTAAAAAATGTTGTTCAAGAAGCTCAATGTTTACACCGTCAATATAACCTTCATGCTGCATTACAGTATCTTGTCATAGAAGATCAATCACTACCACACCTTGTGCTTTCATTGCGGGTCGCTCTTAATGCGCTTTATAAACATTTTACGCAAAACCGGTAGTTTTCAAGCGGCGTCTTGGATATTAATGGCAACCTCTTTTCCAAGAGCAATGAGAGTGGATTCCAAGGCATCTAATTTGGTTGCGTGGTTTAAATCCAACAATCGGTCAATTTGTGTTGGATGAAGTTTTAAAAGACGTACGAGATCAGCTTTGCGTAAGTTTTTTTCAATCATAGCGTTATGTATTGCAATTTTTAAAGTCACCAATGAAGATACTTCAACAAAAGGATAGGCAATATCACGATGTCCAAAGGGAATAGGTTCACGATCTTGAAAACGCCCCATAATGACTGTTAAAAGTGCATTTTTAGCCTGTTCCAAAGCTTCTTTTTCATCGTTACCATAGGTAATAAATTCCTGAAAGTCTTTAGAGACGACTAGAAGAGTATCATTGTCATCTTTGATAAATTTGATTGCATATTTCATTTACACCTCCATATTCAGGCTTATTTTAGGTCAAGATCTTTAAGAATCTTCTGGACTAATCATGTTCCTAATTCTTTTCGCGTACCATGCATAGGTAAAACGGACTTTTTAGAACCGCGCTTTACAAGCAAATGTCCACCTTTCCCTGAAGTAAAACTGCAACCATGCTTTATAAGATATCTTTTCAATTCTTGACTATTCATTATAATAATATAACATCTAAAATGTTTCAATACAACATAAATGTTGTGCTGAAGGAAAATAAAGGACATCTTTTAAAACACCATATTTAGGTAAAAAAATACAAGATCATGATTTTTTTGTTGACATAGTGTAAAAAATCGTATTTAATGACGGTACTGCACTAGTTGTATTGTGTCTAAAATTCAAAAATATCCCCAAAAATTCAGTAAAATGTGAACTTGAAGCGTGGCTAGAAAGCCCTGTTTTCTTG
>NZ_JBHIOR010000079.1:0-1285 GCF_042195605.1 Bartonella sp. AP88HLJMH | reverse complement strand
CAAATGAGGAGGCACAAAAACGGTGGATTGAAAGAGCAACTCATTGTTATGAAGAGACGAAAGAGGTTATCAAAGAAACACAACACCTCTATAGACAGTATAATCTTTACGCTGCATTACAATATCTTGTTATAGAAGATCAATCGTTAACACATCTTGTTAGCTCTTTGCGTATTGTTCTTAATGCGCTTCATAAGCATTTTAGCCATTAAAAAAGAATTGACATCAGATGAAAAATCATTAAAATGTGTATATATTTACACATTATGAGTTTAGGTAATGGAACAAGATAGCCGAAAAATCATTGCAAAATTAAAGCGTGATGGCTTTGAACTTATCAAAGTGAAAGGTTCTCATCATAAATTTAAAAAAGATGATAAGGTTGTTATCGTTCCACATCCTAAAAAAAATCTTCCGATTGGTACAGCACGTTCTATCGCACAACAAGCAGGCTGGTTAAAAGAAGGAGAAGAAGAATGAAAAGATTTTTTGCTCTTGTTCATAAAGATGAAGAATCTGCTTTTGGTGTTCAGTTTCCTGATTTTGAGGGACTTTTTTCTGCTGCTGATGAGGAAGAAAATTTAATCGCAAATGCAACAGAAGCACTCCAACTTTATTGTGAAGATATAGATAGAGTGCCTATTCCTTCAAAATTTGAAGAAGTCATACAACGGAAATCTGTCAAAACAGCTTTGTCAGAAGGAGCTTTTTTAATACAAGTTCCTTTTATTGAAAATGATTCAGAAATCATACGCACAAATATATCAATTGAACGAGGGCTTTTACGTGCAATTGATAATTGTGCACAAAAGAGAGGTTTAACAAGATCTGCTTTTTTGGCAACAGCAGCCCGTCACGAGCTTAATATTTAGCTCATCAATCTGGAAAAATTTCTCACTCTCGATTTTTTTACAAAAGCGTGTAATTGCATATGATCCGCAAACTATTAATGAAAATCAAAAGGCAGCAGGCAAACAAAACGCTATAGTTAAGAGGGATATAACTATCATTGATATTATATACATGGCATCTAATATTTCTGGACCTGTCATTGCCTTTCCCTCCTATAATAATTTCACAATAATTTATAAAATCTAAAATGTTTTAGAAAATTTTATATATTCTATTTTAAAATAAAAAATATAGATTTTTTGTTGGCATGGTGTAAAAAATTGCATTTAATGACGATACTGCACTAGTCGTATTGCGTCTAAAATTCAAAAATATCCCCAAAAATTCAGTAAAATGTGAACTTGAAGCGTGGCTAGAAAGCCCTGTTTTCTTG
>NZ_JBHIOR010000078.1:0-1333 GCF_042195605.1 Bartonella sp. AP88HLJMH | reverse complement strand
CGCAATGGAAAAGTACGCAGGGTGCCGTTAGTGTTGGTAATAAAAGTACGGGCATGACGCGGCAGATTACAGGTGTAGCAGCTGGTAGTGATCCTGCCGATGCAGTAAATGTTGTACAGTTAAAAGACTTAGAAAGTGTCGTAAGAAATGGTGGTTGGAAACTATCTGTTGGGGGTAAGGATGGTAAGACCGTTATCATGGACAGCGCGGTAGATTTTTCCGCTGGAAGTACAAATCTTCAAATTAGCAAAGGCAAAGATAATAATAATATAAAATTTGATCTAGCTAAGGATATTGCAGTCAATAAAGTAACTGCAGGAAACAGTACCTTAGATGCAACGGGCTTAGTGATTTCTGGTGGACCGAAAATAACAACGGGTGGTATTGACGCTGGTAGTAAGAAGATAACAGGCATTCAAAATGGCGCACTCACAGCAGAATCGACCGAAGCGGTCAATGGTTCCCAACTTTTGGCAACAAATACTGAAATTAATGAAGTAAGAGACAGTATTCTTGTTAAGCAAGTAGCAGAGATGGCTTTGACGCGCAGTCTCCGTGATGGAGGAACGGGCCTTATCACTATTGGTAAGGGAACTGGTGGTACCGAAATCAGTATTCTAAATAAGGATAATGGAGGGCGGAAACTTTCCGGTCTACTTGGCGGGACAATCAATGAAAATTCAGACGAAGCTGTAAGTGGTTCTCAGCTTCATACCCTAGGGAGCAGTGTTGCATCTTATTTCGGTGGTGGTGCTAAATATGAAAGTGGTGCATGGACAGGTCCAAAATTCACGCTTAAAACTTTCGATGCTGATGGTAAAGAAGGTGCTTCAAAAGACTATCCCGATGTAGGCTCTGCTTTTGCAGGAATTGATACGAACTTCATAAATGTAAACAAACATCTGAATACTGTTGTTAATAATTTTAATGACAAATTAAACGATATTAATAAAGAATTTCAAGGCGATGCCTTATTGTGGAGCAAAACTGATAAAGCCTTTAGTGCTATGCACGTAGAGGGGGAAGACAGAAGATCAGGTAAAATTAAATATCTTGAAGGTGGAGATTTAACACAAAACTCAGAAGAAGCCGTGAATGGTGGACAGCTGTATACACTGGGTACCCATTTAGCTAATTATCTTGGTGGTGGTGCTGACTTTGGAAATGGAAACTCAGAAGGTCCTACTTTTAAGGTTAAAACTTTTCGGGATGATGGCACAGAAGATAAACAAAGCTACAGGAATGTAGCGGATGCGTTTGAGGGTGTTAATACGGCTCTCACGACTGTTCAGGATAAATTGACTGAACAGGTTAATAATGTGATTACCAAAGT
>NZ_JBHIOR010000077.1:0-1400 GCF_042195605.1 Bartonella sp. AP88HLJMH | reverse complement strand
ATACAAAGGGTGTAATTGTAACAATTGCTTTTGAGGAAATATCCGTGACATATGTTTTTGTTATCTGATCAATTTTATTGAAAAGTTGCGTGAACACTGTAAAGTCCATGGAATTCCTCTTTAACAAATTTTCAACTTTTTATCACCTTGGAACATAGATATATGCTAAACGCCTCATTTTCATTTATACATTACCTAAGTGTTTTCAGCACGATATCTTGGCTTTGATAAAATCTTTGTGCCTCTCTTAATTGTTCAGAGAGTACTGAACCTTCTACATTGGTTTTTGTTTTCATCGTATGATAGGCATCCCTTTTTTTTCATGATCAAAAATTTTCATATCAAGTTCGCGTCTTTTCCTTTTGATAAGTGATTGCTCAGCGTCACGTAAATGCGCTACCATTTCCATCTTTATAAATTCATTTTGGATCATGGTTAACGAACCATCGATATGTGCTTGAAGATCTGCAATATCTTTCAGGTTTTCTTTTGTTTGAAGTTCATTAAATAGATTTTTGAGGTATTGAAAACGATTTTCTACGTTTTCAAAAGTTTCTAAACTTACAGCTTTATCTAGTATCGATGCAAATTGTAAACGCTCTGAAATAGCTTTGCCCATTTGATCAAAAGGCTCAGAAACTTTGTTTTCGTCCTCTAGTACCTTTTGATATGATTTCCTTGAAAGCTTATCACTCTTATAGAGCGATTCTGGTTCTTTGAGAAAAAAACTAGAAAAATCTATAGTTTTAGGTCCAGTTTTTTGACTATTTGTTATAGCCTGATAGGTTTTTTCTGTTTGCGAAAGTTGTTCTTTTTTCAACTCAAGCTGTTTTTTTAAGAGCTCAATAATTTCCCCTTTTTTTAATAGATTAGTAAGCTCCAGATATTTTGCTGATGGAGCAGATACGAAAGTTGATTTAGGTACCTGAGCTGTGGGAGATATTGGAGGTGTGTTAGATGGCTTAGAGCCACTAGGTTTGGACGGTACGCGATTTCTCATCGTTCCAAAATTAGAAAGGTCAATTTTAATATCGGGTGGAAGTTTACGTGGTGGCTCATAGCCTTTTGGTGGTTTTGGTTTATAATTGTTGCTTGAATCGAGATTTCCTGACCCTATAGTAGGAACTGCAAAACGGCTATGACCTCCTCCTTGCTTAGTAAGAGTGTTACTTCTTGCTAAGTTTGTTGTTCCAAGAAAAGCACTAATCGCTATGATAATAATCAGCTTTTGCATATTTCACACCTTTTAATTTTCACATATTTAGAAAGACTGACCATTACATTATTAACTTCATAAATCAGTTTATGAGATTCCGTTGTCTCCTCGCTTGATTTCGGCAGGGATTGTTTTATTAATGGGCACACGGTTCCTATCATTGGGCTGTTTTAGCTTTGGTGCT
>NZ_JBHIOR010000076.1:0-1460 GCF_042195605.1 Bartonella sp. AP88HLJMH | reverse complement strand
GCTTTCACTTGCGCTTTGGTACTAAAATCCGCATTTTCTGGTGTGGTATAATACTGTCCGCCATCAAACTTTTCACACTCTCTTGTGCCGTCTTCATATTCGTAGAGGTTGTAAAAATACTCCTCTGCTCCGTCCCCCCAAGGAACATAACCAACAGCTGTTGCAACCCACTTTTTTCGCATGGGTTGTTTACGGATTGTTAAGAATAAATGTTTAAAAATGAACATGTTTTTAGTCCATAATTTTACCAATTGGTCTATTTGCCTCAAATTTGACCGTACAGAGCGTTTTATATTGCAGATATGGTTTTCATCGTGAAATCTTTAAATCGCTTTTTATGGTGCCTTTTTGTCGATTTAAACACATACCTAATCGTAAAATGATCAGCACTTTTCACTAGTTTGCTGTGGACCAAAGCGTTTCATTATCCCACCAATGCCATTTAAAGTTTCTTCAAGCTCTTGCTTGTGAACAAGCGTTATAGGCGTTGAATGCTCTTTCTCTGCTTGTTCTTTCAACTCCTTTTCACGGAATCTCAAAACAGCATTGCGTACAAAATTGGCTTTTCTCAAAAGACTGTTTTCTAAATCTCGACACAACCTGACAAGTTCTCGTGTGCTCGGAAAAAACGTATCGGATAAACAATTTATTTCATCACATAAAATCCGTTTGACCACTGTCATCAGTGACCATGCAGAGACATTTTCCAAAACCATTCCATAGGTCAACGCCATTCCCTCATGGTCTGATTGTTGTGCTATTTTCAAACCACACGACAGCATGCGAATAGCTTTTGCTATATCCTCTTTACCTGCTTTCACTGCGAAGAGCTCTTGCAATTGATCACCAGCCTCTAAAGCAATCGATTCCTGCTGTTTCGTTAATTGGCTGCCATCCTTCAAAACAAACGGACCGCTCGGAGGTATCATCGCATGAATGTGTTTCAAAATACCCTCGATTTCCGATATCAAGGAGACTGTCTGCGATACGCTCCCCAATGCTTTTTTGCTTTTGAGTGTAATTTCCATTGTTTCCACCATTGTTGTTCGTGTTTTTCGTTTTTTCTAAACCCTCGATAGCCCTGCGTACCCAGTTGCGCCATGTTGCTTGCCAATCCGTTTTGCATGCGTCCTTACCTGCCTTGGCATTCCAATAATCTCTAAATTTTGCGATTTCGACTTTGACGCGCTCTGGAGGCAAGCCCTCTGCAATGGCAAAATCGTAATCGGGTTCAAAATCCGTAGGCAATCGACAACCGCGATTAGCTTGCGCTCGTTTTGCTTTTTTGGGAACGTTCTCTTGCTCGTGAATGGGAGGTTGGTTTTCTACACCCGTTGTGATTTGCTCTGATGTGGTCTCAACAGCAGCAACCTCTGTTGGCTCGTCAACCTGTTCGTTTGTTTCTAAACTTTCAGAACCAATTTCTTTTTTTGCTAAAACGATAGTTTTAGTTTTTTTAT
>NZ_JBHIOR010000075.1:0-1563 GCF_042195605.1 Bartonella sp. AP88HLJMH | reverse complement strand
ATTTTTGTAATTTTATGCAATTCTCATATTCCTTTTGAGTTGCAGAACAATCCAAAATATAAAGATGATGATACAACGGGTTGGGTGAAACTAACACGTGATTTACAACAGTATTTGCACAGACTCTTAAAACTAATAAGTTTAGCGCTTGTCGTTTTAATTTTCCCAAGTAGTTATAAAGAAACGGTCTCTTTACCTATTATTTCTAAGTACGTGGAGCATAAGCTTTCTTTTTCATTGGATACTGTACTTTGGTACTCAGATACTGCTCTTTGGTATTCTTTTTTAGTTTGTGTATTGTTTCTTATGTTACATACACGCAGTTTAATAAATATATCTATTTACACACTACAGTGCTCCGTTAAAAAGCTATAGTAAAATTTCCGATTTTATAAAACTGTTCAGATTACGTTGTCTCTTCTCAACGTTCGATAAAATCAACAAGAGCATAAAAAACTATCGTGGGCTGCTTGATTTTAAAGAACATGACCTCTAGGTGTGAAGAAAGATGGGCTAAGTCTTTCTAAAGATGCCCTACTTGCTCTAGAGGTGAAATATGTGGGATTGGGCTGTTATGCCGAGCTTGCCACAAATCATGCTTTTGTTGCAATTTAAGCCAGAATTCCGCATCATTTAAACCCGCTTTTTCTAACCGTAAAGCTAAGTTAATACTAATCGCCGCATGGCAGTTTAAGACGCGGGATAAAGTTAAACGTGCAACGCCAAGACGATTTGCAGCTTCTGTTACTGTTAACCCTAATTCATCAAGCAATTCTTCTTTCAAAATGCCGCCAGGGTGTGGAGGATTGTACATCATAATAACACCTCAAAACTCAATGGTAATCTTGATAATCAACCAGTTCAACGTCTGTCCCAATGAAACGAAAGGTAACACGCCAATTTCCATTGACACGCATTGACCAGTAACCTTTTAAATCGCCCGTAAGCGCATGTAGACGATACGATTTAAGAGTAACTTGTTCAGGCGCGGATATTGTATCTAAAATTACTAAAATGTTTGCTAATTTTTTAGCATGCGCGGGTTGTATGCCTTTGCAGACTCCTCTTTCAAAGAATAATTTCAACCCTTTATGCTTAAAACTAACGATTGCCATATATACCCTCTTGATACTTGATACTATACACCATGCATTTATGTCAATTGATTATTTATCAAAGAGCATATTAAACATAATTTTATATGTTAATAATTAATAATATATCATTGAAATAATTGAAAAAATATGCAAATCATGCTAGGATTTTGTATGTATTAAAATACAAATTTAAGGTAAGAAAAAACATGCTAAACAAAGTGACATTAATAGGACGCCTTGGTGCTAATCCCGAAAGCAAAACAATGAATTCTGGAGCAGAAATAGTCAATTTTAGTATAGCAACTTCTGAAAGCTATACGGATAAAAATACTCATCAAAAAGTAGAGAAAACGGAATGGCACTCCATTGTGATTTTTAATCCACATTTGGCAAAAATTGCACTTCAATATCTAAACAAAGGTTCAAAGGTTTACATAGAAGGAAAATTACAGACACGCAAATGGCA
>NZ_JBHIOR010000074.1:0-1593 GCF_042195605.1 Bartonella sp. AP88HLJMH | reverse complement strand
TTTATCATTCATTCTGTTGATGATGTGTTGCGCAATGAGTTTGGCAAAAGCTTGGGGTCACGGGGTGTCTCCATTCTTGACCCTTTCACTGGAACAGGGACCTTTATCACACGGCTGTTACAATCTAAACTGATAAAACCAGAGGATATGGAATATAAATTCCGTCATGATATTCATGCCAATGAAATTGTTTTGCTTGCCTATTACATAGCAGCGATTAACATTGAATCGACCTATCATAGTATCATGAAAGGAGAGTATATTCCTTTCAAACATATTGGTTTGACCGATACTTTCCGCATGCTTGAAGAGAAAAATCTTCTACAGGAATTGTTTAAAGAAAACAGTGAATATTTGGAACATCAGAAAAATCTAAATATTGAAGTTATCTTTGGTAACCCTCCTTATTCAACAGGTCAAAAAAGTGAAAATGACAATGCAAAGAATACTCCTTATCCGATATTAGATAAACGTATTCGTGAGACATATGCTGCTCAATCCAAAACAACTTATGTGCAAGCACTTTATGACAGCTATATTCGCGCCATTCGTTGGACAAGTGACCGTATAAAAGACTGTGGTGTTATTGGTTTTGTTACAAATGCCGGTTTTATTAATGGAAGTTCTATGGATGGTTTACGAAAATGCCTCGTTGAGGAATTTAGTAGCCTTTATATTTTCCATTTGCGGGGTAATCAACGAACCTCTGGAGAAATTTCTCGAAAAGAAGGTGGTAAGATTTTTGGTGAAGGATCTCGTGCCCCTATTGCTATCTCTATTTTGGTTAAAAATCCAAAATCCAAACAACAGGGGAAAATATATTTCCGTGATATTGGAGATTATCTCAATAGAGAAGAAAAGCTCACGATAATTGAAAAATTTAGGAGTATTAATGGTATTACACGGAGCAAACAAGGTTGGCAAATAATTACACCAGATAAGCATGGGGATTGGCTTAATCAACGTGATGACAGTTTCAAATCATTTTTAGCCATAGGTGCTAAAAAGGGACATGATAAAAAGTTTTTTGAGACTTATTCTTGTGGTCTAAAAACCAATCGTGATGCATGGGCATATAACTCAAGCCGTGAAATAGTGGCAAAGAACATGAAGAATATGATTACGTTCTATAATAGCGAAGTGGAACGTTTTAATGGCACTTATACACATACCGATAGTAAAGCACGTACAAGGGATGTAGATAGTTTTGTCAATTCCGATGAAAGGAAAATCAGTTGGAGCTATAGTGTTAAACAACAGTTAATTAGAGGCAAAATTTTTGAATTTGAAGAGACATGTCTCACTCAGAGTTTGTATCGTCCTTTTACACAACAGTGGCTTTATTATAATCGTACTTTTAATGAATCAGTTTATCAAATGCCGCATATATTTCCTATGGGAAAAATAATTGAAAATAGAGTCATAAAAATTGCTGCTGTAGGAGCAAGAGGTGGATTTTCTATCTTGATGACTAAAAATGTACCTGATGTGGGTGTGATAGATAATAGCCAATGCTTTCCACGCTATATTTACGAAGACACTCTAGTTTCAAAAAATAAAAGTGAAAAACAATCTCATTTATTTACGAATTCT
>NZ_JBHIOR010000073.1:0-1594 GCF_042195605.1 Bartonella sp. AP88HLJMH | reverse complement strand
GAACAGCTTGCAACTCGTATTATCTCAGAGCAAATAAAGGTTTCTTCTTCTGATATGCGCCGTGGTAATATCTCAGAAGAGCAATTTGCAAAAATTATTCACGCAATGCGTTCCTTACAAACAATCCCTCTTTATATTGATCAAACGGGTGGGGTGTCTATTGCACAATTGTCCGCTCGTGCAAGGCGTCTTAAACGACAACATGGTCTAGATGTCTTGATTATCGATTATATCCAACTCATGACAAGCGGTTCAAAGCGTTCATTAGAAAATCGCGTTCAAGAAATTACAGCCATTACCACCGGATTAAAAGCACTTGCAAAAGAACTCAATATTCCCATCATTGCTCTGTCACAACTTTCGCGCCAAGTTGAAAACCGAACCGATAAACGTCCGCAACTCTCTGATTTACGTGAATCTGGTTCAATCGAGCAAGATGCCGACATTGTTCTGTTCGTTTATCGTGAAGAATATTATCTCAAAAATGAAGAACCCAAAGAAAGCACCGCTGAGTATAACAAATGGCAAGAGGCAATGGAGCAAGCCAAGGGTAAAGCCGAGGTTATTATAGCAAAACAACGCCATGGTCCGACAGGAATCGTTCCCCTTGCCTTTCAATCCGATTTTACACGCTTTAGTGATTTATAACATAATGTAAAACATTAAATAATTGTTATTAGCTAACTGAAAACATTGTAAAAACACATAAAACATGTTATGATCTTTACATCATTTAATGGGACTTACAAACATGCTTAATAAAGTGATTTTAATTGGTCATTTAGGTGCCAATCCAGAAAGCAAAACAATGTCAACTGGCATCGAGGTGGTCAATTTTCGAATGGCAACGTCTGAGAGCTATACAGACAAGGCAACCAATAAGAAAGTAGACAAAACCGAATGGCATTCCATTGTGGTGTTTAATCCACATCTTGCAAAAATAGCTCTCCAGTATCTCAATAAAGGCAGCAAAGTTTATATCGAGGGGCGACTACAAACCCGTAAATGGCAAGATAAAAACGGTGTTGATCGCTATGTAACAGAAGTCATATTGCCTCAGTACAAAGGCGAGTTAAAGCTTTTAGATGGCAAAAATGATGATAATCAAGAGCAGTCATCACCTTATGACAGAAGCATTTACAGACCTCTTGATACGTCTCATACCGTTATGAATGATAGCGTTCCTTTTTAAACAGAAGGTGCTTTAATGGATAGTAAAAAGAAGTCTAGGGTTAGTACAGAAGAATCTGAACCCGTTTATATGCTTACAGAGAATGATATAGAGCTGTTAAGAGATTGTATGTCATCTACATCAATGAGTTATTACAGTATAGTGATGGGTGCTTTATTGAGTACACTTTTCATTCTGCTCTTAAAACTTTCTTGGGATCAAAGTCACTTAAAACTTAAGTTAGGTGTTGCTGCTGTAATATGCATTTTAGTGGTTTTATTGTTCTTTTTAAATCGAATTTCATGGTCAAGATCAGAGAGAATTTGGCAAGATATTAAACAGACATCTGAGGACATAAGTGAAAAAAAACAAAAAGAGGGGACGCCCTAAAATAGCAGGGCAGCTAAGAGAACCAAACGGACG
>NZ_JBHIOR010000072.1:0-1596 GCF_042195605.1 Bartonella sp. AP88HLJMH | reverse complement strand
TTTATCATTCATTCTGTTGATGATGTGTTGCGCAATGAGTTTGGCAAAAGCTTGGGGTCACGGGGTGTCTCCATTCTCGACCCTTTTACGGGAACTGGAACCTTTATTACACGGCTTTTACAATCAGATCTCATCAAACCAGAGGATATGGAATATAAGTTCCGTCATGATATCCATGCCAATGAGATTGTCTTGCTTGCCTATTACATAGCAGCGATTAACATTGAATCGACCTATCATAGTATCATGAAAGGAGAGTATATTCCCTTTAAGCATATTGGTTTGACCGATACTTTCCGCATGCTTGAAGAAAAGAACCTTCTGCAAAAATTATTTAAAGAAAATAGTGAATATTTGGAACATCAGAAAAACCTCGATATCAAAGTTATCTTTGGTAACCCTCCTTATTCGGTAGGACAAAAAAACGAAAATGATAATGCAAAGAATACTTCTTATCCGATTTTAGATAATCGTATTCGTGAAACTTATGCTACTCAATCTAAAACAACTTGTGTGCAAGCACTTTATGATAGTTATATTCGTGCCATTCGCTGGGCTAGTGACCGTATTGATAATGCTGGGGTAATCGGCTTTGTTTCTGGTTCTGGTTATATAGAAAAGTCAACAATGGATGGATTACGAAAATCTTTAGCCAAAGAGTTTACGAACATTTATGTTCTCAATCTGAGGGGGGATCTTCGCAAAAATATGTTAAGCAATGGAGTTGCTCAAGAAGGTGAAAATATTTTCGGCAATGGTAGTATGACGGGTATTGCGGTAACGCTATTTATCAAAAATCCCAATGCTATTGGACCTTGTAAAATTTATTATCATGATATTGGAGATAATCTTTCCACCGAAAAA
Source organism: Bartonella sp. AP88HLJMH (assembly GCF_042195605.1). Lineage (NCBI taxonomy): Bacteria > Pseudomonadati > Pseudomonadota > Alphaproteobacteria > Hyphomicrobiales > Bartonellaceae > Bartonella > Bartonella sp. AP88HLJMH. The sequence goes on along the minus strand of NZ_JBHIOR010000072.1, from coordinate 732 downwards.
AAACTTGAGATGCTTCAATACTTTGGTAGTGTTGGTGGTATTACACGTGAACAAAGCTGGCAAATGATTACACCAGATAAGCATGGTGATTGGATAAATCAACGTGATGAAAGTTTTGAAACATTCTTAGCTTTAGGTGATAAGAAAGGACATGGTAAAAAACTATTTGAAAATTTTTCTTGTGGTCTAAAAACTAATCGTGATGCTTGGACATATAACTCAAGCCGTGAATTTTTAAAGAAAAACATGAATAATATGATTATGTTCTATAACAGCGAAGTAGAACGTTTTAATACTACTTATCGACACTCTGATCGTAAAACACGTGCAAATGCTGTAGATAATTTCGTCAATACAGATGTAAAAAAGATCAGTTGGAGTCATAATCTCAAACGAGAATTAGTAAAAGAAAAACTCTTTAAGTTTGAATGTTACAGTCTTACTCAAAGTCTTTATCGTCCTTTTACAAAACAATGGCTTTATTATAATCGCATCTTTAACGATGGGGTTTATCAAATGCCTCGTATATTCCCGATAGGACAAGCGATTAAAAATAAAGTAATACAAGTTTCTGCTGTTGGAGGAAGAAGTGGTTTCTCTGTCTTAATGACTAAGAAACTACCTAACCATGACGCAATAGATAAAGGTCAATGCGTTCCACGCTATATTTACGAAGACACTCTAGTTTCAAAAAATAAAAGTGAAAAACAATCTCATTTATTTACGAATTCT
>NZ_JBHIOR010000071.1:0-1656 GCF_042195605.1 Bartonella sp. AP88HLJMH | reverse complement strand
TTTGGAATAGTGCACCACGTATTTTTTATAGTGCAATTGAAAAATAAAAAGGTATCAGGTTTATAAAATATAAAAAAACATGGTCATGATATATTTGATGTATTGCAAAGCTCTTTAATACTTTGCAATACGTTGAATTCTATCGGGAATGGATTACCATGTTGTGTAGAGAATTTTGTTTCAAAACATTCTATTGGGAAGAGAGGTTATTTATTTCGATAAATTCTACGTATATAGATATTAATATTTGATACTTCAATTTATATGTATAAAAAGTAATAAATTTGTTTGTTGCAAAAGACAGGTGTAACGAATAAAGCAAAATTTAGTGTTTCTGAAAAAATGGGGACTTTATAAAATGTTTTGGTGAGAAAAACTGTTGTATGCGGGTACGTGGGGAAACATCAAGCTACTCTTCTCATACCTCAGGTTACATTCCTTATGACTTAAAATATGATAATCTATAGGTTCGAAGCTGTTATTTGATACGGAGTTATAATAAAGTTCGAATTTTCTTCTGAAGAAGGGTGAAAATGGTTACGAAAAAATTTATTCAGGATCATCAAAATATCAAATTGTTTTGAGGCTTTTGAAGCAATTAGAGTAGCGCTTTGATGATACTTTTTAGAAAATCGCAAGAAGAAACTTGAAAAAGAAATCTTTTTAATGAAGCAAGGAAGGATTTTGGTCTGATATGCTCTGAATTATAAGTGCCGTGATGTCGTGTGCTATCGTGCGTGATAGCTTCATTTTAATCAGATCGTTTTGCGTTGCATATGTTCGTTTGTTCTATACGTATTTGGGAGGGAAGGAGCTTTTGAAAAGTGGCTGCTGCTTTTAGAGATTTTGATATTTTACCTCTAGGAGGCGTGTTTTCTAAGCATGATCTTATCATTTTTGCATGTTGTCACATGGGAAGTTATACAATAACCTTAAATCTTAAAAGGAAAATTCTATGAACGGGAAAAGAAAAATATTGAAAAAGGGCAGTTCTTTTGTTTCTGCTGTTCTTGCAATGGGGATGTTTGTGCAACAAGTTTCAGCGAAAACACCCGCCGATACGCTTGTGATGGCTTGGAATCTTGATACAATAAGTACATTTGATCCCGCACAAATCAATGACCGTTATGGTAATGAAGTTCTTGTTAATGTTTGTGATAATTTAGTCGTTTCTGCTACAGATGATGCTGCTAAAATGGTTCCTTCTTTAGCGAAGAGTTGGGATGTTTCAAGTGATGATCAGAGTACGGTGATTACTTTTCATTTGCGTGATGGTTTGAAGTTCAACGATGGTCGTCCTGCGAATGCCAATGATCTTATTTGGAGCATGAAGCGGGTTGTTCAATTGAAGATGGCTACTGCGGCGACATTTAATGAATATGGGATTACAGAACAAAACGTTGATGAGGCTTTTCAAGCACCGGACGACAAAACGGTTGTGATGAAATTTGATAAACCTTATCCAGCAGAGCTCATTCTTAGCCATTTTGCCACTAGTCGTACTCTTGCTTTGCTTGATCGTGAAACACTCATGAAACACGAAAAAAATGGTGATATGGGAAACCGGTATTTGGCAAGCCATTCTGCTTGTGTTGGTCCTTATCAGCTAGAGAGTTGGCGCCCTGGAGAAGGAATTTTGTTGCGTGCAAGCTCCAA
>NZ_JBHIOR010000070.1:0-1684 GCF_042195605.1 Bartonella sp. AP88HLJMH | reverse complement strand
TATGTGTCAGTAAATTGAACTGACAAAAGTGATCATTTTAGTGAGTCATTAAAACGTGTCTTATGAAAAGCGTATGACCCTTTAAAGCCTTTCAAAAGATAGCTTGTAACTCATATGAAATGCTATCAAAATCATTATGGTTATGAGTTTTGAAGGGGTTTTGAGTTTTGAGGGTTGCTGCTATTATGTAAAAAAACGATAAAAAGTAAAAACGTTATTTTTCAATATGTTAAGATTTTACAGACCTTTAAAAAACAACCCATATTGATAACACAACCTATAAATTCAACTAATAATATACGTTTTGAGGGGGTTTTGACGGTTTTTACATCTTCAAAACCTATAAGCAAAATGAATATACATAACTCTCTTTAAACAAAGCTTTTGATAACAATAAAGCACTCATTTTAGATTACGGTATAATCTCTTAAAGGCAATGTAAAAAAATCTAATTCACTTTAAGAGTGGATTTCTTAAATTTTGCAAAACAATCTAAAAAAATTATTTAAAAGTTCAAATCGTATCTTTAATTTGAATTATAAATACATTATTAGACTTTTGCATTAATCAAAGGTTTATGATGATGAAGTTTTTTATTTTACTTTGTTTGTTAATACTCACAGCTTGTGGTCCTATAACACATTTGAACGGAATTGTTGATCCAAACTACAAGGGACGATTTCAAACGAAAAAGGTGGTCATAGGAGGTGTTGGCATGTCTATTTCTGAGCAAAAAGAACTTGAAGACACCTTTGAGAAATCCCTCGTTAAATACAATGTACAGATATTGAGAGGATTAGAACTTTTCCCTCTAACTCGTAATTATTCCTATAACGAGAAAGAGGAAATTATAACAAATAAAGGCGCAGATGCACTCCTAATAGTTAGCGTTGATAATCGTGCTATATCACAGACGTATATCCCGCCAACATATCATCCGGGAACCTCTACAAGTACTATTTCGGGATTTGGAAACTTTGCTACCATAAAAACTGAGACGACACCAGGTTATGTGACCGGTGGATATAATATTAGTAAGCCCGCCATAAGTGTTAGTGTTTATCTTATTCACCATACAAAAAACAAAGAAACCATATGGCTAGCAAAAGGCTATAGCGATGGAAATGCTTTTGCATCATTTTCTGATCTCATAGTAAGCGTTGCTGAAACAACTGTTGAAAAACTAGCCAAAGAGGGGCTTATAGTCCCAAAGTAGAGTTAGGAAAATAGCAGCATAATCACGAATTTTAGCCACAAGGTCGATGTTAATAAAGCTATCATTTTAGATTACGGTATAATCTTTTAAAGGCAATGTAAAAAAATCTAATTCTATTTAAGAGTGGGTTTCTTAAAAGTCTTAAAGCAATCCAAATAAGAGTATTTAAAAGTGCAAATGATTTCTTTTTAGAATAACGCATATAAACAGTCTTTTTGAGATTGTATCTAATCAACTTAACAAGAGAGGTATAGATTATGGTTATAAGACCTTATACCCCTTGTAAGGTTATCACACTCATTATGTGAGCATGCTTTAATAAGCTTATTCAGTTTCTCTTATTTCTAATTTTGGTAAGTTCTTAACAATCTTCATTGTTTCTAAACTTACCGTAATAACCCTTTGAAACAACTCCAATGGGTAAGCAGGGTTGCCAACGGTTTCAACAGCATAGCGATTGGCATCATT
>NZ_JBHIOR010000069.1:0-1814 GCF_042195605.1 Bartonella sp. AP88HLJMH | reverse complement strand
GTATGGCTGCGGATTTTCATTTGCAAGCCAAGGGCTTTGACACCAAGACCGCTCACATCAATTTGCATATCAGAGCCCCCTGGTTGATAGGTTTCAGTGATTTCTTCCAACGTAGGTAATTTGAGGGTTTCAAGATCAAGATGAAGATTCACATCATCATCAACAATCAGGGTAAAACCGCGAACAATTCTTAAAGTCATATGTCGCTCCTTGCTGCTTTGCGATAACCCTCTAGCGTATCGCCAAAGGCATAAATCATTTTATTTTGGATATCTTCAGCAAGCCGATTAAAGTAAGCTCCATTGCGCCGGCTGCCAAAGCTTAAATCTTCTAGAGGCGGCACTTCTTCTGCATCAAATTCCACCCGCAATTTCCCCAGTTGTAAATTGCTGTTGGAATTTAAATCACGATCAAACCAAACCCGCCCACCAAGCAGTGCACCGCGTGCAATCATATCATCAAGAAAGCTGGTCAAAGAGCGGGTAATGGCAATAACATGTTGACCAGTAAGGTTTTCATCATTGGCCCAAGGGCGCAAATTATTGATGATGGTTTTTTCCAGTGCTGCACGGGTGCGCACCACATTGACAAAACGCCAAAGCGGATCACTAGAGGTGGTATGGTTGCCCCATAAAATGCGCCCATTGGCGGCAATTTGCCCATGCCCATTTTGACTAAGTCGTGCTGGAATAAAGGTTGCAATATCGGCTTGGTTAAGGCGATTTGCCTCATGATCAATTTCGCCATCAAAATAGCTAATGGGGCGTGCTGTCCCTAAAATGCCATGCACATCTTGGTTGGAAGGAGACCAAAAAACACCGCCCCTTTGCTTGTCCCGTTTGATAAACATGGCTGCTGCAAAAGGACTTGCGGGTTTTATACTCACACCTCCATCAGAATTTGCCACCCGTACAAAGGGATCAATCAAATAACAAAAGCGTGAGGAAAAATCTGCACGATAGGCAAGGCTTTCTTGCGTGTTTTTACCCCCCGTATCAAACACGGCAATCGCTTGTAGCTTTTCTGCAACCTGTTCCAAAGCGTCTGCCACAGGGTTTTTGCCATTGTCAATCCGCCCTGCACTATAAGCCGGTGCTAAGAGAATTCCAGGTTCTACCCCCAAATGCCCCCGCGCATGCGCTAAGGCATGCACACCGGTCAAGTGAGTATTGGATCCCACCATTTCGGTTTGTGTCTCAGCAATGGTTGACTTTTCTTCCACACGCACAAGGATAATTTGTGCCTCAATCCCCTGCGCGCACACGGCTTTAATCACATCAAGAGCCGTGCCTCTTGCCCCAAGCTTTTGGATTTTTTCTGTCTCATGCGTAAAGACCAACACAGGCTCATTAAGGGGATAAGTTTGTGCATCAGCATCAGGGGCTGTAACAACCGCTCCAATGGCTGTCTGATCAAATGTTGCTAAAGGACGGGAATCCTCACCAGCCTCTACAATGCGAATCCCATGATTAAATTCTATTGCCATCTTGCTCTCCAAATCAATGAAGAGACTATAACAAGCATCACCATGCTCCATAAGACTGACACTGTCAGTCAAAAAAAGCCCTTTCAAAGGGCTTTAAAGGACTTAAAAACATACAAGCTCGCTTATAGAACAGCTATCCATTTGACTTCTGTCATATCTTGGTTACTTGTGCATCCATTTAATCTTTCCATAACCTTATAAGAACAGCGCCATCAGCTCCAGCGCCGCTTGGAGAGGAATCTCCATGAGAGCCAGCACCTCCGCCCCCAAAACCACGCCCTGCTTTTCCCGAACTATAGGAACCTTTGCCGACTCCTCCAGAGCCACC
>NZ_JBHIOR010000068.1:0-1834 GCF_042195605.1 Bartonella sp. AP88HLJMH | reverse complement strand
TCAGAATTTATAAGAATTGGATTTTCCATAATTTTTCCTCCCTAACGCCTCTTGGCGATTGTTTGTGCGTGGTTTATATAATTACTTATATAACTATAATTATAAAATAGCAAGCAAAAAATTATAAAAAGTTATATTTTTATAAAAAATATTATAATATCTTGCTGAATAAGAGGGGAGGATAATTAGCGATAAGTCCGAATCATCTTGCTGTAAGAACTTATTGGCAAAATAGCAAATATCTCTCCAACCCACACAATTTTAACATTCTTAATAGGTAAGGCATTCCAAGAAAGCAGATCTATTTCACCATTCATTCCCCTGCTAATCTGCTTTATATATCTTTTATTATCATGTGTTAAAATAACGGCTTCTTTGCCAAAAAAGGATTCTATTGTTTTAATTTGGCGCCGTCTTACGATAACCATATCTCCATCTTTATAGGCTGGTATCATAGAATCTCCTTTAACTTCAAAAGCAACCATATCATCAGGTAAAGCAAAAGGAATTTCTACTTGTTCAAGACCATCTTCAGGGATTTGTTCAAAACTTGGATCTATCTGTGTTCCTGCTCCAATATACCCCATAAGAGGAACAAAAGTTATTAAGTGATTGTCCCCTTTTAGTTCTTTATATAATTCTAAAATGGCATCTCGATTAGAGCCGCGTGGATCAGAATCTTTTAACCACTTAGACACTGAAGCTTGTGTTACGTTTAGCCGTTTGGCTACATCTTCTTGCGTTAAGTTAAATTCGGTCAAAATCTTTTTTAATGTGCTTATGATATTAGATTTATTACTCATACTTCTGCTTACCTTATTTTTTTATCGTTGATAAAGATAAATTTCATTGACTTTATATAACTATAATTATATGAATAAAATAAGACAGAGCTGTAATTGGAGCTTGTAAATGGATCAACGAGAAGATTTTAAGAATTTGACTAAGTCAATACGGGGCAAATTTAATTGGACTCAATCAGAAATGGCGAAAATGCTTGGTGTAACTCAAGCAGCTGTTTGCAAGTGGGAAAAAAGAGGATCTATCTCCGTAATAAATTATCTCAAGCTGCAAAAGTTGAATGATAGTTCTAGCTCTAGTTCTGCTTTTATTTCCGCTCCTACAGATAGTAATGAACATCAACAGCACCATTCACATTCTTAAACAGGCAAAAATAAAGAGACCAAATTAATAGATTACGCGCCACCATACGCGCACATATAAATAGGCAACAGCCTTAAGGGGGGGATTATGATCACTAATTTATATTTAATGAAAGAAGGGGATGCGCATGTCTAATGGTATGCCATGGATAAGATTCCATTTGTATGACTGGATAAGTGGTACAGATGGAATGACGTTAGAGCAAAGGGGTGCTTATATGACGCTTCTCGTTCGCATGTACGATAAAAAAGCACCAATTAAAGAAGATTTTGAAACGCTTGCACGTGCTTGCAATTGTTCGCAGAAAAAATTTGCAGCTATTGTCGAATACTTAATGAGGAATGATAAACTTGTTGAGACAGATAATGGATTGTGGAATACGCGCGTTGAAGAAGAGCTGAACGATTTTGCTGATAAAAAAGAGCACATATCGCAAGTTCGTAGTGAGGCTGGTAAAAAAGGTGCACAAGCAAAAAACAATACAAAACAACATGTTAATAATTTTGCTGAAGCAAATGACAAGCAAAACGTTTTTTTTGCTGAAGCAAATGCTAAGCAAAATCAAGCTATAAAGAACCAGAATAAGAATATATATAAAAAAACTAAAACTATCGTTTTAGCAAAAAAAGAAATTGGTTCTGAAAGTTTAGAAACAAACGAACAGGTTGAC
>NZ_JBHIOR010000067.1:0-1966 GCF_042195605.1 Bartonella sp. AP88HLJMH | reverse complement strand
ATTTGGGGGACTTGGTTTTTCTTGTTTGTTAGCCCCTTCAGCGTTACAGGCGCAAATTACTGTGGATCCTAACGCGAATGCCGCCCATCGTCCAGATATAGTGGCAGCGCCCAATGGAGTTCCCTCGATTGATATTGTTACCCCCAATGGCAAGGGCTTATCGCACAATAAATATAACGATTTTAATATTGGAAATCCGGGTGTGATTTGGAACAATCATGCGCAAGAAGTGGGGCAATCGCAGTTGGGGGGCATTATGCCGGGCAATCCGCATTTGCGTTTCACGGGTTCGGCGAAAGTGATTTTAAATGAAGTGACCAGCAGCAAGCGCAGTGCGCTTCATGGTCCAGGAGAGGTTTTTGGGAGCCCAGCCGATGTGATTATAGCCAATCCCAATGGGATAAGCTGTGATGGTTGTGGCTTTATCAATACGCCCCATGCGACTTTAACCACAGGTGTTCCCGAAATTGATGCGAGCGGTTTTTTGAAAGGCTTTGAGGTGCGAGGTGGGGATATTACCTTTGGCGCTAAGGGAGCCAATTTTTTCTCTGGTCAAGGGGCTGTTGATATTGTCGATATTGTCTCACGCACAGTGCATTTTGAAGGAGCTGTTGCGGGCAGAGAAATTGGTGTGACAGCAGGGACAGGTCACTTTGATTATGCTTCACGGGAAATGAAAGAACTGACCGATATTACCGGTAAACCGGAATATGCGATAGATGGTTCTGCTTTGGGGGCTCTACAGGCGGATCAGATTAAACTTGTGGCAACAGAAAAAGGTGTTGGGGTTCGCATGCGCCATGATATGGCCGCCAATGCGGGGCAGTTGCATCTTTCTGCTGACGGGAAAATCTCGTTGAAGAATGTTTTTGGTCATGGGGGTGTTGTCCTCAAATCGAAAAGCCAGAGCATATTGGCAAAACACATCACCTCGAAAAAGCATATTGATATTGCCGCCCATAAGGATGTGACGTTAGAAACGGTTGGTGCTGATGGTCATTTGAAGATAGAGGCGCAGGATGGGCTTTTATCGATTGCCGGTAAGGCAACCTCTGGGGGCAATATGGAGCTTTCTTCGCGCCAGACACTTCAAGTTTCAGGGCTAGGGGCAGGCGCTGATATGGCTCTTGAATCGGGCGGAAACTTGAAGCTTGAGGGGATTGTTTTAGCGCAAGGGAATCTCAAGGCGCATGCCGGTGGTGATATACAAGCTCATTTTTTAGCCGGTGGGGTTGATATGGCGGCAACGGGTGCTGCTGGTGTTGTTGTTCTTGGCACTCAAGGGGATGTTGATCTCCAGAGCAGTCAAGGTGCGATTGTTGCTGAAAGTGTTTATGGAGCAGGAGATATCACCCTGGTTTCTCATAACGGGCTATCTGTTTCTCAAACAATTCTGTCGCATCAAAATGTTGCCATTCAAGCACAACCAGCAACAAATGCTCCCGTTCATTTTGGGCAACTTTTAGCCTATGGCAAGGCAAATATTGAGGGTGGGGCGGTTGACTTTTCTTCGCTGATGACGGGTGAAGAAGCTGTTTTAAAGGTTGGCAGCCTTGATGCAGGCACACTGATGACAGGTGTCGTTTCTACGGGCGGTTCAGGGGATCTTGTTTTAGATGAAAAGGGCTTTCTTTTGATTACAGCAAAAGAAGGGGTGAAGGTTGGGCAGATTGCCAGTGGTGGCAATATTGAAATTTTTGCAGGCAACGACATCTATTATGATCAGGTCATAGGCTATGGCAGTGCAACATTGACATCGGTATCAGGAGAGATCAGTGTTGAGAATGTGTTGTCTGCTGAGGGGGATGTGAGATTGACAGCAAACACTCTCGATTTAAGCAATAACCGTTCTCATATTTACACGCCGCAAACGCTGTATTTAATTGCAGATCATATTGATGTCTCAGAGAGCGAATTGACTTATGGCGGTTTAGACTTTCAAAGCACCAATGCCCTTGATATTCAC
>NZ_JBHIOR010000066.1:0-1971 GCF_042195605.1 Bartonella sp. AP88HLJMH | reverse complement strand
GTTAAGGGGGCTGGCTCCTTTGCCATTCATAGAACCTTTTTAAAAGACAATGGCTGCAAAACAGATCAAAAACCAGCAAAAGCCATGTTGGGATCTGTAACAGGTGGTGCTGTGCATTTAAGTCAAGGCAATCCCAAACATCTGGTCATTTGTGAGGGCATTGAAACCGGTCTGGCTCTTTTGTCTGGGTTGTTATCAGAGCCCGTTGATTTATGGGCTTCTCTTTCAACCAGTGGCATGATGCGTGTGAATTTACCCCATACAAAAGGGCGTCTCACCATTGCAATGGACGGCGATGATGCGGGTCGTAAAGCAGGTTTTAACCTCGCTGCACATGCCTATAGCCAAGGCTTTGAGGTCTTTATGATGCAAGCTCCAAAAGGAACTGATTTTAATAACGTATTACTTTCTTAAAAGAGGGAAACTATGAAAGATAGTAATTTACAAAACAATAATGAAAATACTCCCGTCAATGATAACGATAATGTCTCTTTAAACGAAAATACTTGTTTAAAAGCCATTTCTTATGAACAAGCCTTGCAACAAAATGGTTGGGGGCAATTACAACCGATTGCTACGGCTCTCTTACCCGTCGAGCCTTTTAAAATATTCCTGCTTCCAACACCATTAATAAACTATGTTTATGACGTTGCTGATATTCAACAATCTTCTATCGATTTTGTTGCTGTTTCTGCTTTATGTGGATTATCTGCTGTCATTGGAAATGGCGTGCGGGTTTCTCCAAAACAACATGCCAATTGGAAAATTGTTCCTAATCTCTGGGGTGCCATTGTGGGGGAACCTTCAACTATGAAAACAGATACCATGGAAGCTGCTTTAGCACCTCTCGATGTTTTTCAAGAGGAATGGCATCAAGAATGGTTAAAGAAGAAAAAACAGCAAGAAACAAAAGATATTCTTATTGAATTAGACAAAAGAGAAAAGAAAAAACAAGCCTACAAAGCACTCAAAGATCAAGACGAGGAACAAGCCCTTGCTCTTCTTTCTCAATCTCTTGAACATAAAGAAAGTGAGGAAGATGACACGCTTAATAAACGACGTCTTATTGTCAACGATGTGACCGTCGAAAAGCTTGGGGAATTGTTAAAAGAAAACCCCCGTGGTTTATTGTTGGTTCGTGATGAATTATCTGGTTTTTTATCCGATTTGGAACGGAAGGAATATCAATCAGACCGTTCTTTCTATCTAACAGCTTTTAATGGCAAAAAATCATACACCTATGACCGTATAGGACGTGGAACCATTTTTATTCCCAATGCAACCATTTCCATTATTGGGGGCATTCAACCTTCACGGATTATTCCCATTATTCAAGCAATGCACCATGGAACAAATAATGACGGCTTATTGCAACGGTTTCAAATGCTGGTGTGGCCCGATGAACGAAAAGAGCGGTTATGGGTTGATAGACCTCCCAATCAAAAGGCATGGGAAAGTTATCAAGAAATTTTTCGTTCTCTTTATAATAAACCATTAGGATCACCAAAACACCCTATTACCATACGCTTTTCTGCTGAAGCTCAAGAAATGTTTCGTGTATGGTGGGAAAATTTTCAAAGAACAATCAAAGGAGGTCATTTCTCATCAAGTTTACAAGCGCATCTTTTGAAAATGAATAAAACCATACCAACCCTTGCATTGATTTTTGAATTGAGTGAAGGGGGGCGTTTTGAAATCAATAGAGATGCCCTTGAGAGAGCCTTATATTGGGAAGAATATCTGATAAGTCATGCAAAACGTCTTTATGCGGCGAATGATACATTAACAGCAGAGCGTGCAAAATTAATTGTAGAGCGCTGTGATCTTTTACCCAATGTTTTTACGGCAAGAGATATCTATAGACGGTGTTGGAGATCTTTAAAAGACAATGGAGCCGTTAAGCAAGCTTTAGAGCTTTTATGTCGTTGTAACTATATTCGTGAATTTCCTATAGAGGGGAATGAATTAGGT
>NZ_JBHIOR010000065.1:0-1979 GCF_042195605.1 Bartonella sp. AP88HLJMH | reverse complement strand
ACCACGGCGCCTGCCAATGTGGTGTTTGCACCACTCGTTGTGTGAACTGTGCCGGTGCCAATAATATGGCTGTTCTTTTGTTGAACCTGTTCACTGGAACCTTCCCCTTGACTAAAAGCAGCACTGCCTGTTACCCCTGCGCCACCAGTACCATAACTGGCTCCAATATTCATTGAAGCGCTTTGGTTATGGTTTTGTGTGCTTTTCTTGTTTTGCGCACTTTCAAAGGTAATATGCTGTCCTGCTTCCAAGTTGATATTCCCGCTCTGCGGATCATTTGCATAAACAGGATTGGTGCCAGCGATAATATCAGCTCCAACACCATGGATGCTGCCTTTGTGGGCTTTCATATTGACAGAACGCCCAGCTTCTATGCTATTGGTTACAGCAGTAGATGTCTGAGAAGACTTCTCTTCCTTTTCAGTCTTAAAGCCTACGGTAACACTGGTAGAAATATCCACCATCTTGAGAAGGGAATCTTTTGTTGATCCGCTCTTTATCCCATTATAGAGATCTTTGCCTTTGTTATAGAGATCTTTGCCTTTTAGACCAAGAATGATGCCATTGCCGATTTTGTGTTTTGTATCCCCATGACCAAAACGTTTTCCTGCATCCTTTATATCTTGTATGGTACTAAGAATGCCAACATTGACAGAACCTGTAACACCAGCAAAGAAATTTTCATGTTTTTTTTGTGTCTTAGAGATATCTTGGCTTTCCGAAAGCGTGATATTATTACCGGTATCAATGTTCACATCACGATTTGCCGAAACAATAGCTGCTTGCATATTTACATCATTGTCAGCAGTAATCTGCACATCTCGGCGTGCCGTGATGTGTGATTGTGCGGAAGTGGTTTCCCATTGATCGCCCGTATCTTTGACGCTTGCAACCCCAACACCCAAAGAAACACTACTGCTGCTCTTTCCAAACTGAATGCCAAAACCTGAACGCTTTTCTTCAGAATTTGACTTATGGCTATTATGACCCACAAGCACATTGACATCACGAGCTGCCGAAAGGTTAATATTCTCACCTGCAAAATCAGAGCCCACTATGCTCACATCTTTTTTCTTGGCAATGATGTTGATAGTGCCATACGCATTGAGAGAAGAGCCTTGATGTTCAAAACTCTCTTCATTTTGCACCTTTTCCTCACTCCCATATATCGACACGAAGTCCTCACCTGAGCCCGCGCCAAAACCAGATGCATGTTCTTCTGAGTGGCTGCTATGGTGATCTTGCATGCCATCAATCGTCACATTTTCTGCTGTCACATTGATGTTTTGACCTGAAAGCAGATGAGAAGCAGTAATTGTGGACTCTTTTTCTGCTTGCAAATCAATGTTGCCCGTTGCCTCAAGAACAGAGGAAACTGTTGTGGTGTGCGATTCAGATTTATCGGAAGATTTCTCATGCAAAAAGCTACTTGATGACGATTGGTATTGCTGATCGTAGTGTTCTTGAGCGCCTTTTATGAGAATATTCCCACCAGAGTGAATAGAAATATCTGCTTTTGCTTGATCTGGTGTTTCCTCTTCTTTTCCAGCAAAAAGCATCGATCCAATGATTTTTGTATCGTTGCCAGATTCAAAGGCCATCCCTTCACCCCCTGTTATACTTGAGCCCACAACTTGAGTAGCCTCAACATTATTATGGACTCTCTCACTAAATATTCCATCCTCTTTGTGATCGGACATCTCATAATGTAAGCTATCTTCTGCATTGTTGATCAGGATATCGTTACTGGCTTTCAGCCCCACCTTGCCCTTGGCATCTATATCGGAAGCAGCAACATGGATATCTTGACCCGAGATAACAGTGGTATCTTTTCCAGAACTTAAATGAGAGCCATTGTGCAAGGCAACATGGGAGGTTTCACTCCCATTCTGATTGTCCATACTGTTGCGTGTGGCATCAATCGAAACATTCCTCTCAGCTTGTAAGAGAAGTTTATCCTTTGTTTGAACATCAGAGCC
>NZ_JBHIOR010000064.1:0-2034 GCF_042195605.1 Bartonella sp. AP88HLJMH | reverse complement strand
TTTGATGATGAGAGCTCTTTTGATGCCGGCACTTATGATGGTGAAACGATTGATAATGATGATGTCACCTCTCCAGAACCGGTTGCAGAGCCCGTTGATAAGCCTTCAGAAATCGTTCCTATAGATCGGCAACGTGCAGAACAACAAGCCAACCAAGCCCGTGAAGCGCTTGTCAAGTTTTATAATGAACCGCAAGCCCAGACGCCAATGGTTGAAGGTGAAAGTGCGCCCCCAGACCCTACACAAGACATCATTGGCTACATGGGTTGGATGGGCAAAAAGCTACAAGAGCAAGATGCGTATATTAGGGCACAGCAGGATGTTCAAAGGCAAGCCATTGAATCCCACGAATTTAATGGACATTTGAACCAGTTTTTAGAAAGTTCAGTGACCTCTATCAAGGATAAATACAGTGATTTTGATGCGGCGGCAGATTTTCTTTATGAGACGCGTGCAAAGCAATTGAATGCATGGTCCTCTGTTTATCCGAATTATGCACAAAAGAGCACGATAGATGCGATTATAGGGGATGAATTACGTACGATTGTAGCGACTTGCGCCCAAAAGGGGGGTAATCCAGCAGAAGAGCTTTATAGGATAGCGCAAAACCTTGGCTATCAGAACCAAGCAGTGCAAGTGAATAATCAGGTTGCAGAACTTCAAAGTCGGCAGAATTCTGCGCGGACTTTGACAGCATCTGGAGGAGGGGGGAGTACTGGACCAATGACTTTAGCAAGCATTGATAGGATGTCAGAAGAAGAATTTGACGTTTGGATATCAAATCCGAAAAATAAAGCGATTTTTCGGCAATTACACGGTGCAGGTAACGGGTATTAAGAGTGCATTTTATAGAAATTAGTCTGTTTTATACAGGGCTATGATCCGGCTTTTAAGCCGGTTTTTTTTACAGCAAAGAAAGGTAAAATCAATGGCATTAACAACAGTTAGAGCAGATGATCCTCATGCGATAAGCACGTGGTCAAAATTATTAAATACAGAAGTTTCAAAGGCGATACCTATTGCCCCTCTTATAGGCAGGGGTTCAAACAGCATTATTCAACTTAAAACTGAAACACAGAAGGGCAGAGGGGATTGTGTTACATTTAGCTTACGTACACAGCTTTTGGGACGGGGAGTTACCTCAGGACAGACGCTTGAGGGGAATGAAGAGGCATTACAATTCCTTCATGACAGACTCTATATTGACGAGCTTTCGCATGCAGTTCGTGTAGAAAATGAAGGTAGTATAGCGCAACAACGTACAACGTTTGATTTGCGTGACGAAGCAAAAGATGGCTTAGTTGATTGGTATGCAGATCGCTTAAGCTTGATGTTTTTCATTCAAGCTTGCGGATATACAGCAAGGACAATCTCTTTTGAAGATCGGATGATAGATATCGAGAATGTGCATTATGGATTTAATGAACCTCTGGCACCAAGTAGTAAGCGAATTATCCGTCCAGATGGTAAAACCAAGGATGAAGATCTCAGTGAAGCGCCAAAACACAGCTTTAGTTTGAAGCTTATTGACGAAGCTGTAAAAATGGCGAAACTTGCTAATCCCAAAATTCGACCAGTACGTGTGAATGGGGAGAGTGTTTATGTTCTCTATTTGCACCCAACACAAGTGATGCAATTGCGCACCAATACAGAGACTGGACAGTGGCTTGATATTCAGAAAGCTGCTTATACGGGTTCGCGCGCGAAGAACCCGATTTTTGATGGTTCTCTTGGCATGTATAATGGTGTGATTTTACGTGAATCTGAACATGTCACTCATGGGGTTAAATCTACCGATCATACAGCGAAAAAAAGTGTGCGTCGTGCTGTTTTTCTTGGAGCACAAAGTATCGTTATGGCTTTTGGAAATAATCGCAATGTCAATCGCTATAAATTGGTGGAAGAGCATTTCGACTATCAACGTTACTATGGTTTGTCTGCGAAAACACTGATTGGCATGAAGAAAACCCGTTTCAAATTTCCAAATAGCTCTCAAGCAGCGCAAGATTTTGGAACGATTGTTATCCCCACCTA
>NZ_JBHIOR010000063.1:0-2086 GCF_042195605.1 Bartonella sp. AP88HLJMH | reverse complement strand
AACCTTATTAAGGTCCGGTACTCCACATTCTAAAAGTATTTTATTTCTCCATAATGCTGGAGAAAGTGAGGGAATTGAGTTAACACATCCAGTGATACTTAACAGAGCTATACAACTCAACAGTTTTAAGATTTTCTTCATTATTCCCCTCTTTCAATGGATTTATTTACAATAAAACAGAGCTCATAAGCCTGTTGATATTTTCTGTCACCGCTGCTTAAAACAACGGTGAACAATATTGAGATGTTAGATTGAGAAAACAATCCCGCCGTTCCAAGCAAAGGCAAGGATGGCAGATTGTTGATCATCACCAATAGAAACACTTAAGGTTTGCATTCAGGTGCATTTTTATATTTTTTACAAAAAGGGCTGTTTAAGCGCTTCTTGACACTGCGCTGTGGAACAACAGCGCCTGGACGACAAATGGGCAAGTTTTCGGCTTTATGGTTTACACACCACCCCCCCCCCCTTTCATCTTTATAGCGGAATCCTGATTGAACCATACAAGCATGAATTGTTGCTATTGCATTATTACTGAGCTTGCTGCTTTCTGGATCCTTATCATAAGGGGTTGGCATACCACATTCTAACAAGCCTTTTCCTACCTCAGTAAAATCTGCTCCCGGTTTCTCCCAAGCAGTCAAATATCCTGAAGGAGGTTTATTAAACTGACATCCAGCTATACTTAACAAAGTTACAGCACTTAATAATTTTACGATGTGTTTCATTTTTTACTCCATGATTTACTTAAAGGAAATTGTTCACGATGAGATGAACCATAATCATATCTACATTTATAACCTGCATCTCCAAGACAAGTATGGGAACTTATGGGATTCATGACCACTCTCCACCATTCTTTCCACATGTTACTACCAGCAGGGAGTGTCCCGTAGGTATAGCCATTGCCACCAATAATTCTGCTTACAAAGTCATATCTATTCCCATCAAAGCCAATAGTGGTTTGTTTGCCATCACTCACATAACCTAACAGACCGGATGCAACTAAAACATTAAAGGCTGGTCCATAGAAATTGATATTCGTGTTGTCGGCTATACCGTGAACACCTTCTTGTTTGAAAGAATTCAGCATATTCCCCAATGACATGGTACCGCGGCTATGGCCATACTCTTCCAATCCCGTGTTACCATAGCGAGACATCAGATTTTTTGCTTCTTGTGTTGAATTGGTCAAACCCCAAAAGTTATTTTCCATAAACTTCTGGTAGCCTGCTACCAGAAGTTCTGAAATAGCAGAATCAGCTTCTGGGAACACCACAAAATAAAGCGGTGCATTTTTATCCTTCGCATGTTGAACCGCATAAACAGCGGCTTCCTCTGGTGGAGTAAAGATGCCATTAAAGGACACATGCACCTTGCCATCAGCACCCTCTTGTAAATGCTGCTTTTCTTCATCTGTTAAATAATGTGCGTGAGGTATTGGTTGTCCACGAGCGTCTCTTATAGGTACCCCATTTTCATCTTTTTTATAGATTATATTGCCCTTTTCATCACGGTCGACAACGGCGATGGGGTGCTCTTTGATAAACATGGTTTTATAGGAGTCATCGCTGTATTTAAATCCTTCTTCCAACAATTGCGTTGCCATTTCGCGGTTTTCATGGACGATTTGTTCCAGCTTGCCTACATCGAGCTGTTGTACACCCTTATGGGCGGTGGCAGTATCACGATTAAGGGAGGCTATGGCTTGCTCAACATCTTGCCCTGTCAATGCCTTCTGCCCTGCTTCATCAGTAATGACAATGGTGCCATCGCTAATGGCAGATTTGGTATATCCTTCCTCTGAATCTTTAGCTTTTGAATGATCTAAGAGATTTTTAGCAATGTTTTTCCCGACACCATATTTGCCCTGATACATCGGACCACCCGCTGAAATGCTTAAACCTTGACTGCTGGCTTGCGCATGCGCACTGTTGCTGATATCATTGGTACTAATGCTTCCTGTGGTCAGGCTGTTTTTTTCTGCCGGCGCGGTGCTTTCAATAATACCTCCGGTCAGCGTTGTTTTATCTTTAACGTTGATCTTAAAACCACCATCACCCGCTTTGATGCCTGATTGCTCCAC
>NZ_JBHIOR010000062.1:0-2139 GCF_042195605.1 Bartonella sp. AP88HLJMH | reverse complement strand
TAGGTGGGGATAACAATCGTTCCAAAATCTTGCGCTGCTTGAGAGCTATTTGGAAATTTGAAACGGGTTTTCTTCATTCCTATTAAGGTTTTGGCTGCAACACCAAATTCACGTTCATAATCAAAATACTCTTCTTTAAGCGTATAATGCGTTGCACTGTGATTTTTGCCAAAACCAATAACAGCACTTTGCGCCCCTAGAAACACCGCGCGACGCACACTTTTAACAGCTGTATTATCTGTCGATTTAACACCATGGGTAACATGAATAGCTTCGCGTAAAACAACACCATTATACATGCCAAGAGAACCATCAAAGATTGGGTTCTTTGCACGAGAAGTCGCATAAACCGATTTTTGGATATCTAACCACTCACCAGCGGCTGTATTGGTACGCAATTGCATCACTTGTGTTGGGTGCAAATAGAGAACGTAAACATCATCACCGTTAACATGGACGGGGGAAATTTGCGGATTGGCAAGTTTGGCTTGTTTAACCGCTTCATCAATAAGCTTCAAACTAAAGCTATGTTTGGCTTTATCATTAAGATCTTCATCTTTGGTTTTCCCATCGGGGCGGATAATCCGTTCACTGCTTGGTGCCATGATTTCATTAAAGCCATAATGAACCGGTTTAATGTACACTTCTCGACCATCAACGCTAATCGTACGGGCTGTATAACCACATACCTGCAAAAAGAACATGATGCTTAAACGATTGGCATACCAGCGAACCAAGCCTTCTTTCGCTTTCTTACGTAAATTCGGGAGGATTCTCTGTTGATCAATCGAATCATCATTGGCAACACGCGCCGCATGTAAAAGCTCGTTAATCACCAACCGATCATTCATAAATTGAAGCGCCTCTTCATTGCCTTCTAAGGTTTCGCCTTGCGTGACACCATCTCCAAACAGATTGACTAGCAAACTGAACGTAACACTATCCCCTGCGCTCTTATGGGTTTCGTTATAAAGTTGGATAATGCTGTTCGAACTTTTGCCAATAAGAGGGGCAATTTTTGTCGCTTTCAAAACTTCATTGCTTAATTTCTGTGACCACAATTTCACCGATTGCGGATCATGGGTTCCTATATGTGTTGTTGCCATTGATTTCACCTTTCTTTGCTGTAAAAAAACCGGCTTAAAGCCGGTGGAAAACCCGCATCAAGGCGGATTATGTTGTAAAACTGATTGCCTAATCAGGGTCTGCACCCATTATTTCATAAAAACGGGCTTCATTTTTCGGATTGGATATCCATGCGTTGAATTCCTTTTCTGACATATTCGCAAGTGTCTCTTTGGTCATAGGACCCGTCACGCCCCCTCCACCAGATGCCGTTAAGGTTCTCGCAGAATTCTGACGGCTTTGAAGTGCTGCAACTTGATTATTCGCTTGCACTGCTTGGTTCTGATAGCCAAGGTTTTGCGCTATTCTATAAATCTCTTCTGCCGGATTGAGATCTCTTTGTGCACAAGTGGCTACAAGAGCATGCAATTGATCTCTTATAATCGCATCTATTGTGTTTTGTTGTCCATACTCAGGATAAAGTGATGACCAAGAACTCAATTCCTTTGCGCGTGCCTCATAAAGAAAATTTGCCGCGGCGTCAAAATCACTGGATTTATTTTGAAACGACTTAACAGAATTATTAAAAAATTCACCAAGACGTATATCATGCTGCTGCCGTTCCTCAGCTTGTCTTAGCGCTTCTTTCTGTTCCCTAATATACGCATCCTGCTCTCGAATCTTTTTTCCCATCCAACTCATATAGCCAATAATGTCTTGTGTAGGGTCTGGGGGTGCATTTTCACCTTCAACCATTGGCGTCTGGGACTGGGGTTCATAAAGCTTGACAAGCGCTTCACGAGCTTGTTTGGCTTGTTGCTCCATACGCTGCTGTTCTATACTAGGAACAATCTCTGAAGGCTTTTCAACGGGCTGTGCAACCGGCTCTGGAGAGGTGACATCATCATTATCAATCGTTTCACCATCATAAGTGCCGGCATCAAAAGAGCTCTCATCATCAAAGACCGGTGCTCCAACTCTGTAATCTTCATTCATAGCTTCGTTCATTTCTGCATTCATTCTCTAACCTCTCTCAAATGCTTCTTCCTCTGTATGTTGCCGCTCTTTCACGCA
>NZ_JBHIOR010000061.1:0-2180 GCF_042195605.1 Bartonella sp. AP88HLJMH | reverse complement strand
CTTTATTATCACTGGGCGCCTTCAGAGATTAACCAGATGGATTGGCTGGATGTGATTGCCTATCGAGAAGAACTCGCACGCCTGAAACAACAAGAATATGAAAGTCATCAGTTAGGATAAAGAATCGTCATGGATGTTTCCCTTGTTGTGCGTTTTGTCAATCATCTGCAAGAGGGGATAGCTTCTGCCAAGCGGGATCTTGCAGCCTTTAGTTCAGATGTTGCACATTTCCAAAACAAGACAAGGCAGCATTTTAAAGGGTGGTTTGACCCTGAGCATCTTGAGGATGCGACAAAGAATGCGGAAAATGCTTTTAACCATGCGCGGGGGCGTATGGTGGGTGCGCTTGCGCAAACAGCAACCTTAATTGCACCGCTCTATAAAGCCATGCAATTTGACCAATCGATGAAGGGACTAGAAAAGGTTCTCGATGCCCCCCTTGATCGCTTAAAGGAATTGCGCCGTTTTGCGCTTGAAACCTCCACCAAGATTCCGTTAGCGGCGCGTGAAGTCTTAGAATTGATGACCAGTGCCAGCCAAGCAGGGATTGGCGAACAAGATCTAGAAGCTTTTAGCATTTATGCCGCTAAAGCAGCTGTAGCTTTTGATATGACGGGAGATCAGATTGGGGAGCGCTTTGCCAAGTTGCGCAATGTCTTTAAGCTTAATCAGGCAGGCATTGAAGATCTAGGCGATGCTATCAATCATCTCTCTAATCACATGGCGGCAAAAGCCAGTGAAGTGTCTGATTTTACCAATCGTGCCACCGGTGCGGCAACCATGTTTAAGCTCACCGCGCGCGAAACTGCGGCATTTGGTACGGCGATGATTTCTGCTGGGATTGTTCCAGAGAGTGCCGCGCGTGGTTTTAATGCCATGAGTGCCCGTATTCAGGCAGGAGGCAAGCATATTGAAGATGCTTTTGCCAATATCGGGCTTTCTCGCGAAAAGTTCATGCAAGATCTGGACAAAGATGCTACCGGCACTTTGGTGCGCTTTTTTAATGTGTTGGGTAAATCCGAACAGGGGATGCGCTCGCTGATTGCCATTGCTGGGCGCGATTTTACTGGTGATTTTGCCAAATTGGTGGGTAACCCCGAATTGTTAGGGCAAGCTTTAGATTATGTGAAAGATCCACAAGTCTTTAAAGGTTCTGTAGAACAAGAAGCAGACAAACAAGCAACCGGTGCCATGCGGCAATTTGAACTCTTGCAAAACCGTATTGTGGCTCTGGGCATCACCATTGGTGAAGTGCTTCTGCCCCCCCTCAACAGTTTGATGGAAAGTGTTGGCAATTTTACCAATGGGCTTATGGCGTGGGCGAATGCCCATCCCACTTTAACAAGCGCTATTATCAAAACCATTGCCGCTCTGATGGCTTTTAATATTGCTCTGCGCGTGTTGCGCTTTACCATGGCTGGCACACGTCTTGGGCTTCTTCAATTGATGGGCTCTTTTATTAAGCTTAGAGTACTCAGTCGTGGTGTTGCTGCAAGCTGGCGGGGCTTAGCAGCCGCAGGGCGCTCGCTGGGCTTGCTAACCGCGGGTCTTGGGGCAAGTTCACTCCGACTCTTACGCCCCATGACCTTGTTGGTCGGGGCTTTACGGGGGATTGCTGTCTCAGGAAGTGCATTTGCTGCCTCTTTTGGCTCTGTTGGGACAGTGATCGAAGTGGTTGGGGCGGGTATTTCCTCTGTTGTGGGGGGTATTTTTACCCCAATAGGGGCTGTGGTTGCTGCTGTTGTGGCGGTCATACTGGCTGCTGGTTTTGCTTTGTGGAAATATTGGGATCGTTTTTCTTCTTTTATGAAGGGCTTTGCACGGGGGGTATCTCGGGCTTTTGGGCAAGCCTTTGAAGCCGTCATGCGCTTTTTTGGTGCTGAACCCACCACCATCACCAAATGGAAAAATATCATTGCTGCTGCTTTTGATTTCTCTCAAACTTGGCAAAAGTTTAAACAAGAGCTTTCCTCTGTTGTCGAGTGGTTTGGCAATTTGTGGGAAGGCGTTAAACAAAGCTTTTCCAACTTTTGGCAATGGTTGAAGAGTTTTTTTACACAGGAAAAGCTCTCGGAGAGTGCCAAGGCTGGTATGGAACAAGCGGGCGAAGATCTGGCTAATTCGATTGTCGATGGCTTTATGTCGTCTATCTCACAATTGATGGATTTTTGTAAATCTTT
>NZ_JBHIOR010000060.1:0-2454 GCF_042195605.1 Bartonella sp. AP88HLJMH | reverse complement strand
ATATCTTGGACGTGAATATATTCGGCATCTTGTATAGGCGCCTCTATTTGCTTTTGTTGTAGGAAAGATTGTTCTTTTTCATGCTGTCTCTTTTGCAAAACATCCAAAATCCTTTGTGCTACTTCATCAGGAAGATCTTCAAGCTTTTGGACTCGTCCATACTCAAGGACTTTTTCCTCTTCTGTTTGAGTGATGTTTATTAATTGTTTGATTTGCGTAAGCACATCATAAGAAACTAACTTCGTTTGTACGTTATGGTTTGTTTCATTGATACGTTTTGCTTCATCTTCTTCATAAATACCGGAAAGCCCGAAAGCATAGCGAGCACATTGTATAGTGGCTTTATGGCGCAACATACGTGCTGGATATTTTTGCCATGCTTCACTTTTTTCTTGTTCGCATTCTTTGCGATATTCGGTGACTTCGATAGGGTCTTTAATCCCTTTGAGACGAATAGCACATTTGATAGCAATGATATTCCCATCCTCATTGATTTGATCTTGAAAGGTCATGCCATCAAAGTCAGGATTTGATTTGATGATCTTTATCCAACCGTCGATAGAAACAACGGGTATGATGCCGCCGCCTTTTTTAGGGAGTGCATAGATTTCTTTTGTTAAAGGGTTAAGTCCATAAGTATTGGCAACAAAAAGAAAAACGGCAAATTCTGCATCAGTGATGACATTAGCATTTTTATATCCAATACAAGTTTTTATGATTGTTTCTCGAAATTCTTCAGCAGAAAATCCATATTTTTCTGCCATTTCTTTTAAAAAAGTAGAATTTTTCATCTTGATTTCCTACATTGCGCGCAATTCACCCGTGGCGTGAATCACGCTGGTGTTAAAAGTTGGTTTGTGTTGCTAGAAAGGAATGTCGTCTTTTGTTGAAGAGTTGCCGTTCTGGGCGGTCATAGTTTGTTTACAATCTTCTGAATTATCATAAATTTTTACATTGCCATAAATTCTTGAATCGGCATAAATAATCACATTTCCATAAATTTGTGTGTGTCCAAAAATATGTCCATCATATATTTTGACGTTATTATAAATTTTTGCATTGCCAAAAATCTCGGCACAATCACCAATTTGTGCTTTATCATAAACCTTAGCACTATCGTAAATCTTGGCACAACAATACGCCTTGGCATCATTATAAATCCAGCAATCGTCTTTTTGACTTAAATTGTCTTCATACTCTACAAAGCCCCCAAGGTCCCCAGCCTTAACATCACCAAAATCTTTTAATGCACGTATGCGGTAAAGCGTAAGGTATCCATCAAACTGAATTGTTTCATCAGTAAGTTCGTATTTTTTCATCTGGTCTTTTCTCCAGTTGAGATGGCGTTATAGTCATCAACGTGTGCGCTACGGTAAACTTCTGCCTTATCGGAAACGCATGCATAACCGTAAACCTCTGCCTTACCGTAAACACGTGCTTCATCGAAAACGCGTGCACAATCGTAAACTTCTGCCTTATCGGAAACGCATGCATAACCGTAAACCTCTGCCTTACCGTAAACACGTGCTTCATCGAAAACGCGTGCACAATCGTAAACCTCTGCCTTACCGTAAACGTGTGCCTTACCGTAAACGTGTGTCTCACCGTAAATTTCTGCACGACCGTAAACGCATGCCCCGTAGTAAACGCGTGCGCTCTCGTAAACATGTGCATCATCAAAAATCCTAGCACCATCAAAAACCAGCGCATCATCATAAACTTTGGCATTACCGTAAACTTCTACATAATCGATAACGCGTGCATTGTTATAAACACGTGCATTGCCAAAAACTTGTGCCTCATCGGAAACTAGTGCATTGTCATAAATACATGCATTATCCGCAACCCAACAATAGTCCTCATGCGATAGGTTCTCTTCAGTCTCAATATAGCCGCCAAGATCACCTTTCTTGACGTCCCCCAAATCTCTCAGTGCACGAATGCGGTGAAGGATTTTGCCATCAACTTCGATTGTTTCATCAGTAAATTCGTATTTTTTTTCCATGATTACTATTTCTCACGTTCTACGATTACGGTGGAGCCACTAATTTTACAATTTCCAGCAATGTCTACACGACAGCAAATATATGCTTGATTGTAAATTTTAGCATTTCCGTAAACGTGTACACTTTCCCCTATAGCAGAATTCCCATAAATCCGCGCATAGTCAAAAACCTTGGCATTATCTCCAACAGAAGCACCACCAACTTCGGCATAATCATAAACTTGTGCATTGCCATAAACTTGTGCATTCCCATAAACCCGCGCATCATCATAAACTTTGGCATTATCGTAAACTTGTGCATTGCCAAAAATCCAACAGTCTCTCTTATGGCTTAAGTTGCTCTCTTTTTCTATAAAACCGCCTAGGTCACCTTTTTTGACATATCCAAAGTCTCTCAGTGCACGAATGCGGCGGAGCGTTCTGCGCCCAAACTCAATTGTTTCATCAGT
>NZ_JBHIOR010000059.1:0-2521 GCF_042195605.1 Bartonella sp. AP88HLJMH | reverse complement strand
ATCATATTGATGTCTCAGAGAGCGAATTGACTTATGGCGGTTTAGACTTTCAAAGCACCAATGCCCTTGATATTCACCATGCGCGGCTACAAGCCGTGACAGATCAGGGTGGAACTGGAGATATTCTCTTTGTTGCTCCAAGCGTTATGGTTGATGAGACAACGTCTGTTTTAGCAGCCAGAGATTTCGTGATCAAAACGGGGGAGCTTGGAAATAGCGGTCAATTGGCATCGGGGCAGGATTTAGTCTTTAGCGTGACGGGGGATGTGACCAACAACAAAACGGGCTTAATTTATGTGAAGGGCAATGGTGCTTTACAAGTTGATGGTGCTTTGCTCAATGATTTTGGCACCATAATGACAGAAGGTGATTTATCTTTCACCAATGCAGCTGGCAGCGGAAAAAGCCTTTCGCTTGTGAATAAAGCAGGCTTGATTCAAGCTGGTGGAAACTTAAATATCCAAACCAACACCCTGAAAAACGAAGCTGATAGCACGCCTGTCATCACGGAAAAAACGGAATATAGCGATATTTCTTTCCAAAAACCAAAGGGTTCTGATCAACTCAGTGATGGGATGTTATATCAGGAGGACCCCAATCTTTGGGGAAAGGGGCACGAATATCAAGAAGATAAACTAATAGGAAAAGGGCATGTAGAACTTTTTTTGGATATTCCACTTTGGGCGAGCAAAGAAGGAACCTATGGCACTGCAATTTCAAGCGATGGAATAGTTTATAAGGCATTCACTTGGAAACATAAGTCTATAAAGAAGGAATTGTCTGTACACCGGTATCAATGGAATGGTGATAGGTGGGGGGTCTTATCCCCAAACAAACACTGGTCACACATGACAGAAAAGACTGTCACACAAGCATTTTCGCATAAACCAACTGTTTCGGGGGTAATACAATCTAGTGGCAATCTCATCATTAACGCTGATACCATTGACAACCATTATAGCTCTATGAGAGCAGGGGGAAATGCCGATATCCACGCCAATGTGCTGACCAATTTAGGGGCAACGGCTTATAAAAACACTTATCTTGGTTGTCAGGCTAATACAGACAGTTGTTATGGCTATAAAGCTGATGGAAGCCGCGATGTTTCTTTAGATATAGCCAATGGCAAGGATCGCCAGATTGGTTCAGAAGCTTTGGAGAGTGTTCCTGGTCTTGTCCAAGCGGGTGGCACTTTAAATCTGGTGGTCGATCAACTCAATAACACGGCAGCGGAAGGTTCCATTACAGGGGATGCGCATTTTGAAGCAAAAACCGTTGAAGGCAATCCACTGGAGTCCTTAAGTGGTTTAACCGGGGTTGATGCTCTCTTTACACCAAAAGTGGATCTCAATAATACAGGGGAACTTTCTGAGGGGCTCCCTTTACCAAAGCCCCAATCGGGTGGGGTTGGGGGCACGCTGCCCAATCAAAATTTCATTTATGAAACTAGAGCAGAATTTCTTGATGTTGGCAAGTTTTATGGCTCAGCCTATTATTTGAACAGAATTGGCTACAATCCTGACAGAGAGATTTTTTTCTTAGGCGATGCTTATTTCGAAAAGGAATTGATTGAAAAACAAATGCGTGATCTTGTTGGTCAAGGTTTGGGCAAAGGTTCCTTTATTCCTGGAAGTGATGCCATTGAACAAGTCAAAACCTTGCTGGATGTCGGGGCAGACTATGCAAAAGCCCACAATCTCCCCTTTGGTGAGGCTTTGAGTGAAGAACAATTGGCATCCCTAGAAGCCCCGATGGTGATTTATGTGCGCCAACAGGTCAAGGGCATGGATGTTTATGCACCGGTGCTTTACATCCCCGAAAAAGACAGAGCCTCCTTTGTTTCTGCTGGGGCTTTGATCATGGGCGATGATGTCAATATCACCAGCCAAAATACGAGCAATTCCACAATAACCAATTCAGGGCGGATTGCGGCAAATCACCAATTGCATGTGCATGGTGGGGATATTTTTAGTAAAGGGGGGCATTTTGCGGCGGGTGGGGATGCTGTTCTCCTTGCGGAGAAGAATATTCGTTTAGATGCAGGGCGCACAACGGTTGACGGCGTGGAGACCGTTTTAAACACCGAAGCGCTTTCTGCTGGGGGTAATGCAACGGTGATTGCCAAGCAAGATATCACAGCCTCAGGGGTGGGGATCACTACCGGAGGTAATCTTGCCATGGCTACAGAACAAGGTAACTTGACGATCGGTTCAGCAGAAACCCATTACCATGGTGAACAGGGTGATGCCACCATGCATCATAAATCAGAAGTCAACTCTGGAGGCTCAACGACACTTGCCTCTGGAAAAGATTTGAATATCTTAGGCTCTGATGTTCAAACAAAGGATAAACTTCTCTTGCAAGCTGAGGGCAATGTTTCTATTGATGCCACACGCAACAGCATGGACAATCAGAGTGGGAGTGAAACATCTCATGTTGCTTTACACAATGGCTCTCATTTAAGTTCTGGAAAAGAGACCACTGTTCTATCGGGTGGCGATATCCATATGGCTGCTTCCGA
>NZ_JBHIOR010000058.1:0-2577 GCF_042195605.1 Bartonella sp. AP88HLJMH | reverse complement strand
GAAACTGTAACAGCGCGTTCAACGACATTTTCAAATTGTCTTAAGTCTTGGCAAAGAAGTTCTTCTGCTTGCTTTTCCGTGATGGTCATGCCTTCATAAACAAAAGGCTTCCCAGCATTGTTTGTATGTCCATAACCTATTGTCCACACACCAATGGTATCTTTGTAGGCGCTTAAACGCAAGCCTTCCCATTGTTTGATAAGTGCTAGCCCTTCTGATGATATTTTTCGCATATGCTTCTCCATAAAAAAAGCTCCGCAAAAAGCAGAGCTGGATTAAAAAATTGACATCTTTTTCATTCGGAAAGATAGCTTGGTTAAGCTTCATGTCACTTTTTCATTGGAATAAAAGAAGATTTTTTCTCAACTTTTAATTTCTTTCTTGACAAATATTCGTTTATAAACGAATATACATCATGTTTGAAATACGTCACTACCTTACTTCTGATGGCAAAGACTTGATAGCTGATTGGCTGCGAAAGCTCCGTGATATGCAGGCTAAAACTGCAATTATTCGCCGCCTTAATCGTTTAGAGCAGGGAAACTTTGGCGATTTCAAGCCGCTTCGTGAGGGTGTTCATGAATTGCGTATTAATGTTGGTCCTGGCTACCGAGTTTATTATGTCCAATCTGGAAAGACCGTATTGTTGCTATTATGCGGTGGCAGCAAAAAAACACAAGAGACTGATATCACTCGTGCATGTGCTTGCTGGCGTGATTGGCAAAACCGTGAAGATTAAAGGAGTGCAAAAATGAAAGACCGTAACCATGATGATGCAATGGCAGAAATATTCCGTGATGATCCTGAGTTGGCAGCAGCTACCCTTGATGCAATCCTAGCAGATGGTGATCAGGGTGAGCTGCTTGTAACTCTACGCCAAATGGCCAAAGCTTATGGTGGTGTTCAAGCTGTAGCTAAAGCAGCCAACTTGAACCCAACACAACTTTACCGTACACTTTCAGAAAAAGGTAATCCAGAGTTCCGCAGCTTGAATGCTTTACTGCGTACCATGGGGTTTCGTTTGGCTGTACAGCCTCTTGAACGACCAGTTCCACACGTATAACTTTAGTGTATTAACCCCTCCCCACCTTTAAAGATGGGGAAGGGAGGTATTTAAGCAACCTTTTTAATGGGAGGCTCCAAATTTTGTTCATAAGTTCGCAACAAAGAATCCATACGATGTGGAAGTTCTGAAGCTCCAAAATCTGTCAAAATTGCCAAGATTTTTGTAATATTGGGCACGTCATCTTGAAGCTTTAAAACCAGAGCATCTACGACCGATTCCATAACCTCAACTATAGCATTGCAGTCCTCATCTCCAATGCCTCGATGGTTAGAAAGCTTAAACAACGACAGCCACAAATCACATAAGAAGTCGACACTGCTATTCATTGCACACCTTCATGGATTTGTTCTCTCAAACATGCCAATCCTCTGGATGTGATTTTTGTTGAAGGCAGCACCTTTTCTGTACCATCCGGTCTTTGAATGGTGATAGCAGGGCAATCCATGAATCCTTTCTTGATCTTATCCTGATAAGGTAACAGAGGCGCCCCTGGAGCCCGTCGATACACCCAATCATGTTTACGCAAGTAATCGGTTAAGTCCTTTGGTCTTACTTCCAACATCTTTGCTGCTTCTATCAAACCAAACAAACCATCAGAGCGTTTTAAACCTTCCAAAGCTTCTGCTTTCGGTTTGAGTGTACTCACCTCATTTCTCAAATCTTCTAATTGATTGATACTCTCTAAAAGGAGTTGCTTAATCGTAAGAGGATTTTCCAAAGCATTGGCAAGATCTACTTGTGGTGCGGCTATCTGTTTTTCCAATTCTTGCCAACGGTCAATGATTTTAGCTCGTAAGGCAGTACTGTAACCTGAAACAAGAATTAAACATTCACGTTTAGGTAAGTTATAACAAGGGCGGCTTTTCCCTTGTTCATCAATATAATTGCTTAAAAATTTAGCCAGCCCAAATTTGGGCTCGCTAAAATTAACCACCCCAAATTTGGGGGCGTTAAGTTCTTCAAGCATTTGCTTAATGTCACGTATAACATGTTTATGTTGTTTACCACACAATTCTGCAATCTCACGGCTAGACATAGTCTGAGTGGTAGCATTATTAGTAGTGCTTTCTTTAATTTCTATAAGTGTGTTCATTATGAACTCCTTGGTAATAGACGTTTTTCATTGACACTCTAAAAGAGTGCCGGGCGCTGAAAAACACGGTACCAAGTCCGTCGTTACACTTTCCCCATAAGGGTATTTTATAGCGCAACCACACCCGACGAGGTCATTATATGCGTATAACATACAATGAGTCAAAGTCTTTACAATGTGCGGAAAATAAACTATTTCGGTAGCTCGTCCGCTTGGTATTTAAGGTGTTTTTCAAGCACCTGATTCGATTATTCATATTGTCGCCACAATGTCAAGTGGCTTTCGAGATTTTTTACGTTTTTACTAATTTGACTTATCTATCTTCCTCATCCATATGGATGACGCCTTCGCCTTCGTCGCATGCGTTTGGTGGGGCGTTTGGGTCAAGGGTATCATCTTTGTCTGGTGTGGTGTTTGC
>NZ_JBHIOR010000057.1:0-2631 GCF_042195605.1 Bartonella sp. AP88HLJMH | reverse complement strand
TCGGCATCGGGTGCTGTGCCAACAATCCCGATAACTGCCGATTGTACCGCGCGAAGGGGTCGGGTGCCGTCGTCAACTTCAACGACTTCAACACCGTGTAGAAAACCTGTTGCCATACTTTATGCTCCTTTAAATGAGGGGTGAATGAAAATGAATGGGAAAAATGAGAGGTAAAGAGCCGCTCTTGAGAAAGGTTTGTTTTTAACAAGTACTTTCTTTTTATAAATATCTTGACTTGGTACCAAAATGGGACTATAGCTAATAAAAATCAGGATATACTTATGAAAATTGTTAAAATCTCCACACTTCAAACTTTTTGGACTCGATATCCTGATGCTGAACAACCATTAAAAGCATGGGTAGATGAAGCTAAAAACGCACAATGGCGTTCTCCTCATGACATTAAAGAGAAATATAAAAATGCAAGCATATTAAAGAATAATCGTGTTGTTTTTAATATTAGAGGCAATGACTATCGTTTAATTGTTTCAATCTTTTATCCAGCAGGTTGGCTTTACATAAAATTTATAGGGACGCATAAACAGTATGATGCGATTGATGCCAACACTGTAGAACTAAAGGAATTTAAGAAATGAATATCAAACCAATTCGTACAGAGAGAGATTATCAAGAAGCTTTAGAGATTGTGTCTGCGATGTTTGACAATCAACCTAAAGAGAATACTCCAGAATTTGATCAAATGGAGGTTCTTGTGTTGTTGATTGAAGCGTATGAAGCAGAACACTACCCTGTTTCTCCTCCTCATCCTATTGAGGCTATTAAATTTAGAATGGAACAAATGAACTTAAGTGCTAAAGATCTTGTTCCTGCGATTGGTCATTTAAATCGCGTTTATGAAATCTTGAGTGGTAAAAGAAAATTAACACTGCGCATGATTAAAAATTTGCACCAACAGTTCAATATTCCACTAGAAAGCCTAATAGCCTAGATTTGATTATCTTTCTCTTGTGGTTCTTCTATGAGCTCTACGGGTGTGTCTATTTCTGCCATTTCAGTAGATGAGAGCTGTTTTGTGTTTTCATCAACAATAGGAGGAGAGAATACTCCATCCTTATAAGTCCAGCCGATCTGCGCTTCGCTTGAGGGGATAGCTTCACCATCAAAGGCATGGACATAGTCTTCTGAGGCTACAATAATATTTGTTACCACACCATTTTCAACAACTGCATATTTCATAAAAAACTCCTAGATAAAAAATCTCAACAAGATTGCTCCGTCACCACCATTGCCGCCATCTCCACCAGATTTTCCTGGAAAGTAGCCACCGCCACCGCCGCTGGTAAAACCATTTCCATCACCACCATTGCCGCCTTTCCCACTGTAACCCCCTTTTGCGATACCATCACTGCAACCACCACCAGCCCCCCCATAAATAGAGCTTCCACCATGTCCAATGTTTGTTTTGTAGACAATAAAGGGGCCGTCGTTACTTCTATAGTATGCGTAGCCACCACCGCTCCCGCCACCGAAAGTAGAACTGCTACCATTAACATTACTGTTACTAGAGTAGTAGCTGCCACCGCTACCGCCGCGACCACTGCTGTTGGCACTTCCTTCACTGCCACTAGTTCCGTATCCATAATATCCACCACCTCCGCCACCGCCTGCGGTAAGAAGTCCCTGAATTATTGTTTGACCACCTATGCCTCCCCTTTCGTTATTACCGCCTTTCCCACCACGTCCAATTTGAGCATTTTTTGAGTTTCCCAGCTGGTATCCTTTGATTTTAATACGTACGCAACCGCCGCCACCTCCACCACCGCCTTTTATATTACTGCCGCCTCCACCGCCACCCCACGCCCATATTTCAATATCGGTGTAGCTATTAACACTATCAGGAAATGGAATGGTACCACTTTCTGTCATGAGGATTTCAAGGGGATTAAGCGCGGTAACTTCTTTCAGTTTTGCAATCTCATTGCGTATTTTTTGAAGAACAGTGGTAGCCTCATCTTTTGTGTAAAGTGCCTTACCATCAACAGTTGCTGGACCTTTAAGCATGCTTCCACTTGCACTTAGACTTGTCACAACTTTATTATTGTGGGTGAGATTAAACGACGAATTACCCAACAGTTCTAAGCCACCACTCATAGTGACTTTGCTGGTAAATTTATTATAATTCTGCCATTCATTGGGGCTGGCTAAACGACCATAGCTTGTGAGATCTTCGTTGATCTTAGCTCTAAAATCATCAAGTCCCACAATATCTTCGGTTTTATGTTGATGAGAACCAAGCAAAGATACAGCACTGCCAAAGGTGAAGTTATTATTGCTTGATTTATAGAGAACATAATTGTTGGCTGCGTCCTTAGCACCCTCGATATCGCTTAAATCAGCAAATGAGAAGGTTTTATCGGCTGCCATTTTGCCATTGAGGGCTGTTTCAAGATCGGCAACATCACTTATGGTGTGCGTGTGTTTTGAAGGCGCTTTTTGGTCTACCTTGTCCTCAACTTCCATTATCGCTTGATCAATTTTGGTCAAGTTTTCCCGCAAGATTGGGAATTCAGAACTGATAAAACGCCCTTCTTGTGGCAATTCCATGTCGAGTTTTTTGGTTTTGGTCATCTCTCATTTTCCCATTATAATATGCCAGCGCCAAAATCACGC
>NZ_JBHIOR010000056.1:0-2646 GCF_042195605.1 Bartonella sp. AP88HLJMH | reverse complement strand
TGGATAAGGTTAAACGACGAATTACCCAACAGTTCTAAGCCACCACTCATAGTGACTTTGCTGGTAAATTTATTATAGCTTTGCCATTCATTTGGGCTTGTGAGGCGACCATAGCTTGTGAGATCTTCATTGATCTTGGCTCTAAAATCATCAAGCCCCACAATATCTTCGGTTTTATGTTGATGTGCGCCTAACAGTGAGACAGCACTCCCAAAGGTGAAGTTATTGTTGCTTGATTTATAGAGAACATAATTGTTGGCAGCATCGTGTGCACCCTCGATATCGCTTAAATCAGCAAATGAGAAAGTTTTATCCGCTGCCATTTTGCCATTGAGAGCGCTTTCTAGATTTGTGATTTCGCTTATGGTGTGCGTGTGTTTTGAAGGCGCTTTTTCGTCTACCTTGTCCTCAACATCGGCTATTGCCTGATCAATTTTTGTCAAGTTTTCGCGCAAGATTGGGAATTCAGAACTGATAAAACGCCCCTCTTTAGGCAATTCCATATCGAGTTTTTTGGTTTTTGTCATCTCTGTTCTCCCATCACAATATGCCAGCGCCAAAATCACACACCATGGACCGCGCTGCTGGTCCACCGGTAAGGGTCAATTTCAAACGTGCTTGTTTGGCTGTTTTATCGCTGCTCACAAATTTGCGCTCTGTCCAAAGTGGTTCAGCGAGTTGTTCTGTTTCCTCTAATGTGAGAGGGGTGAAACCACCATCATCCAGTTGCATCTCGAGTGTAAAGGTTGCACCGCCCGGTAAAAAGGTTTTGATATAGCTGGTCAACCTTGCCTTTTCCCCAAAGGCAAAAGCACGCGTGACATAGGTAGCTTCCTTATGGATCTTTCCCGCAATCAATTGAACAGGCGCAAACAAGACGGGTGAGAGCTTTTCGGTGCCTTTGAGAATAGCGCGAAGCTTTATCTTTTCACTGATATATTCAGTAAGACTGAGTAATTGAAAGGGAAGGAGTTGATAAACCGTGCCGTTGTTTCTTTCAATTTCAAAGATGACAGAACAATCGCTTGAAGGCAATTCAATGGCTGCGCGTATTTGTAAATCAGAGCAGTCCACAAGATCAAAAGTGCCAAGATCAATGGTTTTTTCTGTTTGTGTGTAGCGTGCCGCCAGCACTCGAAAGGCTAAAGCCTCATCTTGATGAGCAGTCCAGCTCCTAGCATTGACAGAAGAAAAGCGTGGACCGGTCACGTAAGGGTGACTTGAGACAAATCTTTGGTGTTCTGCATCAAAATCCCCAAGCTTTGCTAGTGAGACAGAATGATCAGCATCATCGGTTTTAATGACAAAAGCCGTTAAGCGGTCATCCATCACAAGGAGTGGTACATCATAGCGTGCCTCTGCCCACCCTAGCTTTGCGCCCTTCATAGAATAAAAGCTTTGTGCTTGAATATCGGCGGTCGGATAGCCGTTTTCTGTAGTGACCAAATCAATCACCAAATCATGGTTCTGATTGCCGATTTTGCAAAGATGAAAGTCAATACCGGTAATTTGCCGTGTTTCATCGGGGGTAAAAACTTGCGCTTGTGGGTCCACTTGCGTCCATATCTTCACCGTGGTGGTGCGCCGCATCACTTTCACATCAATCACGCCTTGACCGGTAAAAAGACCCGTAGCAATGGTTCTACCTTTTCCCCGTGCCACAACATTTTTTGTGCCAGCGGTGATATTTTGTGGAATCGTGAAAGTGCCTTCAAGGGTGCCTTTGCTATCTGCAACAAGCTTTGTTTTTGGTAAAACATTCACACCATCAAAGGTAAGACTTTCCAAGATTTCGCTACTGCCAAAACCTTCAATTTTAAAGTGAAGGGTAATTTGTCTTAAAAAGTCGATTTGTTCTTGGTGTGTGTTGATGAAATTATCGCTTACTTCTGTTCTACGTATGGTACTGCCGCGATGTTTTCCCATAATGATTTGATTGGTGATACCCGAGAGCCAATCGGTGCGTTGTTCATGCCAAAAGTCTGTTGCGGGTTCAAGGGTTACTGTACCAGGCAGGGGTGCAAAATTTTGATAAGGATTGATTTTTTCGCAAGCCGTTGTCAACTCTTGCGCAATGATCACTTCATTTGTCCAGTCAAGCGTGACAGGCGCTTTTAAAGGAGCAGTATAGAATGTTGGGTCAATGGCAAGCTGCAAAATGCCGTTGCCTACAGCCCCCGTTTGTTGAAAGCCTTCATCTCTGTAACTATCATCAAGAAAGGGATCAGCGAACATGCCTTTTTTAGCGACAGGTTCTTTAGAGTCAACATTGCTTTTAATCCGTTCTAATTGCATCAGACGGTCAAGCGAAAGCACTCGTTGAAAATAGCGCCACATTTCATCATAGGGGGCAACCCGTGTGCCATCATTGACCACAACCGGCATTTCAAGCCAATTGTTGGTAATGGTTGCAAGGGACAACACATCATCAGGAACACTGGGTGCCATGGGTTGGTCTACTGAGATACCTTTGATGTAAACCACATTGCCCCCCGTGTTGAGACCGATACGGTCAATGCGGGGCAATTTATAAGTGTAACTGACGATAATATCACCACCCTCCGCACCCCCTGAGACAGTGATTTCCTGCGCTGTTACTTTATCAGCCGTGATTTTTGCGCGATAGCGGTAAGTCACCTTATAGCT
>NZ_JBHIOR010000055.1:0-2655 GCF_042195605.1 Bartonella sp. AP88HLJMH | reverse complement strand
ATTATCCTATTTATCGTTTCTCTTATGAAAATGAAAAATGATGCGGTGGCTATAAAGCATATAACAGCTATAGAGAAAGCAAAAATGCAAATGAAAGCATTTGTTATAAGAGCGCGGTGCTATTAAGGTCGTTTAAATTAAAGCCCCTTATAAACAAAATTCACAAAAAATTTAAAATTCATTTAGTAACAAAATTGATAGGTTATAAAGTTTAAAATACGCATTATGAGATCGTTTCTAAATATTATAAATGTATAGATTCAGAAAATAACGCAATCGTTTCATAAAACCTATAATATAGCTTTAAAAGCACATGAATATAAAAGAAGCAATTAATAAGCATAAGATATTATCAATACACAACGTATTTAAAAAATACAAAAAAATATCAAAAAAGATAAAATATTATTTGACAATAAATACATATTTTGTTATATAAGTACTTAAGTGATCAAAACACTTTGTGATTAGCGGATAGATTACGAAACAATCTTTCCAAAGCTTTTAAAAACTGGCTATCTTTTATGCTATGATTAGCATATATGATAATTTTGTCGGGTGTAGTTACGCCATAAAATACTCTTATGAGAAAAGCGTAACAACGGACTAATCACCGTGTTTTGAACGCCCGACGCCCCTTATAGGGTGTCAATTTCAAAACTCTTGATTAGGACATATTAGTATGAATACTACAGTAAAAACCACCCCCGTTATCTCTTCTATTTCAAATGAAACTGCGCTTGTTAATCAACAAGAGCCTGCAAAAAAATACGAATTTACAGGAGAGACAATAGAGGTTGGTGATTATACTCTTTATCGCATTCGGGCTTTAAGGGATTTTGCTAATATAAAAGCTGGTGATTTAGGCGGCTTTATACATAAGGTTGCAAATTTAGCTCATAATGGTGATTGTTGGGTCGGTGGCAATGCCATGGTTTATGGTGATGCTCGTATTTACGATAATGCCCATGTTTCGGATAATGCAAAAATTACTGGATCTGCAAAAATTTATGAAAATGCAAGGGTCTATGGCAATGCTAGCGTGCATATTAGAGCTGAGGTTTATGGCAATGCGCAAGTATATGAGAACGCATTGGTTTATGGTGATATTTTTGGACATGCTAAAGTGTATGGAAATGCAAAAATTTATGACACTATTTATGGCAAGTTTCTTGATAAAACTAGAATTTATGGCAATGCTGAGGTTTATGATAAAGCACGTGTTTTAGGAACCTCTCAGGTTTATGATAATGCCCATGTTTATGAAAATGCTATAGTTTTTGATAATGCTAGGGTTTGCGATAATGCCCATGTTTGTGGCGCTGCTATGGTCAATAGAGAAGCCAAGGTTTATGGGAATGCTATAGTGACTGGTTATGCCCATGTTTATGATAGGGGCTGCGTTTATGACAATGCCAAGGTTTATGGCAAGGTTTATGGTGGCGCTTGGGTTTCCAATAATGCTTTAATTTCTGATAATGCCGAGGTTTATGATGATGCTCGCATTTATGACAATGCAAAAATTTATGGCAAGGTCCATGGTGATGCTCATGTCTATGGCAATGCCAAGGTAATTGGCTATACTGAGATTGGTGGTGATACCAAAATTGGTGGCAATTATAAAGAATCTGTTATCACTGGTGATATTGTTTTTACAACTGTGTAAATGACGCGCGGGCGCGGCGGGGGCGCCCCCCTTTAAACATTTCATTCTAAAATTCAAATCTTTTTATAAAGGAATTGTGCTATGCAAAAAAAGTTTGCACTCACAAATGAGACACGTGTATTTAATAATCAAACTCTTTATCGCATCCAAGCATTAAGGGATTTTGACGATGTTAAGGCTGGTGCCTTGGGTGGTTTTATTGAAAATGAAAGTAACCTCTCTCATGATGGCAATTGCTGGATCTATGATAATTCTCTTGTTTTAAATCCTGCCCATATTTATGAAAATGCCAAGGTTTTTAATAATGCTATTATAATGGGTAGTGTTTATGGCAATGCCCATGTCTGTAATCGTGCCCGCGTTTATGCAAATGCTCATGTTTATGACAATGCGCATCTTTCTTATAATGCTTGGGTTTATCATCAGGCGCGGGTTTATGGCAATGCAAAATTATCAGGAAATGCTCGTATTCATAGCAAGGCGGTAGTTTATGATCATGCTGTTATCAGTGGCGCTGCTAAAATTTATGGCAAGGTTTATGGGAATGCTAGCGTGGGCTGTCATACTGATGTTTATGGCTCTGTTTATGGTAATGCGAAAATCTCTGGTTATTTCGTGATTAGAGGTAATGTCTATGGCAATGCAAGATTAAAAAGAGATAGTGATTTATATTGGGTTCCCATAAATTGTGAGGTTTATGAAAACGATACCGTTGTAAAGATTATTGAAAATAACGCTGCGTAAATAATGCGCGGGCGCGGCGGGGGCGCCTGCTTTCTAAGCAAATTTTCCATTTCAAATTTTATCAACTGTTTATCACATTAGATTGTGAGGGTCTTCTATGTGCAAAAAATACGAATTAACCAGTGAAATAAAAAAATCAAACATGCACTTACTCGAAATATTATAAATCTTTATCGCATTAAAGCTTTAAAAGATTTTGATGATGTTAAGACGGGGGATTTAGGGGGCTTTATTGAAAAGGAAGC
>NZ_JBHIOR010000054.1:0-2707 GCF_042195605.1 Bartonella sp. AP88HLJMH | reverse complement strand
CGTGTTGAATTAAAAAAGCTGAATGGTAATGTATTTCAAAGAGCGGATGGAGATCAATTCCCCATTGCAAAACAAGAAGGACCTTCAATTGCTAAAGTGATGTCCAAGCCAGAGATTGCAAGTGCTATTGCACAATATGCCAATGAAAGATTAACCAAAAACATACAGAGACAACTTAAACGTCAAGAATATTCTGCCAACAAGAAAGGCTAGATCATGTTCTCAAGCTTTATCTATATATTCCATATCCTTATGAGTTTAAGCATTACATATTCTTATTGTAATTTAAAAAAAGATCATCATTTATGCTTTGTTTTTTCATAAAAAAATCAATAAAATCAATTCAAAAGGTATTTCCCAGCGGATTGGCTTCGTTGCGGGGCAGGCGAGCGCGAACTATCGCTAGCGACAGAATTTTCAAATTGACTGTACATTGTACACTTAACTCATTGATAAATAACAATTTCAATATGTACACTGTACAGTATGTGAAACGTTTTCTTAGCAAAAAGTAATTTTTGTTGCTGGACAATTCTATAGTAATAGGTATTTTCGAATCAGGTGCCTAGAAAACACCTTAAACACATAGCGGATTGGTTGCCGAAATAATCAGTCTTCCGCACATTAAAGACTTTGACTCATTGTATGTTAGGCGCATATAATAACTTTGTCGGGTGTAGTTATGCTATACAATACCCTTGTGGGGAAAGCATAACGACGGGCTATGTGCCGTGTTTTCTAGCACCCGGCATCTTTTAGAGTGTCAATAGAAAACCTTTAAGCACATAGGAGCCAAATCATGGCACAATATTTAATTGACTTACATCAAACTACGATTGATGGTGATATCGTTCAGACAGTGAATGCACCTGAATTACATACATTTTTGGCAATAGGTAAACGTTTTGCTATTTGGATTACGAACCGTATTAATCAGTATGAATTTGAAGAGGGAAAAGACTATATTTTAACGCTTCCCAAAATTGGGAAACGTTAAAATGTTATCAGCAAAGAATATCACCTCACCTTAGACATGGCGAAAGAACTTTCCATGGTTGAACGCAATGAGAAAGGACGTCAAGCACGCCGTTACTTTATTGAATGTGAAAAGAAACTGAGAAACCAAGCTGTTGATTATGATAATGATACACGCTTTGATGATTTTAACTATCTTCGCCAATATGTTTTGACAAATTATCCTAAAATCATGGGTATCATCTTTGGTTATCTTTTGAAAATAGATGAAATCGAAAAAGAGCTTGATCATTACAAATCAGTTACAAAAGAAGCTAAGCGCGTTTTAGCAAGATCTGTCGTAAAAGCTGCTTAGATTTAAAACACATCTCCCCTCCCCGTTCTCAAAATGGGGAGGTGGTTTAAAGATCAAGTTTTGAATGGGAGCCCAGACGCGCTAAAATCAATCGATCTTGACCAATCAAGCGATAAATCAACACTAGGTAAGGTCGAATATGGCAATCTCGATAATTGCTCCAATTCCCAGTCAATGCATGATCATGATATCGAGGTTCTAAGGGTTGATCATTTGCTAATGCTGCAATGATTTGGCGCAAATCAGTATCTAAAAGATGCCGATACCGTCCTTTCATTTCACGCTTGAAATCACATTTGAAGATAGTGGTACGTTCAATCGTCCGCATAGAGATCATCAAATAATTTGTCTACGGAATGAAACTTTTTTAAGTTACCTTCCTCTAGTTCTGCAAAAGCCGCTATAGTTTCTGCATTAGGTTGAAACAAGAAGGACGGAATAGCTTTATCTTGTGCAATACGCGTCATCAACACTCTCACAACATCACTTACTGATAAACCTGAAGCTTGAATAACTTGACTAGCGATATTTTGAATTTCTTCTGGTACACGCGCTTGAACCATGCGACTGGCAGCCATAATGAGCTCTCCTCTTGTAATTGTACTTCAATGTAATACAATTGAAGTTTAATTTCAACTGTAAAGCACATTTTTTAGAGTGGCGAGATCGTTTGGCTTAACAACCACTTGCTTTTTTTAAGACTTCACCCATACGTGTTCGCCAGTCTTTTCCTTGTTTTTTAAAAGAGGCAATAACATTTGGGTCGAGACGGAGAGTAACCGCTTGTTTAGGAGATTCAACGGGTGGACGCCCACGTTTACGGCGTTCTTCTGTTACATACTTAAAAAAGGAGGCTGGTAAAACGTCTTTAGCTGGCTTTAAGCGTGCAAGTTCTTCATCTGTTAGTGGTGGGGAATCCACAGCGTCCCAATCTTCTTTTGTGTAGCCACATTCTGTTTCAAAGGTTTTTTTGATAGTCATTGAAAACCTCTCTTTCTTTTTTATTCGCTTGACGAAAACTGATAATGGATATCGCTTCATTGCCAAGCTTTGCAAAAACAATAACTGTTGTGCCATCAGCAAAATGTCCAATAGCCTTCATGCGGTTTGAATGTGTTGCATCAATAAAAGCATGTTCCCAGTCAAAGTAAATAATATCAGCAAAATCAAGCTTATGTTTATCAATGTTTAAAGCTCTTTTTGGTTCATCCCACACTATCTTCATATATTTTATGTACACGAAAAATAAAACCTTGTCAATAATTAAAGTGTACAATAATTCGTATATACCATTAAAAATGGAGCAACTATGAATAAGAAGAATCGTAAGGGTCTATCGGTTCGTGCGTTTGCGAAGAAGATGGGTGTTTCACATAA
>NZ_JBHIOR010000053.1:0-2976 GCF_042195605.1 Bartonella sp. AP88HLJMH | reverse complement strand
ATGGAGTAATGAATGCATATATACAAAACGTATCATATTGCAAGCGCTCTATGAGAGATATGAAAACTTATCAAAAGAAACGTAAATGTGCGTATGATCTTTAATCACTCATTTGAATGAGAGAACCTATAACGCTTGTTATGGCTATTAAACGTATCAAATAAATCAAAATGCTCGGTAGCTTTAACAATCCAATCAAAAGAACATGCATATTAAGTGAATATCTTATAACAAAACGGTTTTTTACATTTACGAGCATTGGTTTTTAAAAGCAGATTTTTATAAGATAAATAAACAAACGCTTTTATAAAATGTAAGGTTTGCAAGATTTTGCTCTGCTGTGAAAGCTAAATCTTAGTTTTCTCATAAATGAAACGTTTTTAAGAGCAAATGATAACTAAGTTATAACTGTTATAAAAAAAGTTTTAACGTTTCTTATAAAGATCTCATTTTATGTTTCAAACGTTTAAACGTGCATTTAAAGAGGTTCTCATAAGCGTATTTGTACTTTTCATTAAAACCTAATTTCTTTAAATATTAGCCGGTCCATTTTTGGAGGCATTATCTTAGAATAGAGCATTCTTTAAACATTACAGCTTTTGACTCAAAATTAAGTAAAAACCCATACCTTATGATGTTACAATGGTTTTGAAGTTTGTTTGCTTATCTTTGTCTTAATAGCTGCCCCCAAATTTGGAAAGAGCTCATTTGGTTTCGTATTTTTAAACTATAACTTTTAAAACGTTTTTAGTACCAAATCTAAAGTAGATAGTTATTCTACTGCCATGGCATTATTTGCCTCCATTTTTTTGTGGAAGCGAATAGTTCCATTCTTAAAGACTAGCCTGCAATCTATTCATTAAAAGGCTTTTCATTTCATAAGATATAGCATTTTGAATTTCATGACCTTTATTTCCTACCTCGGTAAAAAAATACCGTGGTTATAAAATCGATCTTGTCTTTAAATCCTTTTATGCAATCTTTAAAATGTTCGGTGTTATGATGATGCTGTTATGACAGCTCTCTATTTTGCGCTCGCCAATTTTGGCGAATGTTAATTTGCTCTTTTATGTGATTAACAATCCAATCTTTAAAACAAGATGTGATCTTTAAACGTATGTTATCGATATTTTCAAACGACTAAATTTAAAACAATGTGATTTGTGCTGTGATAAAAACGTATCATAAAATTTATGAACTGTTATGAATGATATCGGCTTTTCATTTCATTTGAATACACACATGCGTTATAATACTTACATCATGATTTGCTTTTTATGGTCTATTCATGCATGGCAATCTTATATCAAAAATGGTTAAATGAATCACGTATAAAAGTGTGGATTCTTAAGTGGATTCATATAAAATAATTTCACACAACCTATTGACTTTATTTCATTTTTTGATACGATAGCCTATCAGCTGGTACAAAGAAGATGTGGAGCATGTGAACAAATGGCGTGAACATGCGCGGGAGGATTTTGGTTTTTACAATGGTGATCAATGGAATGAAGAAGATTTATCGGCGTTAAAAAAGCAACGCCGCCCCGTTATGACTTTTAATCGTATTGCTCCGCTTGTGAATGCTGTTGTGGGTTCAGAACGCAACAATAAGCGAGAAGTGCAATTCATTCCTCGTCAAATAGGGAAGGCATTGCCAAGTGAATTGCTTACAGGAGCAGCAGAATGGTTTCGCGACATGGCACATGCTGAATATGCAGATAGTGATGCTTTCCAAGATGCTGTCATTTGTGGAATGGGGTGGACTGATACCCGCCTTGATTATGAGAACAGCCTCGATGGTGAACCGGTCATTACGCGTTTAGATCCTTTAAAAATGGTCTGGGATAGTGCGGCAGTGCAACCGAATTTAACCGATGCACAACGTTTGTGGTATGTAGACCGCAAGCCGTTAGAAGTAGCTAAGCAGATGTTTCCCAAATCTCATTGGACAGAGCTGAGTGCAGATTGGGCAAGGGATGGGAGCTCTCATGAAGGTGTTCACCATAATGATCTTGATTATTACAGTGATGAAGGGAGCATTGATGTTGAAAACGGTCGTCGGATGGTCACGCTTGTTGAATGCCGTTGGTTTGAAAGCGAGCGATATTACAAAGCGCCCGATTTAAGCACTGGAGAACTTCGTGATTATAGCGAAGAAGAATTTAAGCAGCTCCAGTGCATGATGCCCGATATCCAAGGGGCAGCTTTCAATAAAAAGGTTGTAAGACGTGCTTTTTTAGGGAGAAAGTTGCTTGAATCCCCCGATCAACCTTTAGTTCCAGCTGGTCAATTGGGTTGGGAGTGTATAACGGGGTATTTTGACAAGATAGAACGGCAATTTTATGGGGTTGTGCGCCCGACAAAAGATCCACAACGGTGGGCGAATAAATATTTCAGTCAAGTGATGTATATCCTTAATAGCCAATCCAAAGGGGGGCTTATTGTCGAGGAAGGGGCGTTTAAGGACATCAGGCAGGCTATGCAAGATTGGGCGCGGGCTGATGCGTTGCTAGTTGCTGAAGATGGCGCTCTTGCAGAAGGCAAGATACAACCAAAGCCTGTAGCACAGTTTCCAGAGGGCTTTTTCCAGCTGTTTAATGAAGCTAAGGAAGCAATTAATCAGGTGACGGGTTTATCGCCCGAATTCATTGGCACAAGAGAAGTGACACAAGCGGGTATTTTGGAGGCACAACGACGCCAATCCAGTTTAAATCTGCTTGCTTGTCTGTTTGATGGCTTACGTTTGTATCGCAAGCGGCAAGGTAAGATTATTTTGCACCTTATACAGAATTACTTGTCCGATGGGCGTTTGGTACGGATATCTGGTGAGGAGAATGCGCAATATATTCCATTGACGCGTGAAGAAGTAACGAGTGTCGAGTATGACATTGTTGTCGATGATGCTCCAACCAGCCCGAATGAGAAAGAGCGTACCTTTGGCATTATCACGCAATTATTACCGTTGCTTCAAAA
>NZ_JBHIOR010000052.1:0-2983 GCF_042195605.1 Bartonella sp. AP88HLJMH | reverse complement strand
ATTTCACTACTTTGCTGATCTTATTCCATGTCATAGGCTGTGGATAAACAACCTTTAAAAACCCTTTTTGAAAAAAAGAGCGGCTTTTTTAGCATTTTTCTACATTTTTTCTCAATTCGTTCAAAATGGATTTAATAAGCTTCATTTTGATTCTTTTGAAGAGAATCAATAAGTAGAATATATTGTCATGGAGTCTGTTCTTTATGTCTCACCCTCTTTATTCTGATAATAAACGCGTCTCTTTACGCGCGCTCTTACAATCTTATCGTGAACAAGCGATATCAGAGCAAGATAAGCAAGCCGCTTTTGAAAAGTTTGTCATTGCTTATTTGACGCAAGACCCGCTTCAATGCCAAGAATACGAAAAGGTTCAAACTTATAGAGAGGTCGCTGACGAAAAGGGGTGGAAAGGAAGCGATACAGACACCGATATTGATTTGGTAGCGAAAATTCGTGATCAAGACGATTATGTTGCTATTCGCTGTCAATTTTATGAGACCAATCATCAGATTACCCAAGATGATATTGAAAGCTTTATCGCTATTTCTGGTAAAAAGAGATTTAAATACCGTCTTCTCATTGATAGCACCGAAAAAGACTTAAGCGAAAATGCCAATACCATGATTGAAGGGCAAGCGGTTCCGGTTTATCGGATTAATCTGTTTGATATGGAAAATAGTCAAATTGATTGGGGGATCTTTGATAAGACAGGCAACATTGTTCTTTATGAGCAAACGAAGAAAAAGCTTTTAGATCATCAGAAAGAAGCGCTTAAAGCGGTTTGTGAAGGTTTGAAAGAAGCAAACCGTGGCAAGCTCATTATGGCATGTGGAACGGGCAAGACTTTCACCAGTTTGAAGATAGCAGAAACCATAGCAGGTCAAGGCAAGCATGTCTTATTTTTGGTCCCCTCTCTTGCCTTGATGTCACAAAGCATTCGTGAATGGACAGCCGATGCACAAGTGCCCTTGCGTTGCTTTGCCGTGTGTTCGGATAAGCAAATTGGCAAGCGTCGTAAAAACCAAGAAGATGATGGGGAATTATCGGCAT
Source organism: Bartonella sp. AP88HLJMH (assembly GCF_042195605.1). Lineage (NCBI taxonomy): Bacteria > Pseudomonadati > Pseudomonadota > Alphaproteobacteria > Hyphomicrobiales > Bartonellaceae > Bartonella > Bartonella sp. AP88HLJMH. The sequence goes on along the minus strand of NZ_JBHIOR010000052.1, from coordinate 1,933 downwards.
CGGATTTAGCCCTCCCTGCTACAACTGATGCCTCTAGGCTTGTCGAGAAAGTAGGAAACTCTTCTCCCCATGCGATGAGTGTTATTTTTGCAACCTATCAATCAATACAAGTCATTGTTGATGCGCAAAAGGATCATGGTTTAGCAGCCTTTGATTTGATTATTTGTGATGAGGCGCATAGAACAACAGGGGCTTCATTAGGAACTGACGACAATGAATCTGATTTTATCAAGGTTCACGATAATACTCTTATTCGAGGCAAGAAACGTCTATACATGACAGCAACGCCTCGTATCTTTAGTGACCATGCCAAAAGGCGTGCTGATGAGGTTGATGCTGTTTTAGCCTCTATGGACAATGAAGCCATTTATGGAAAAGTGCTTTATACTTATAGCTTCACCGATGCGGTCAAGAATGAACTGTTAACCCCTTATAAGATTATTGTTTTGGGGGTTGATGAGGGGGAAATCAGTAAAACCATGGAGATCCCCACCACAAGTAAAGATTATGAACTTACTTTAGATTATAAAACAAAAATTGTTGGCTGTTATCAAGCTTTAACCAAACTGGATCTAAAAGCTGATCTTGGAGATGATACGGCTCCTATGCGGCGGGCTTTGGCTTTTTGTAAAGATATCAAGACCTCTAAAAATATCCGTGATACCTTCCAAGGAAAAGGTGTTAAGAGGATTTTCAATAGACTTTATCAAAACCACCCCGATACGCCCCGTCTGATCTGTGAAGTTGATCATATTGATGGGAAGGATGGCGCCAAGGAACGATCAAGAAAACTGGATTGGTTGGAAGAAAATGTGGGGGAAAATCACTGTCGTGTGCTCACCAATGTACGCTGTTTGTCTGAGGGTGTAGATGTTCCTTCTCTTGATGCGGTGATGTTTTTACACCCGCGTAAAAGCCAAGTGGATGTCATACAGGCGGTAGGACGTGTGATGCGGCGCGCTCCAGGCAAGAAAAGAGGCTATATCATTTTACCCGTTGGGGTGCCGGCTGGAATTGACCCCGAAAAAGCTTTAAAGAACAATCCAAAATACAGTGTTGTTTGGCAAGTTCTCGATGCGCTGCTTTCTCATGATGAGAATTTTAGTAAAACGCTTAATCAGATGAATTTAGGACAAGATGTAAGCCCTATCTTAGAGATTGTAACAGTTTCTCAAAATATGGATTTAGAGAATGTCATCACGGTTGTTGATGATATTCCGCTTCCTGCAAGAGCAGAAAGTACGAGCGCAAGCAATGTCTCTCCAATCCGTAAATCGCTTTCCACGCATCATGGACAAACAAGCTTCAACTTTATAGCGGCATTCCCTCGTGCCCTTAAAACTGTTCTGATTAAAAGATCAACCCTTTCTGATTATTGGGGCATATGGGCGAACAATGTTGCTGAGATTGCTCAAAATCATATCAATCATCTTAAAGATATTCTTTCTGATGAGAAAGGCAAAGCGCGGTGTGCTTTTGATGCGTTTCATAAGGAATTAAAGAGCAATTTAAACGACAGTATTACGCAAGAGGAAGCGCTTGAGATGTTAGGACAACATCTTGTGACGCGTCCCGTATTTGAAGCTTTGTTTGAGGGCAATGAATTTGTCCAGAACAATAGCATCTCACAAGCGATGGAAAGGATTTTAGCTGAGTTAGATAAAACCGATATCAAGCAAGAGTCTTTAGAATTACAAGGGTTTTATAACAGTGTAAAATTCCGCGCCTCTGGGATTACCGAACCCCAAGCAAGACAGAACCTTATTATCAAACTCTACGAGGATTTCTTTTCCAAGGCATTTAAAAAGACAACAGATAGGCTTGGGATTGTTTATACGCCCGTTGAGGTTGTTGATTTTATCATTCATTCTGTTGATGATGTGTTGCGCAATGAGTTTGGCAAAAGCTTGGGGTCACGGGGTGTCTCCATTCT
>NZ_JBHIOR010000051.1:0-2989 GCF_042195605.1 Bartonella sp. AP88HLJMH | reverse complement strand
GCAGCAGGTGGAAATTTGCTTCCTTATCAAGACAAAATCCAAAAGAAACTTATGGATTGTCCAACCATCACACTTCAAACCGCAAATGGAATAGAAAAGGTCATTCCTTGCGCAAAAGTCACAGCAAAAGGAATTGGTGTGCTGTCTCAAGAGCTTAAAAGACAAAGCATGCATTAAGAGGAGGTTATTATGATAAAAAAGAAATACAAACTGACTGATGAGACAATTAAAGTTGATAGAATAACGCTTTACCGTATCCGTGCATTAAAAGACTTTGGAGATGTTAAAAAAGGTGATCTTGGTGGCTTTGTAGAGAGTGAAAGAAATCTTAGCCATGATGACAATTGTTGGGTTGGTGATGAGGCGTGGGTTTATGAAAATGCATATGTCTATGAAAACGCCAAGGTTTATGAAGATGCCGAAGTCTATAATAACGCAAAAGTTGGTGGTAATGCCATAGTAGCTGGCAAAACAGCATTTTATGGAAGTGATGCTATCTTAAGGTAGGGGCAAAAACCATGGAAAAGAAATACAAACTGACTGATGAAACAATTGAGTTTGATGGCAAAACCCTTCACCGTATTCGTGCTTTAAGGGATTTTGATGATGTTAAAGCAGATGACCTAGGCGGTTTTATACAAAAAGAAGACAATCTAAGTCATGATGGCAATTGCTGGATTGGGGATTATGCAAAAGTCTATGGTTATGCCAAGGTTTTTGGTGATGCTAAGGTTTACGAAAATGCACATGTTTACGGTTATGCACATGTTTACGGAAATTCTCGTATTTATGGCAAAGCAGAAGTTTTCGATGAACCATGCATTTACGGTCATGCAGAAATTTACGGTGATGCATATATTTGCGGTGAACCTAGCGTTTTTGATAATGCAGAAGTTTATGGCAATGCACAAGTTTGCGGTGATGCGCATATTTATGGTCATGCAAAAATTTACGGTGATGCATGTGTATGTTGGGACGACTGGATTGATGGCGATAAAAGAATCTCAACTGGAGAAAAGACCAGATGAAAAAATACGAGCTCACTGATGAAATAAAAGAATTTCATGATACAAGAACCGATAAAAGTAAAAAACTTTATCGCATACGTGCATTAAGAGATTTTAGAAATATTAAAAAAGGTTACTTAGGCGGCTATATACAAAAAGAAGACAACCTATCGCATGAAGGCGATTGTTGGGTTTGGCATAAAGCTATAGTTTATGGTGACGCTAAGATTTTCGGCAATGCACAAGTATTTGAACGCGCAAAAATTACAGGCAGGGCGCGTGTTTATGAAAATGCAAAAGTTTGCGGTGGAGCATATGTTGAATATGATGCGCAAATTTACGGCAATGCACAAATTTATGGTGAGGCTCGAGTTTTGGGCCATGTTTATGGCAATGCCCGTGTCTATGGAGATGCTTATATAAGTGATAAAGCACACATTTCCGGAAATATGAAAATTCTAGATGGAGTATATATTTTCGATAATGTAAATATTTCTGGTAATCTTGAAATTCGTGGACGCAATTCAATCATCTACGAAAGTGACTATTCAGCAAGCGATATAAGCTACATAAGCCGTTTCTAGCAAAAAAAAACAAAGATTTTAACACAAGCGTGATTCACGCCACGGGGGAATTGCGCTCAAATAGGAGGAAATCAAGATGAGTGAACTAAGTACCACACAAACGGAATTAGTAAAAAAAACGAACGATTGTGAAATCAAACCTACAGCTATGGAGCTTATTTTAGAAAGAGCTTTAGAAAATGATGTCGATATGGATCGTCTCAAGCGTCTTCTTGAATTGCGAGAACAAGAGATAAAACGACAAGAGCGCTAAAACTTTGTCCGTGATCTTTCTGCTATGCAAACGGAATACAAAGATATCGAACAAAACGCCATTAATACACATACTAAAAGCCTCTATACAACGCTTGATAAATATATTGATGCTATCAAAGAACCTCTTGCAAAACATCACTTTGCCTTGTTCTCTCGTATCAAAGACCAGAGTTCAAATGACATAACTGTAGAAATGACTTTAAAGCATATATCGGGCAATGAAATATCAACAGAAGGAACATTTCCTTTTGACGCTACAGGGAGCAAAAATAACATACAAGCGGTTGGTTCTACTCTCACCTACGCACGGAGATATCTCTTAGGCATGCTTCTTAATGTTGCAAGAAAAGAAGACGATACAGATGGAATAACACTTCTTGCGGGTATCTCTCCTAAACAGATGAATGAAATCAAAGAATTAATTAAAAAAACACAATCTGAAGAAAGTAAGCTTATCTCTTTCGTAGGAGCCAAAAATCTAACAGATATGTCTTATAAACAAGCTCAAATCGCTTTGTTTTCTTTGAAAAAAAAAGCAACGAAAGCAAATGAATAAAGCACAACAAGAGCAATTAGATGCACCTATACAAGATGCCGATATAGAAACGCCACACGAACAGGGAACGGCGGTGTGAGATGGAACAAAGAACAGCAGAATGGTTTCAAGCGCGCTTAGGTAAAGTCACTGCTTAAAATGTTTACAACGTACTCAGTAAGACAGCAAAAGGTTTGCCTACAAGCAAATATGAAGATTACAAAACGAAACTCATGACAGAACGCTTAATAGGGGAAATAAGCCAATCTTATACAACACCTGCTATGCAATGGGGCATTGAACATGAAGAGAATGCCTTGAGAGAATATGAATTCATTTATGACACCAATGTCATAAGATGCGGGTTTATCCACACCCAAAAATGGAAATGGCGGGGGCAAGTCCTGATGGATTCATTGGAGAGGACGGTTTAATCGAAGTCAAATGTCCACAATCAACAACTCATCTTCGTTTTTTTATTTATGACGAAATCAAGCCTGAATATATCGCACAGGTGCAATTCCAAATGGGATGCACTGGACGCAAATGGTGTGATTTCATGAGCTATAATCCAAACTTTGTAGGCAAATCTACTGGTTTGAGAATGA
>NZ_JBHIOR010000050.1:0-2990 GCF_042195605.1 Bartonella sp. AP88HLJMH | reverse complement strand
TCGGCATCGGGTGCTGTGCCAACAATCCCGATAACTGCCGATTGTACCGCGCGAAGGGGTCGGGTGCCGTCGTCAACCTCGTCAACTTCAACACCGTGTAAAAAACCTGTTGCCATTTTATACTCCTTTAAAATATTGGCGAATGAAATGAATGGGAAAAAATGAGAGAATAATTGCTGTGTTTGTTAAACTGGCATTACGATAAAAAATTATCGAAAATAGATTGACATTATTTCTACAATGTGTATTTTCGAATCAGGTGCCTCAAAAACACCTTGACGATAAGCGGGTGGATTGCCGAAACAGTCTTTTTTCCGCAGATTAAAAGCTTTGACTCATTATATGCGTATAGCATATAAATGGCTTGTCGGGTGTGGTTACGCTATACAATACCCTTTGGGGGAAAGCATAACGACGGACTTATCGCCGTGTTTTTGAGCACCCGGCACTCTTTTATCGAGTGTCAATCAAAAACATTTAACGATAAGGAGTTCTCATGAACACTCTTATTCCAATATTGGAACAAATAATTGATCAGGAAACTGTTCAAACGGTAAATGCGCGCGAATTACATGCGTTTTTGGAAATAGGAAAAGATTTCTCTACTTGGATTACAGACCGTATTAACAAATATAATTTATTAGAAAATCAAGACTTTGTTTGCTCCCCGATTTTGGGGAGCAAAGGCAGGGGTGGTCACAATCGTAAAGATTATCATCTAACTTTAAGTGTAGCTAAAGAACTTTCTATGCTTGAGAATAATAAGAAAGGTAGAGAAGCCCGTTTATACTTTATCAAATGTGAAAGGCTTTTAAAACAAGTAGCAACCCCACAGATAGCTGCATCACAAGTTGATTATTCCAAACCCGAAGCATTACTTGGTGTTTTGAATCACTTACAAAGTCAAATCGAGCAAAAGGATAACACTATTGCTGAATTGACTCCAAAAGCAGAAGCTTTAGAAGGCTTAAAGCGTTCTGATGGTCTGTTTGGTCTTATCGAAGCAGCAAAGATGCTTGAAGTACGACCAAAGGACTTAACGGATTATTTGCGTAAACATGACTGGGTGTATCGACGGGCTCCAGGGGCGCCGCTGTTACCTTATCAGGATAAGATAAAGAAAGGATTCATGGATTGTCCCGCTATTACCATTCAAAGACCGGATGGTACAGAAAAGGTGCTCCCTTCAACAAAAATCACACCAAAAGGATTGGCATGTTTGAGAGAACAAATCCATGGAGGTGTGCAATGAATACCAGTATCGACTTTTTATGTGATTTATGGATGGCTTTGTTTCAATTTTCTGATCGTGATGATGTCGAAGATAAGGCTTTTAATGCTCTGATTGAAACCATGGATGCAATAGAAAAAGCTCTGATTTTAAAACTTCAAGATGAATCACCAAATGCACTCAGAGTTCTGGCAATGATTACAAATTTTGGATCTTTAAAACCTCCTTCTATTATGGAGCCTTTGTTGAAAGCTTACGAGCCGAGTTTGAAAAATTCTGTTAAGAAAGCTGCTTAATTTAAAAACATGATTTATCTCCTCGTCTTTTAGGCGGGGAGGTGGTTAATACCGTAAAATATCTTTACATAATACGTATTGTACGTATAATACGTATTATACATTAAAGATAGGATGTGCATATGAAAAAATATAGTTTTACAGATGTAAACCGCGGGGCAGGCGATATTTTAGACGAGGCTATGTCTACACCTGTAGCTTTGACAAAGCGAGGGCGTGAAAAAATCATTATGCTTCCTGTTGATTTATATCATGAATTAATAAAAGCGCGTTCTGGCGCACAATCTTTTGTTTATGCAGATGCACCTCAAAATATATTAGACGATTTAGATCGTGGTTTAGATGACATTTTGAATAGTGATGAACATGTTTAAAGCAGGGGATGTTGTTCAATATTATTATTTATGGCACGAACAAGCGCAAAAAGGTGAACATTCGGGGCGCAAAGCGCGTCCTTCCTGTGTTATGGTTAAAACTGAAAGCCATTTTTTTTTGTTTCCTATCACTTCTCAAGAGCCTATTAATTTACAATATAGCTTAAAAGTACCTGAGATAGAATGTAGACGTGCGGGGTTGCAAAAGCAATCTTGGGTGCGTGTTGATGAATTTAATGTTGTTCCTTGCGAATCTTTGTTTGACTTTGAAGATTTAAAACCACAAGGGCGTTTTAGCCTCGCTTTCGTGCGTAAAATTGCACTTAAAATTAAAGAAGTTAAAGCAATAAAACCACTTGGAAAAGTCTCTAGAGATTGAGTCACAAAGTCAAACAGCGTGGAGTGTTGGAACTTTGCTCACATCTGTTTCACGTTCAGCATGCCACGCATCATAATTGGCTTGCATACGTAACCATATTGCTGCTCCATTCCCAAACATTTTGCCAAGACAAGCCGAAAGAGAAGGAGATATAGGCTTTTCGGCATTTAGAATATCATAAAGATGTTGGCGTGATATACCAAGCATATGCGCAATTTCTGATTTTGTTTTGCCTGTCTCAGGAATAATATCTGCTAAAACTTCTCCTGGATGAGTAGGACAGCGGTTTTTATCTCTTTGTGCAGGAATGTCATCCATAACTGTATCCTTTCTTAATAAAGTGAATACGAAGTTTAAATTCTGTTGCCATCTTGCTCTCCAAATCAATGAAGAGACTATAACAACCATCATCATGCTCCATAAGCCTGACACTGTCAGTCAAAAAAAGCCCTTTCAAAGGGCTTTTAAAGAGCGATAAAAGGACTTAAAAACATATAAACCTGCTTATAGAACAGCTATCCATTTGACTTCTGTCATATCTTGGTTACTTGTGCATCCATTTATTCTTTCCATAATCTTATGAGGACAGCACCATCTGCTCCAGCACCACTTGGAGAAGAATCGGCATGAGCACCAGCACCTCCGCCCCCAAAACCACGCCCTGCTTTTCCCGAACTATAGGAACCTTTGCCGACTCCTCCAGAGCCACC
>NZ_JBHIOR010000049.1:1588-3000 GCF_042195605.1 Bartonella sp. AP88HLJMH | reverse complement strand
ATGAAGAAAACCCGTTTCAAATTTCCAAATAGCTCTCAAGCAGCGCAAGATTTTGGAACGATTGTTATCCCCACCTACAGTGGTGAACCTGATAATTAATCATAGGGAGGAAGCAAGACATGGCAGATCAATTACCACCTCCACTACAGGGGAGAAATCTTCACACCCAACAGGTGAGTTTCTTACGTTTGAATATCTCGCATAAAGATAAGCATCTCACAACGAAAATAGGGATATTACCTCGTGGCGCTTTGATCACTTCGATGAAGGCTTTTGTCAAGACCGCGTTTTCTGAGGCAAAATTAAAGATAGGCAGCACCTATGGAGGCAATGAGTTCAGTGAAAAAGACATCAAAGCCCAAGGCACGCAAGATTTTACGCCAACAGATCAAAAGTCTTTTGTTGCAGATGATAAGGAGATGACCCTTTATGCAACACGGGATAAAACAACTGCGGCTGGTGAGTGTGTTGTGGTTGTGCAATTCGTAACAAATCATTGAGGGGATAAGACATGGCAGATTATTTACCACAGCCCTTGCAAGGGAGAAATCTTCATACCCAGCAGGTAAGCTTTTTGCGGCTTAATTTTAGCTATGAAGATAAAGAAAACGCTATGAGAATAGGTACGCTACCTCGTGGTGCTTTGATTACTTCAATTAAAGTGTTTGTTAAGACAGCATTTTCGGACACAAAGGTCAAAATAGGCAGCACTGCTGGAGGGACTGAGTTTGGTGAAGCGGAAATCAAACAACAGGCAGTAAAAGAGGTTAAGCCCACCAATCAGAAGGAATTTGTCCCTTATGATGAAGAGGTCACTCTCTATGCTAAAGCGGACAAAACAGTACAAGCTGGTCAAGCAAGTATAGTCGTTGAATTTGTGACTAATCACTGAGAGGTATTTTGATGACACGTCATTATATTCGGGTTAAAACCGGAGGACCGATACCAGTAAAGCGAGATGTTTATCGTCATAAGAGAACACTTTCGCACTTAGTGTCGGTTATTCAAGATGAGATTGATGACATAGCCGATGAGTATGTTCAACAAATCCAAGAAAGCATTTTTGCAGCTATTCGTTTTTGTGAACGGGAGACCTTTTACTTTAACGAAAGCCGTGATGTGGTGTTTGAGACACGGGCGGGACAAGGTGTTTATGATGCAAGCGCTACCCGCCATATCGAAAGTGCTGTTAAAATCAAAAACGTTTATCTAAGTTCTGATCAACATCATAAGTTTGCCTTGGAGTGTAAGGACTATGTTTCTTTAGAGCCTTTGTTATCATCAGAGCAGCAAGGAACGCCGGTTTGTTACAGTTATTTTGATAGGAAATTACATCTTTATCCCACGCCGGATAAAGCCTATCAGATTCAACTCATTCTCTCTCCATTGCGTTTATCAGAGATAGAGAGTGT
>NZ_JBHIOR010000049.1:0-1488 GCF_042195605.1 Bartonella sp. AP88HLJMH | reverse complement strand
ATGGTTTATTTTCCAATCGCTGATTACAGACCAGATGTTTCGGTCGTCAACGGTAGCTTTACGGATACGCTTGTGAATGTTTTACCAGCAGATGGCGGTTACATACCCATGCCTAGTGCAATGGTTGTGTCTCATGCTTTGGAAGAAAAGCCTTTGGGGTGCATAGCGTTTAGAAGTGGCAATGGTGTTAAGATAATCGTAGGAGGAGCCAAAAAGCTTTACAGTTATGATAGTCAAACGCAGGGTTGGAAAGACATAAGTCAAAGTGGTGTGACCTATCAAGCAAATGAAGAGAATAAATGGTCGTTTGCTCTTTTTAAAAACATGGTTATTGCGGTGAATAAAAATGATAAGCCGCAAGTTTTCAAGGTCCTTAGTTCTGAACGGTTTGAAGATTTAGAAGGAAATCCACCGAAAGCAGGATTGGTCAAAGTTTGGGGACCTTTTGTTTGTTTGATGCAATTGACAGATAATCCCAGTCGCATTCATTGGTCAGGTTTGAACGATGTAAATTTATGGGAAATAGGTAAAAAAAAATGTGATCATATAGATTTTCCAGATGGAGAATATGTGCAAGGGGCGACGGAATCCACCAATCCCCTTATTTTTATGCGTTCTGCTATTTACGCTGGTTTATTTACTCCAGGGGCTGAACTTGTATACAGTTTTCAAAAGATCCAAGACAAGCGCGGAGCGCGCAGTGCAGCCTCTATAGCATGTCGAGGGAGTGATGCTTTTTTTGCGAGTGATGGTGGTTTTTATCAGATCAGTGCTGATGGTCAACTTTTGCCGATAGGCTTTGAGAAGGTTGATAGAACGGTTTTTAAAACCTTTGATAAGTTTGCTCTTGATGAGATGCAAGGGGTTATAGATCCCATTGATAACCGGATTTACTGGTCCTTAAAAAGAGGTAATAACGAGCAAACGACCTTTGTCTATGATTGGGGATTGCAGAAATGGTCGACGCTACAGGGAAAACCTTTCACGTTGTTTCCAGTATTTACGACAGGTTATACTTTAGAACAGTTAGATGAGATCTCGATCAATCTTGAGACATTACCGGCTTCTTTAGACAGCCCTCGTTGGCAAAGTGGCGCACCCATGCTTGGTGCTTTTGATGACCAAAATCGGCTTGTTATGTTTACAGGTGCGCCGATGGAAGCAACGGTTGTTTCGCAAGAATTGGGAGCACCAGATGGAAGTTTTAACTTTATCACGAAGATGTTTGCTGAAGTTGATACGACGGAAGGTCTTTTAAGCATAGGAGAGCGTCGGCTTCGCAATAATCAGACACCGATTACATGGCACCAAGAGAGGGCATGTTCATATGTCACGGGTGCTTATCATGGTCGTTCGCGCAATCGTTATCACCGCTTTAAATTGCGCATTCCTGAAGGCATTCATTGGAACCAAATCACAGGATTTAATGTGGATTTACGTCCTTTAGGCAGAGGGTAATGGCAAAAGTCTTTTTGACCACGTCTTGGG
>NZ_JBHIOR010000048.1:0-3055 GCF_042195605.1 Bartonella sp. AP88HLJMH | reverse complement strand
TTGAGATCCACTTTTGGTGTAAAGAGAGCATCAACCCCGGTTAAACCACTTAAGGACTCCAGTGGATTGCCTTCAACTGCTTGTGCTTTAAAATGCGCATCCCCTGTAATCGAACCTTCCGCTGCCGTGTTATTGAGTTGATCGACCACCAGATTTAAAGTGCCGCCCGCTTGGACAAGACCAGGAGCTGCATCAAGAGCTTCTGAACCAGTTTGGCGATCCTTGCCATTGGCTATATCTAAAGAAACATCGCGGCTTCCATCAGCTTTATAGCCATAACAATAACCATCCTGGGTATTGGCATTACAACCCATATAGGTTTTTTTATAAGCCGTTGCACCTAAATTGGTCAGCGTCTTGGCTTGGATATCGGCATTTCCCCCCGCTTCTATAGAGCTATAATGGTTATCAATGGTATCAGCGTTAATGATGAGATTGCCGTGAGACTGTATCATTCCTTGACGAGTAGGCGAAAATTCTTGCGTGACAGTTTTCTGTATCATGTGAGATAAATTATTCCATCGGTACCCTTGAAAAAAGCGAACTTTCACTCTCTTCATTCCAAGTAAATGCCTTGTATACTATCCCATCTTCTAAAGTTATCTTACCATAAGTTGCCTCTTTGTTGGGCAAAGAATTTTTAAAGTGAAAATCACATATGTTTCCTGAACATTCAACTTCCTCATAGGAAACGGCCCACATTTCTACCCTCAACTCATTTGCTACACTTGTTGTATGATACAAAATCGCATTTTCATTGAATCAAACCCCTCTGGTTTTTGGAATGCGATGGTGACTTCTTCCGTTTTTTCCGTGATGATCAACAAATTGAACAGATCAATCAAGTTGTTGAAGCCTTTTTAGCAGAGATAGAACGAGAGATACAACAACTCTCAACAAAAGCTGCTTAACCTTATGGGGTGTTTTGTTCCCCGCATATCTACGAGCACCCCCACCCTTTCATAACAACTTACAACACAAGCGTGATTCACGCCACACGTGAATTGCATCTCAATGTAAGGAGAAAAGATATGGCGCCTCGTCCAGCTGCTATAACGCAACCAGCCATTGCACGCGCTTTAAGAGAAGCTAAAAAACAAGGTTGCGAACTCATAGAAATCAAACCTACCGGTGAACTGCTTATCTATCTTAAAGCAGATATTCCAATACCAAATTCAGTTAGCCACCCAGACAAACTTTTAGATTTGTCAAAGAATGAATATTACGAAACCGCACTCTCTAAGATGTAAAATACCATGCCTAAACCACGTCCTCCTCATCTCGTTAAACAAATTACTCAACATGGCAAAATTGTATGGTATGTACGTATTGGTCACGGCAAACGCATTAGAATCCGCAGAACCTATGGAAAGCAAGAGTTTGTTGATAACTACAAAAGCGCACTTGCCGAGTTACAAGAGCTTATACTTCCTAAATCAAAAACCGGTAAACTTGTTGAAGGGTTATTTGCATGGCTGCTTAAACAATACTTTAACAGCTCTAATTGGCATAGCTACACTAAAGCTACAAAAAAACAAAAAGAACTCATCCTTACGAAGGTGTGTGATTGGAGAAGAAACATTCATTTGTGGTAAAGAAGGTAAAAAACTAGTTAAAGAAAGTTTTGGCAACCTTTTTCGTGAGGCTTGTAACGTAGCGGGAATCAAAAAATCAGCACATGGCTTAAGAAAATTAGCAGCAACACGCGCAGCTAATTCTGGTGCAACAGTATCACAACTCAAAGCAATTTTTGGCTGGACAAATGATGCTATGGCATCTCTTTACACAAAGAGCGCAGACCGTAAAAAACTCGCTCTTGAAGCCATAAAAAAGCTTCAAAAAGATGAGGGATAGAGGCAAAAAAATCAATAAAATCAAGATTCACCTATTCTCTCATATTAGACATAAATATTTTATTTTACACATACTTGTGAATGAATCGGCTTTTAAAACTTTGTCTTTTAAAGTTTACGCTTTCTGACTCTGCATAATTTAGCGTTTTTAAGTTCTATTCTTGAAAAACTATGTAATACCTTCACAAACTATCTATTGATCTAAGGGTATTGCTCAATAATTTTTTCTTCCATTCAAATTAACTTTTTGCTTATCCCACAGAAAAAGCATTACAAATATACCTAATTTCCAGTCATATCTAGAAGAGATTTTAAACTATCGATGCAAATCTTACATAAAATTTTATTCAAATAGCGCAAATCAGCCATTCCCTCCAAGGTACTTTTTAGATGCACTAAATATCTGAATATTTTTATTTAAAAAATTAAAATCTTTTAAAGAGCTTTCTTATTGAATTGTACTTAATTTAAACTCAATAAAAACTTTCCTTGAATATATATGTCATTCTTACAAATTTATCTCTCATAAACTGTCAGAGTAATAACATTTTCTTTTCGCCAATATGAACGATCTAAATAAAATAAATATCTGGAAAGGTAAAATAATTCAAAAATACACGACCGGAATTTAATATAATTTATCAAACATTTTCAACTAAACATTTCTTATTATTACGAAAACGATTGTTAGAACTTAAAAAAATATTGCTTTGTAAAAAATTTTTAAACAGGAAAAAAATGATAAATATCATAATTACCTTTCATTTTTTCAGAAAAAACTATCATGTTTAAAAATGAAACTCTTAGATAACACACTCAAAGAATTAACTTATGAAGAATTATTTTAATTGAAACTTAAATAGTTTTACAAAGAACGCTTTAAAATGCGTATTAAAATGATTGACCTTTTACAAGAAATTTGTCAAAAAGCATATCTAGTTTGGAGGGGTGGCCGAGCGGTTTAAGGCACCGGTCTTGAAAACCGGCGTGCAGGAGACTGTACCGTGGGTTCGAATCCCACCCCCTCCGCCACAGCACTTTTATGGTGCTATAACTTATTGATTTCATGTGTGTTTTTTCAAGGTGCGGGATTCGTAAATAAAGGTTCGGTGTAGCTTGCCAGCGGGTTTTGTATATTTTGCCACTAGGTTTTGTACCAATTTATTTTTTCTCAAAGAGTTTTAAAGATGTTCTCAAAGGGT
>NZ_JBHIOR010000047.1:0-3064 GCF_042195605.1 Bartonella sp. AP88HLJMH | reverse complement strand
GATTTTACAACACAAGCATTATCATAAACCCAGCAATTGCCATCATGAGAAAGGTTATCTTCCTTTTCAATAAAGCCCCCTAAAGTACCTGCTTTAACATCAGCAAAGTCTTTTAATGCTTTAATGCGATAAAGGGTATGATTATTAATTACACGCGTTTCATTTGTGAGTGCAAACTTCTTTTGCATGAGCACAATTCCTTTATAAAAAGATTTGAATTTTAGAATGAAATGTTTAAAGGGGGGCGCCCCCGCCGCGCCCGCGCGTGTCATTTACGCAGCATCACTTTCATATTCGCTGTCATTATCATCGTCATAATACCCTTCAAAATCAGCATAATACTCATGACGATAATAATCATCTTCGCTACCAAACTCAGGATATGCATCATCACAGATATCTTCATTAGCTGTTAAAGAGGCATTGCTATGAATATATGAAGAACCAGAGATAAGAGCATCACAAATAACGGCATCATCGAAAACACGCGCGTCATCACAAATATAAGCAGAGCCACTTATTTTTGCATTGCCTCCGACATGGGCATCATCACAAATGACAGCATTATCGGAAATATGAGCATGATCAGTGACACGGGCGTTATCATAAATTTGTGCATTGCCTTCAATTACAACGGCGTTGTTAGCATGCGCATTACCAGACAGCTTTGCATTGTCCTTTAATGTCATACCTTCAAAAATAGCATTCCCATAAATTTGAGCATTACCATAGACATCAACAAAAAAGCTTTTTACTTTAGCATTTCCAAAGACGCGTGCATTTTGAAAGACCCGAGCTTTATTATACACCCAGCAATTACCCTCATGAGATAGATTATCTTCCTTTTCAATATACCCCCCTAAATCGCCTTTTTTGACATCATCAAAATCTCTTAAGGCTCTAATTCGAGTTAAGAAATGACCATCGATATATTCACAATCATCAATAAATTCGTATTTTTTTGCAGGCTCTTGTTTATTAACAGACGCAGTTTCATTTGAAATGGAAGAGATAACGGGGGTGTTTTTTGAGATATTTGTCATATTTAAACCTGTATGTTTTTAAAAGTTTTCAATTGACGCGCTATAAAGGCGCCGGGCGCTGAAAACACGGCATACAGTCCGTTGCTATGCTTTTCCCATAAAGGGTATTGTATGGCACAGCTACACCCGACATAAATACATACACTTATAGAGTGTTGCAATAATCGAATTTTATAGAGGAAGTAAACAATTTTGGCTGTTTATCCACTGTATGTTTAGTGTTTTCAATCACTTGAATATTTATATAACAAAATACGTATTTATTGTCAAATAATATTTTATCTTTTTTGATATTTTTTCTTATTTTTTAAATACGTTGTATATTGATAATATCTTATGCTTATTAATTGCTTCTTTTATATTTATGTGCTTTTAAAGCTATATTACGGGCTTTGTGAAACGATTGCGTATTTTCTGAATCTATACATTTATAATATTTTAGAAACGCTCTCATAATGCGTATTTTTATCTTTATAACCTATCTGTTTTTTTACTAAATGAATTTAAATTTTTTTGTGAATTTTGTTTATAAAGGTCTCTAATGTAAACAACCTTAATAAAGCCGCGCTCTTATAACCAATGTGTTCATTTGCATGTGATTATGAAAGCCTGCTTTTTTCACGCGTGCTTTATAGCTGTTATATTCTTTATAGTCATGGCATCATTTTTCAGTTTCATAAGAGAAATGATAAATAGGATAATCGTTATTTATAAACCGTTATGAAAACATCTCAATAGAAACTGATAATTATAGAGATCAGTAAAATCCCTTTTAATAGACCGTGTCAGTCTTGTCAGTGTTGTCAGTTCTTTTAAAGCCTATATTATTTTTTAAAATGAGTAAAAATTAAAAACATTATATTTCAATAGGTTATAATTTTAATGATGCAACCTTTATTAAAATACAACCCATAAATTCAATTCATAATATATATTTGTCAGTTATGTGTCAGTAAATTGAACTGACAAAATAGATTATTTTAGTGAGTGATTAAAACGTGCTTTATGAAAAGCATATGCTCCTTTAAAGCCTTTTCAAAAGATAGTTTGTAACTCATAAGAAGTGCTATCAAGATCATTATAGCTATGAGTTTTGAAGATTTTGAGTATTTTGAGGGTTCCTTTTACGCCCCTTTATATATTATTTTTCAATCAAAAAATAAAAGTTATTATATTTCAATATGTTAATGTTTCAAAGAAACAACCAATATTACACACAACACATAAATACAATCTGTAATATATATAAAAAGGGGTTTTGAAGGTATTTTGAGGGTTTGAGAAACCTTCAAAACCTATAAGTAATATAAGAAAATGAATATACATAACTCTGTTTAAACAAAGCTTTTGAAAAGGATAAAGCTATCATTTTAAATACGGTATAATCTCTTAAAGGCAATCCAAATAAGAGTATCTAAAAGTGCAAATGATTTCTTTTTAGAATAACGCATATAAACACTCCTTTTAAAGATTATAGGTAATCAATTCACAAGATGATACGTTTACAAAATTTACAAAAGTCCATTAAAGGATTTCTGATAACGTAATTCTTTCCTATCTTAGTTATCTCATAACAGATGATAAAATAAACTTTTATTTAAACTAATACATAAGCGGCTTTAATAAGATTAGCATGCCCATTATGTGAGCATGCTTTTAAGTTATTCAGTTTCTCTTAATACCAAATTTGGTAAGTTCTTAACGATTTTCATGGTTTCTAAACTTACGGTAATAACCCTCTGAAATAACTCTAGAGGGTAGGCAGGGTTGCCAACGGTTTCAACAGCATAGCGATTAGCATCATTCACAATACCACTCTTTTTATCAGTCTTAACGCATTGACGCCCCATAACCCATTCAAGAGCAGGCTTGCCATTGACGATATACTCATAAGCTTCAAGAGGGATATCTGTTATTGTGATATTGCTGTTATAAATAACAGTTGATTTATCCTTTTCCTTACTATTCTTAATTTTTGCGAATTTCATTTCAGTTACATAATAGAATTTTTCGGGATTAGA
>NZ_JBHIOR010000046.1:0-3413 GCF_042195605.1 Bartonella sp. AP88HLJMH | reverse complement strand
CCCTCCATTCGCCACCTTCATAGCTAGCTCCTCCTCCTAAATACATCGCTAGCGTCTGATGCAAGGAATAAAGCTGATTGCCCGTAATCGCCTCTGTTGAACCTTCAGAAATATCGCCATCTAAAACTGACTTCAGTTTGCTCTTACTTCTTTTATCTCCCTTCCCATGAAGCGCTACAAACGCACTGTCTTCATCACTCCACAACAACGCATTCTGCTCAATATTGTCTGAAATCTCATTATGAAGCTTTGTAAATGAATTGCTTACACCAACAAACGCTTCCGCAATATTAGGGTAGCTATGCTCTTCTGGTCTACCATCATCATTAAATGTCGTAACTTTGAAAGTAGGTGCTACCCATTGACCATCTTCATAGTGAGCTCCACCACCAAAATAAGTCGCCAGCGTCTGATTCAAGGAATAAAGCTGAGAACCATTCACGGCTTCCGTCGAGCCTTCAGAAAGTGTTCCAGCTTTCACGCCAGAGAGACTACGTGCATCACCATTCATGTTTGAAATTGTGATTGCACTACCCTCTTTTTCATCACCTATCTTGATTACCTTCGTAGCATCATCCTGCTTAACAAGACTATCTCCTACAACTTTATTAATCTCATTCTGAAGCTCTTTATGAATATTCATGAATGAATCACCAACACCAGCAAAGGCAGACGCAACATCATCATAGCTCTGCTCTTCAACGGCACTGCCATCTTCTTTGACGATCTTAACTTTGAAACTTGGAGCACTCCATTGACCTTCCTTATATTCAGCGCCACCACCTAAATAAGTTGCAACAGTCTTATTCGTATCAAAAAGCTGAGAACCATTGACCGCCTCACTCGATGCTTCCGAAAGCGTTCCTGATTTCACACCGGAAAGAGTCCGTGCGGCACCATCAATATTCGAAAGCTTAACTTCTGTACCACGCTTTTCACCCCCTACACTAATAGCATGTGTCTTTTCATCTTGTTTAACAAGACTATCTCCCACAACTTGGTTAATCTCATCCTTAAGCTCTTTGTGAATATTCGTGAATGAATTCCCTACACCAGCAAATGCTTTAGCAACATCATCATAACTTTGCTCTTCAACAGCACTGCCATCTTCTTTGACGATCTTAACTTTAAAGCTTGGAGCATTCCATTGACCTTCTTTATATTCAGCGCCACCGCCAAAGGATTTAGCTATATTCGTAGCTGTTGTTTCAAGATTGTTAGATACACTGCTTACATTTTGATTGGTCGCAAAAAGCTGAGAACCATTGACCGCATCACTTGAGCTTGCAGAAACCTCTCCATTGGAAAGAAATGTAATCTTACTCTTGCTTTCCTTCTCTCCATGCGTCGCTACAAACGCCTCTGCGTCCTTATTCCACAACAGCGCATCTCCTTGAACTTCCTGAGTAATATTCGTGATGTTTTCAGTAAGTTCATTAAACTTATTCGTTAGGTTATTATTCACATTCTTGAAATTCGTATCAATACCTTCAATGGCTAAACCAACATCACCATAGGATTTTTCTACTACCTCGCCTTTTGCATCAACACTGGATAATTTATAGGTTGGACCCGTGAAAGTACCATCTTTAAAGCTTGTACCTCCACCTAAGTATTTCGCAATATCCTGAGAAACCTTAGAAATCTGACCGCCATTAACCGCATCATGCGAATTCTCACTAATCTGACCTTCGGCAATATTATGCAAACCTACAGGTGTAGAACCCTTACCTTTACCCAAAGTCACACTCGCATAATTAGTGCTGCTATTATCATCACCTTGTTTATCATAGTGAACAACAGCCGATTCATCAGACTGAAGATTGTTAGAAAGCTCCTTCAGACTTTTATCAAGCTGACCTTTGTTAACTGCTTCATTATCCCTTGTCGCTGTCTTAACACCTGAAAGTATTCTATCTTGGCTTTCCTTATCCACAATACTGATGCTCGCACCTTCTTTTTCACCACCAAGCTTGATTACCTTTGTCGTGTCATCAAACTTAACAAGACTATCTCCTACAACTTTATTAATCTCATTCTTAAGCTCTTTGTGAATATTCGTGAATGAAGCCCCTACACCAGTAAACGCTTTGGCAACATCATCATAACTTTGCTCTTCAACAGCACTGCCATCTTCTTTGACGATCTTAACTTTGAAGCTTGGTGCACTCCAATGACCTTCTTTATATTCAGCGCCACCACCAAAGGATTTAGCTATATTCGTAGCTGTTGTTTCAAGATTGTTAGATACACTGCTTACATTTTGATTAGTCGCAAAAAGCTGAGAACCATTGACCGCTTCACTTGAGCTTGCAGAAACCTCTCCATTGGAAAGAAACTTAATTTTACTGTTGCCTTTCTCATCACCCTCTCCATGTGTTGCTACAAACGCCTTTTCAGAATCACTCCACAAAAACGCATTCTGTTTAATATTTTCAGTAACCTCCGTGTTGTTTTGAGTAAACTCTTTTTGAAGATTCTCAAAAGATGTTCCTACACTAGCAAATGCTTCCGATACAGTATCATACTTCTTCTCTTCAACTTTAGTACCATCCTCATTAACGATCTTAACTTTGAAACTTGGAGCCGTCCAAGCGCCACCTGCATAACTAGCATCACCACCTAAAGACTGCGCAACACTGTTACCTAGAGCATATAGCTGATTTCCTGCTACAGCATCGCTTGAGTCTTTAGTGATATCCCCATTTGCAAGCGACGTTATCTTGCTGTTCGTCTTGCTTTCCTTGTACCCATGCTTGGCTACAAATGCCTCTGCGTCCTTATTCCACAACAGTGCATCGCCTTGGACAGATTCTGTGATATTCGTGACTTTGTCATTAAAGTCTTTAACCACATTCGTGAAAGAATTACCAACACCTGAAAGAGCTTCTGAAACACTATCGTACTCAGCTTCTTCTGATGTGCCATCTTCTTTAAGGTGTGTAACTTTAAATCTAGGCAACAACCATTGATCTTTCTCATACTTAGCATCACCGTTTAAGTACGATGCAAGATCTTTTCCTAAGGAATAAAGTTGGGAGCCATTTACTGCATCTGTAGATTCTTTCGTAATATCTCCTGCCGCAAGGAACTTAATCTTGCTATTTGTCTTTGCACCGTCTTTTCCTCCATGCAAGGCTACAAAGGATTTTTCACCCTCGCTCCATGATAAAGAATCTTGTGCAACTCCTTCCGAGACTTCCTTAATACGCTGATTCACATTCTTGATATTCTCATCAAGACCAGTAAATGCACTACCAACATTATCAAAAGAGCTATTTGTTATATTACCAGCTGTATCAACCTTGGATAACTTGTAGGTTGGTCCTGTAAACATACCCTCAACAAATTTTGCATCGCCACCAAGGAATTTAGCTACATTCTGAGAAATTGTGTTGATCTGACTACCATTA
>NZ_JBHIOR010000045.1:0-3531 GCF_042195605.1 Bartonella sp. AP88HLJMH | reverse complement strand
CATTGTCACCAGCTGCCGTCTTTGCTGCCTTTATCAAAGCAACAAAGCTTTCCCTTATCGTTTCTCTCGGATGCATGGGAGCTCCTGTTATTTAACATTTATCCTTTTCTTTATATTGGTATCGTGTTATGATACGTAAAAGAACGAATAAAGGTGATTTGGTGATTGAATCTTTTGCGGATAAGCGGTGTAAAGATCTTTTAGAAGGCAATCCGTCCAGAGGCTTTCCCACCACTCTAGTGCGTATAGCCCAAAGAAAATTGTTTATGCTCGATAAAGCAGTTGATCTCAAAGATTTGCGCAGTCCTCCGGGAAATCGTCTAGAAGCATTGAAAGGAGAGCGTAAAGGTCAATATTCTATCCGTATTAATGACCAGTTTCGTATTTGTTTTGAATGGCGCTCTAATGGCGCCTATGAAGTTGAAATCGTAGATTATCATTGATCTGTAGGAGGTCGAGATGAAAAATTATATTGCTATTCATCCCGGAGAAATTTTACGAGAGGAATATTTAAAAGAATATGCTCTCTCTGCTTATGCTCTTGCAAAAGCATTAAATGTTCCACGCACGAGAATAGAACGTATTGTTGCTGAAAATAGTCCAGTGACTCCCGATACAGCTCTCAGATTAGCCTATTTTTTTGATACTACTGCTGAATTTTGGCTTAACATGCAAGCTGCTTATGACGTTAGTATATTACAAACTGAAAAAGCAGACGAATTTGCCAAAATCAATAAATTTGAATGTAGGGTTTAACCACTCCCCACCTTTAACGATAGGGAGGGGAGTTGTGTTTTTAATTAAGCAACCTTTTTAATGGGGTTGTCTAAATTTGGTTCATAAGTTCGCAACAAAGAATCCATACGATGTGGAAGTTCTGAAGCTCCAAAATCTGTCAAAATTGCCAAGATTTTTGTAATATTGGGCACGTCATCTTGAAGCTTTAAAACTAGAACATTTTCTATTGCATTCATAGTTTGAACCAGAGCACTACAATCTTTGTCGCTCACATTTTCATCATTAGAAAATTGAGATAATGCCATCCACAAATCGCATAAGAAGTTGGTATCTATTTTCATTGCACACCCCCAAAGATTTGTTCTCTCAAACATGCCAATCCTCTAGATGTGATTTTCGTTGAAGGGAGCACCTTTTCTGTACCATCCGGTCTTTGAATGGTAATAGCGGGACAATCCATGAATCCTTTCTTGATCTTATCCTGATAAGGTAACAAAGGCGCCCCTGGAGCCCGTCGATACACCCAATCATGTTTACGCAAATAATCGGTCAAATCCTTTGGTCGTACTTCCAACATCTTTGCTGCTTCAATAAGACCGAATAAACCATCAGAGCGTTTTAGACCTTCCAAAGCCTCTGCTTTTGGTGCTAATTCAGCAATGGTGTTATCCTTTTGCTCGATTTGGCTTTGTAGATGATTCAAAACACCAAGCAATGCCTCGGGTTTAGAGTAGTCAACTTGTGATGTTGTTACTTGTTTCAAAAGCCGTTCACATTTGTTAAAGTATTGACGTGCCTCATGCCCTTTGTCATTACGCTCTATAATCGAAAGATGTTTAGCCATGTCTAATGTAATGTGGTATTCTTTTTCTTTTCCACCGTTTTCTAAATTCAGACTTTATTTCCAAAAACGCAATATAATTCACGTGCGTTAACAGTTTGAACTGTTTACTTGGCCAATAGTTTGTTCTTTAATTTCTATAGAGTATTCATGGTGAACTCCTTACTACTTAGACGTTTTTCATTGACTCTTTAATTAGAAAGTGCCGAGCACTGAAAAACACGGTAGTAAGTCCGTCGTTATGCTTTCCTATGAAGGTGTGTTATAGCATAACCACACCCCACAAAATCACTATATGCGAGTAACATACAATGAGTCAAAGCCTTTAATGTGCGAAAATAAACTATCTCGGTAGCTTATCTGCTTAGTATTTAAGGTGTTCGTTAGGTTCCTGTTTCGATTATTCATACTCCTATAATAATATCACTTTTTTCTAAAAATCATAAGCACATATTTACTTTATTTGTCGACTCACTTTAGATTTTCCAGCTTAGTTTTTTATTTATAGTGGAGGGGACAATAATGCTCGACATACTTGATACAATTGCGATGATCGTATGTTTGTTGTCGTTACCGGTGATGGTTGTCGGACTTGTTTTAGTGTGTATAAAAAAATGGTGCAAAAATGGATTGAAAACCCTTGGCATTGGAGTCTTATTATTTCTCGGCTCTGCAATATTAGGTGCGTTTTTTTTTCACAAAATCAAACCAGGTCAAGTTGCGTACAATAATGAAATTTTTTCCTCCTCCTCGACTTTATTAATAGATGTTGCTACTCAAAATGAAAGCGTGACAAAGGCACTACCTGAGAATACTGATAAGCAAAGTATCCATGTTCAAGATAAAAAGTCAGACGAAAATGATGGTCTAGGTTTTTGGGGATGGTTCAGGTTAATTTTCTTTGCATTTATTGCATTGTCTATTTTTGTTCATTGGCAAGATAAACGCAACAAACGTTTTAAAGAAAAAGTTTCAGAGCAGGTTTTAATGCCTCCCCCGCATATCCATCCTTCTTCTGATTTATCAGTTGTTAATAAAATGTCGCCGGAACTTGAAAAAAAACGGTTAGAAAAGAGGGTACAGATCGTTCTTCTTTGTGCTCTACTGATTGGAGGCATTGTGGTAACAGTAACTATTACGCCATGGTTATTAGTACCCATTTTTATTGTTTTAATTTTTGTTATTATTGCCTATCGTGAGACAAAAAAGGAAAAAAGCTTTGAGCAAGAAGTTGCTCTGTGGCAATCAGATATTCCTCCCTCTAATTTTGAGGAAGCATGTGAAATGTTTCAAGAACTTGACGCAAGTGAATATGATTATCGTTTAGTACAAAATGAAAAACTGTTGGGAGTTCAAGAACGCGTTACCTTTGATATTGGCGAAAATACTCCAATTTTAGGACGTCTTTTAGTAACAAATCAAGCTATTGTATTTGAAAGCCCTGAAGATAATGAAAGGACTACTTGGGCAAGGATTGCATCAGTAACTATAACATACCAAGGATGTCACATCAGTCACCGTACCGGCGCACCATGGAATTACCGATTTAGTGCTATTCCAAATCCAAGGTTTGCAGCAGTAATCCGGGTTCTTGGGCAGCCTTATTGATTTTGAAACACACAAGACAAAGGTTCCTCATTGTTTTTTCTCCCGCAAGATAAGCTTATACATACCGGATTCTGAAGCTTGGACATCTATCACAATGAAGTGCTCTTGAGAAGAGGGGGCTTTGTTGTTTTCAGGAGAGAGGACCACAATACTATCTTGAGGTTTTGGTGGTATTCCCCCGATATCATTGATACAAAGATCAAGTTCCTTTCTTGCAATTGTGGTAGAGATTCTGCCACCGGCGTCCGATTCCGAATGTTTAATGCCGTAAATCGCTGTGATACGAAAAGATTGCTGGTTGTCTTTTCGCGTGTAGATGATGGGCTGCCCAAAAGTGTTGCGCA
>NZ_JBHIOR010000044.1:0-3967 GCF_042195605.1 Bartonella sp. AP88HLJMH | reverse complement strand
TCTTTTTTTCTGCTAAAGGTCGCGGTCCCCTCGCTGAGAAGTGTATGGCTCAATATATGAGAGACAATAAACTTGAATCCTGCCCGCATGGTTTTCGCTCTAGTTTACGCGATTGGCTAGCAGAAACAACCGATGCCCCCTATGAGGTCGCTGAAACTATTCTAAGTCATACAGTAGGAGGACAAGTAGAGCGTGCCTATCGTCGTACTGACTATCTAGAACAGCGCCGTGTCTATATGGAGAAATGGGCGGCTTATGTCACGGGTCAATCTTAAGATATGGGGTGAATAACCCCATGATCTGTGGATAACTTTCTCTCTCTTCTCTCTCATTCTTTCTCAATAAGAGTCATAAATTATCACATCACAAATTATATGATAAAATATTGTTTTCTATGAATAAAACATCTTTCTAAATGAACCAAAATGTGGTTAATAAATAGTTATGATTTGTTACCATTTTTATAGTGAAAGGATTTTAATATGACAGAAAATGATATTCTTTTAACAGACCGTGAAAGTGCAAAATTGCTTCATATGAGTGTTTCAACATTCCGCCGTCATGTAACCAATGGCTCTCTCCCAAAACCTTTAAAATTTGGTTTTTTGTCCCGTTGGTTACAATCGGATCTTTTGAATGTCATCGAGCAAGCAAAACAGCAACGTTATAACGACGCGGCATAAAAAGAAAACCTTGTCACGTAAGGACGGACAAGGCTTTCTCAAGCTCATCAACCTGGTGCTTTATTTGGTGTAAATTCAAGGCTTTCTCTGCTGAAGCAAGACTTAAGGCTGGCATTCAGGTGCATTTTTATACTTTTTACAAAAAGGGCTGTTCAAACGCTTCTTGACACTGCGCTGTGGTATGACAGCACCTGGACGACAAATGGGAAGGTTTTCAGCTCTAAAAGTATAACACCAATATGGTCCTCCCCATTTGTAGCGGAATCCTGCTTGAATCATGCAAGCATCGATGGAAGCCTCTGCATTGATGCTTAGCTTTCTATTTTCTGGAAAAACATCATAAGGGGTTGGCATACCACATTCTAACAATGCTTTTCCTACCTCAGTAAAATCTGCTCCTGGTTTCTCCCATGCACTCAAAACTCCTGGTGGAGGCTTGTCGATGTTACATCCAGCAATATTTAACAGAATGAGACCACTTAATAATTTCAAGATTTGTTTCATTTTTTTCTTCCTGAATATTTTGAATAAATTGGCGTACGATTAGGTAATCCATAAGCCTGTCGACATATTGAACCTGCATTACCATAACAAGCATGAACACTGGGGTAGCCCTTAAATATTTGCCATGCTTCTTTCCAAGGACCACTTCCAGGAGGTATTTGCCCAAAAGTGTAAGGATTTTTGCCAATCTTTGTACCCACAAAGTCATTTTTATGATTTTCCAAGTTTACGTAATCCTGCTTTCCATCACTTAAGATATATAACGTATCTGCCATGTTTTGAGTATTATAAGCTGGTCCAAAGAAATTAATCGTTGTTTTCTTTGCTATACCATGAACACCATGCTTTTCTAAATCATGCGATCCATTGCCCGCTGTCATACTGCCGCGGCTATGCGCATCAGTATGCAATCCTATATTGCCAAGGCTATACAACAGATTCTGGTACTTCTTCGTCGAATTGGTCAAAATACCCAACTTACCTTCTAGAGCATACTGATACCCTGCAATGAACAAATCTACCAAGAACGAATCGCTATGGGGAAACATCAGAAAATAGTGTGGATCATTCTTGTTATCAGCCAACTGAACCGCATTATGGGCTGCGTCATCTGGTGTTGTAAAAATACCATTGAGAAAAACATGAACCTTGCCATCAGAACCTTTTTGTAAATTCTGTTGTTCTTCAGGCGTTAAATAATGATATTGCGGCTGCGGGTTTCCATGACTGTCTCTTATAGGATTTCCATTTTCATCTTTTGCATAGATCACATTGCCATTTTCATCGTGATCCACGGTAGCCAGATAATGCTCTTTGATAAACATGTTTACAAAGCCCTGTTCAAAGATATTAAATTCTTCATCCGATAAATCATTGATCATACCTACGCGATTATGCACTACCCCCTCAAGCGATGCGACATCTAGCTGTCCTACTGCTTGGTGGGCTGTAGCGGTGTTGCGGTTGAGTGCATCAATGATTTGTCCAGCATCTTGCCCCATCGCCCTCTGTCCAGTGATATCAGTAAGGATGATAGTCCCATCGCTGATAGCGGATTTGGTTTCCCCTTCTGCTGCATCCTTGGCTTTGCCGTGATTTAAAGCATTTTTAGCAATATTTTTTATGATGCCATATTTCCCCTGTTGCAAAGCATCGCCACCAGAAATGCTAAACCCATGGCTGCTGGCTTTAGCATGGGCACTGTTGCTGATATCACTGGTGCTAATGCTTCCTGTGGTCAGGCTGTTTTTATCTGCCGAGGCTGTGCTGGAAATAAGTCCTCCGGTCAGCGTTGTTTTATCTTTAACAATGATATTAAAGCCGCCATCACCCGCTTTGATGCCTGATTGTTCCACAACACTATGATAATCGCTGGAGGATTTATCCTTTTGGAAAGAGGCGCTCATGGAGCCCCCACCACCCGTTTGTCCAGCACCAAACCCAACAGAAACAGAGTTTTGCTTGCTGGAAGTTTGTCCCGTATCACTGCGGCTGGTAATGGCAAAATCACCCCCTACTTCCATTTCTACATGATCTGCAGAAGCCACGGCGCCTGCCAGTATGGTGTTTCCCTGACTTATGGTATGAAGAGTGCCGGTGCCTATAATATGGCTGTTTTTGTGTTGAACTTCCTCACTGGAACCTTCCCCTTGACTAAAAGCAGCACTGCCCGTTGCCCCTGCGCCACCCGTGCCATAACCGGTGCCAACACTCATTGAAGCACTTTCACTGCTGTTTTGTGTGCTTTGCGTGTTTTGTGCACTTTCAAAGATGATATCTTTACCTGCTTCCATGGTGATCTTTCCGCTCTGTGCATCATTTTCCAGCACATAGATTGGATTGGTACCAGCGATAACATCAGCGCCAACACCATGAATGCTGCCTTCGTGGGCATGCATGTTAACAGCGCGTCCGCCTTCTATGCTATCTGTCACCGCTGTGGAGGTCTGAACAGAGGCTTCTGTTTTCTCAGTTTTAAAGCCCACGGTTACACTGCCAGATGCGCCAGCCAGATTGGCAAGAGCATCCTTGGTGGAGCCCCCCACCCCTCCTAATGAGCTACTCAGTCCTTTGGTTGTGTTCCCCTTTTCCCCCGTATTGCCAGTCAGCCAATCAACAAAATTCTTGCCTTTGTTAAAGAGGTGATTGATTTTCATGCCGGTCAGTATGCCATTAATAACGGTGTTATTGCCATCCTTATTGTTCATACGGTCCGCTGAATCTTTTAAGCCTTGTACCGTGCCAAGGACACCGATATCAACGGAAGTTGTCACACCAGCAAAAGACTTTTCATGTGTCTCTTTGCCGTTAGAGGTATCATAGCTTTCTGAAAGCGTGATATTATTGCCGGCATCCATGTTGACATCACGATCCGCCGAAACAATGGCTGCTTGTAAATTCACATCATTGTCAGCAGTAATCTGCACATCTTGGCGTGCCGTGATGTGTGATTGTGTGGAAGTGGTTTCCCATTGATCGCCCGTATCTTTGGCGCTTGCAATTCCAACACCTACAGAAGCACCGCTTTTGCTCTTTTCAAACTGAAACCCAAAGCCTTCCCGTTCTTCTACAGAGTTTGACTTATGGCTATTATGACCAACAAGCACATTCACATCACGAGCTGCCGAAAGGTTAATATTCTCACCTGCAAGATCAGAGCCAACAATTGTCACATCTTTTTTCTTGGCAGTGATGGTGATATTGCCATCCGCATTGAGAGAAGAACCTTGATGCTCAAAACTCTCTTCATTTTCTGTCTTTCCCTCACTCCCGTATATCGA
>NZ_JBHIOR010000043.1:0-4075 GCF_042195605.1 Bartonella sp. AP88HLJMH | reverse complement strand
CTGGAACAAGACAATAGCGGCTGGAATAGGTTGAATATGCTTATGAACGCCGGTCATGGCTTTGCAAGAAATTACGGCACGACGATGAATAATATGTCAGAATCTAAGATGCATGGTAACGACCCTTGGCAGAATGCTATGATGGTGCTTTTTGGATTAAAGAAGGCTGCGGAAAAGGCAGCAAATGCTGCCGTTTAGTTTGAATAATCTTAGAAAAAATAAATAGTTAAAGGGAAAGTAATGGTTTTTATAGATTTTGACCCGAGAGATAGACGTTTCATATCCAAACTAGAAAAAGATCTACACGAACGCAGACTAGAAAAAGATCTACTACAATCAATAGCGAATCAACGAAAGGACAAACATAAATTACCAGTTTTTCTTAATGCGATTTCTATGAATGATCCATATAAGATAGGCTCTTTTTCTCCTTCTCCAATAGGTTCTATTCGTCCTTCTGAGATAGATAATGAGGGGAATAAACCCTCTCCGATTCCACAATCAGAAACTCCTCCTCAGTTAGAGACTTCTCCACCTATTTCAACAAAACCAGTTCCATTGCAAGAACAGCCTCCTGAACCAAATCTTAGTTTTTGGGATAAATTTTCTCGTTTTTCACAGTCTGATGTTAGTAAAAATATTGATGATTTTCTTATGGGTGCGATAACGGCTAGTCCAAATTCATCTGGATGGCAACTTTTTGCCAAGGGGCTGAAGAACTTGCATGAAGGAGATAAACAAAGAGGGCAGGTTAACCAGACTGTCGAGTATCTAAAGTCTAAAGGCTATAGTGAAGAAGAAGCGCGGTTCATAGCTGGAAATAGAGATGCGTTGAATGCTTTTCTATTACAAAAAGTGAACGGTGGAAATAGGAATTCCCAATTTACCAATGACGGTAGGATGCTTGTGGAAGATCCGAATGCACCAGGTGGATATAGATATATTATGGTTGAAGGTGGTAAATCGTATGAGGAAGCTGAACGTGCAAAAGCTCTATATGCAAATAATATAGTACGGAAAAGTATTTTATTGAAAGATCTCACATATCTTGATGAGTACCTTAAGGAAAAAGGTGGGTATGCAACAGGTCTGATTGCTTGGATTAAAAGCATTGTTCCTGGATTGAAAGAAAATGGTGCAGATAAAGTCGTGAAATCAATTAAGGAACGTATAGCAAGTGATCGTATAGACGAACTGAAGCAATTATCAAGGACAGGAGCGGTAGGACTTGGAAATGTCAGTGATAAAGATCTTGACATGCTAAAGCATTCTTTAGGTGAACTAAGCATTGATATGAATGTAGAATTATTTACGCGGAATCTGAATCAAATAAGAGATGTTATTTCAAGACTATCGCCTGAAGCAAAAGCCTATTTACTAGGTGAAGATGCTAGTCGCTCCTCTGCTAATCAGTCATCACAAGGAGGAAGTGCAAATTTGCCAACTATAAGTAGTAGAGAAGATATTAAAAAACTTGCTATTGGAGAAAGAGTATCCATACCAGACGGTAACTATATATATGACATTATTAGGGATAGATAAATGGTTCATCATAATAATACTCATCAAGATTTTCCAGATTTTGGTCCTGGAATAAGAATTATACGCCGTATCCCTAAACATGAATACGAAAAATCGGTAGAGGAACCATTTCCAGATTTTGGTCCTGGAATAAGGGTTATACGTCGTATCCCTAAAGATGAATACGAAACATCATTCCAACATCCCGAAATCACGCAAAGTGAAGCTTTTTGGAACTCTTTAAAGCATGGTTTGAGTTTTAATTTAGATGATGAGATTGCTGGGATTACAGCGGCAGGACGTGATTCTGATGATCAGTTGGCAATAAGTGCTTTTTTGAATGGGCTTTACAACTATTGGACTGGAGATAAGAAAACCATAGAAAAATATGAGAAAGAAGCCAATAGACTACGTGATTATTATCGTAGGATGAGTGATCAACATTATTGGACTTCTTTTGCTGGAAATGCTTTAGGGGCGGCAATTCCTTCCCTTGCGACTTTAGGGGGAGGACTGTTAGCCTCAGGAGCACGCCTTGTAGCGCCTACACTTGCAAGGAATGTGGCGGGGTCAAAATTAGGTCAAGCCTTTTTGAAAGCAGGTCAGTTACCCCCAAGTCGATTTGCAAGTCCATTTTTAGGCATCACGAACAAAACAACATTACCTCATTTGCTTAAAGTAGGTGCAGCATCTGGTGCATTACATGGCGCAGGAGAAGGCGAAGGACTTTTAAATACACTTCAAACCACGGCATCTGGTGGAACTTTAGGAATGGGCGGGGCATTGGCTGGAAATCTTGTAGGCAGTATGCTTGGTTCTACTTTTGGTGGAATACGAAGACTTTTTTCTCCTTCTCATACGAAAGAAGGTGTTTCAAAAGATACGTTAAGAGCAATCAGTAAACATTTAGGCAATGAAGCTTCTGAAGAGCTAGGAGAATCTTTTAAAAAAGCAGTTCCTACCGATTACGTAGCTGATCATAGTCCTTTTTTACAAGATCTTGTTTTTGATATCGCGAAAAGAAACCAAGGGGCTTATCTTGATTTAACCAAGAGAGCTAAACAGAGAGCGCTGGGAGGAGGGGAGCGTATTCATCAGGCGGCTGATAAATACTTTGTTCCTCGTCAAAATGTCACAGGTTTAAAAAATGATCTTATAGCGATTAGGAAAGCAGAACCACATACTCTTTACGAAATAGCCAAAAAAATACCAATAGGAGAACAGCATTATGGCGCTCTTAATGAATTAATGAAGCGTCCATATTTCAAACAGGCTTATAAAGAAGGGCTACAGGAATTCACGAGTAAGGTCAAAGAAGTTGCTCCATTTTCTTCTGAAAAATTTAATCTCCTTAAAGAAAAGCCCAACATGGGTGTTCTCCATGAAACGAAGGTTAAACTTGGTCTTATGAGAGATGCAGCCGAGAAGATAGGAGATAACAGTAAAGTTCATACCTTAGTTGGCATTCAGAAAAAGTTATTAGAGCTTATGGATGATATATCGCCTAAATATAAGAAGGCACGATCATTGTATCATCAATATAGTTCACGTTTAGATGCCATGGATGAAGGTTCCAAAATCCTTAGCAAGTCGGTTAATAAGGATGAATTCAGTAAAATCTTTGATGAATTACCAAAGGCACAACAAGAATACTTTAAAAAGGGCTCAAGAGCAGAACTTTTACAAGGTATGGGTCAAACAAAAGATGAAGTATCCAAGGCAAAGGAGATTTTTGGTACGAATGATCTGTATAAACGATTTGCAAAGATTTATGGAGCCGATAAAGCTTCTGCGGTCAAGAAGGTTATCGAAAAAGAAGCCGATTATGCAGATTTTTATAATAGAATACCAGGTCGTGTAGCGGATGAAAAGATATCATTTAGGCATAACGTCAATATGCCAACGGGTAAACATGATGCAGCTGTACAATTAGCAAAAGCTGCTGGGAAGGCTGCTTGGATTCCTTTCAAAGAGGCGGCGTTTAGAGAGCGTCAACGGATTGAAAAGGATGTTGTCAAATTGTTAACAGGGGGAACAGAGATTAAGAATGCTCAAATTGTCGATCTGATTCAACGTATGGTAAATGCGCATCATAAGGGATATGCGACGAAAGAGTGGGTGAAAAAGCGTTTTTCTGATTTGTTTAGATTAAGTGGAAACGAGGTTGTGAGGATGTTTAACCGATGACCCGTTATAGTCCTTCTGTAGAGCAAGCGATCCGTCAAGCAGCAGCGCGTTATGGTTTGCCAGAGAGTTATTTGTACCGTGTTGCGCAAGTGGAAAGTGGAGGCAATCCGAATGCAAGGAATCCCCGTTCTTCTGCGGGTGGGTTGTATCAATTTATAGACAGTACCGCCAAGCAATATGGTTTGCAAGACCGTTTTGACCCCATGCAAGCGGCAGATGCCATGGGGCGGTTGACGCTTGATAATCGCAATCATTTAAGCCGCCTGTTGGGAAGAGCGCCTAGTGAAGCGGAATTGTATTTAGCACATCAACAAGGGGCAGGAGGAGCCGCGCGGCTTCTTCAAAATCCCCATGCCAATGCGGCGCA
>NZ_JBHIOR010000042.1:0-4342 GCF_042195605.1 Bartonella sp. AP88HLJMH | reverse complement strand
CTGGAACAAGACAATAGCGGCTGGAATAGGTTGAATATGCTTATGAACGCCGGTCATGGCTTTGCAAGAAATTACGGTACGACAACGAATAATCATACAATCTCTAAGATAGAGGGCAATAATCCGTGGAAAAATGTAGGGGCTATAGGTTCTTTAGCACTTCAAGCAGCACCGATGGCTTTTGGTTACATGGCAGGTGGTCCAATGGGAGCAGCGTTGGCAGGAGGAGCATCCAAGTTTTTTTTAGATTACATGAATCAAAAGAAAGCTCTGGAGAATAATTAAAGAATAGTTTTGTAGGAGAGTGTGATGGCATTTCCAATATTATTTCCATTAGCTGGGGCAGCTTTTATGGCAGCAAGAGCTGCGCCTCATGTTTTTAGGTATCTTGCTCCTAAAGCGGTTACAGGGGCGAATAGATTGGGACAATTAATAACAAAGAACCCCGTGGGGAATTTCATAACAAAGTACCCCAAAACCTCTCTATTTATGACTGGAATGTCAGGTATTGAAAGTATGATGACACCAGAGAAAGCACAAGCCCCATCCAACCCCTATTTACAGAATAGTCTGAATCCATATGGACCATTTATGCCCTATACGGCTCCTAAAGCGGAAATGCCTCTTGGATTTGATCAACATCCACCCATGCCAAATGCACTAGAGAGTACTCCACAAGAACTAAAACCTCATATTAATGAACAAACGCAACCATTAGCACCCGCTTCCCCAACACCGACTCCTGAACTGACAGATGCAGAGAAATTTTTACAGTCCAATACTTATAAGTTTTTTCAATCAGATGCGTATCAGAAGCTCAAAGATCTTTTTGCAGGTATGGCAGAATCTTCATCAGACGGTTCTGGGTGGGATGCGCTTGCAAGTGGTGTGAAGCATCTTAATGAAGGTGATAAACGAAGAGAACAAGTCAATCAAACCGTCGAATACCTAAAATCTAAAGGTTACAGCGAAGAAGAAGCTGCTATCATGGCACGTAATCCGCAAATGCTTAATGGTTTTTTTACACAAGGAATGAATGCACGTTCTAGTTCTCAGCAAATAGATAATACACCACCTAAATTTTCTCCTGATTACTATGGTGTTTTTAATCCTGAGACTAAACAGTGGGAAGCAAAGGTTATTAAAGGAAGTAAGGCATATAAGGAAAAAAAAGAAAAGCTTACAAAGCAAAAACAATTTTTTGAATCTGAATTAGTTAGTCAGAATACTAATATTAGGTTACTTGATAATACAGAAAAACTAGTTCGATCTACATTAACTGGTACAAATATATTAGCACCAATATTTTCAATATTATCTTCAACTGACGCTTCAATATTAAAGTCAAATATTGAAGCGGTTAAAAAGAATCTTGCACGTGATACTTTGGAGGAAATGAAACAGAAGTCACCAAATGGAGCGTCAGGGTATGGAAATATGAATATACAAGAATTTACATCATTACAGACCCGTTTGGGAAATTTAGATACAAACCTGAGGCGAGATATATTGTTAGAAGAAATTATAGCTGTAAAAGAGGCAGTGTTGAAGGCAAGGAGTAATACACAAAAACTTTTAAATAATTGGAACACTGAATATAATGATTTTCTATCATTGCCTATTTTACCTATTTCACAATTTACACATGTAAAAAATAAAGATGATGAGGATAGATTGTCTAAAGGTGAAGTCTTTGTAGATGACGGTGGTTACATAAGAAACAAGTGAAAGAGAAATTGATATGGGATATGTACCTTATTCTCCTGTTATTGGCCATATTTCAGATAAAGACATAATGGAAAAAATTCAAGCGGCATTGTATAAAAATAGCAGCCAGCAGACGAGTAATTATACACCTTATTCTCCTATCATTGGTCATATTTCAGATAAAGATATAATGGAAAAAATTTGGAATGCACAAAATAGCTATACAGGGGTTACACAGCATCCAGAAGAAACACAAAAGTTAGAAGAAGAATATCCTACTGAAAATATTTCGATGTGGGATGCTCTCAGAAGCTCTACTGCAGAAGGACTTACAGCAAACTTTAGTGATGAGCTTCAAGGTTTGTTTTCCCACTTATCAGGAAGCAATTATGATGAGGCTGTAAAGAAGGCACGCGCTTATCAGAGGGCAGTACATAGAGCATATCCTTGGTTATCATTTGGTGGAAATTTTATAGGGTCTATTTTACCATTGATAGCGACGGGGGGAGTGCCGTTAATTGCGAGTAGGTTAGGGTTAGCAGCATTTGGAGCTAGAAAAGCTAGTTTGTTTCCCCGTCTTGTAGGTGAAGCAATAGGTATTCCAGGAAAAGATTTAGGTCTTAAAACAGCGGTGAGATCAGGTGCATTATCAGGAGCGTTATCAGGAGTTGGAAGTGGTGTAGGATGGGGAGATTCTATAGATAGTGGGATAAATAATGCTGCAATTGGAAGTATAGCGTCTCCATTTCTCTCTATCGTAGGTTCTTTTGCTGGGAGAGGGTATAATGCTATCGGCAATGCAGGAAAGAAAGCTCCAGATGGTTTTTCTAAGAGAGATTTACGGAATATTGCTAGTTATGCATATCATTCGGGGATAAAAAACCTACCAGATACTCTTGCAAAAAGTGGTTCTGAAGCACGTCTTAGTGATATTATTCCAGGATTTAAAAATCATATTTATGGTATAGTTCAAAACAATAGGATGCTTCATGAGCAGCTTAATGAAGAGCTTGGTAAAAGAGCAGCTGGAATTTCAGGACGAATGGGCAAAGCTCTAGATGAAAACTTTATCAAAAGAAAGGGAAGTGGAGATCTTGAAGATGCTTTAGAAGAGTCAGTAAACAAATCTACTTCGACTCTGGATGCAGGACAGCTTCAAAAAGCTTTTGATAATATAGGTAGTATAAAGTCACAACCATTATATGATACAGCATTAAGTACTGCTTTAAAGCCTGAACACCAAAAAAAGGTGCAACAGTTAATGGAGCATTCACATTTTAAGAAAGCTTACGAAGAAGCTACGCAAGATGTCAATAATCGAAAAATTACGGATGCGGCGTATGTACAAAAATATCCTGATTCTATAATGGATATTCTTCACCGAACCAAAGTAAAGATTAGCAATCAGATTCAACGTGATAATCTAAATGGTATAGACACTGCGGATCTTGTTTCACTTGAAAAGTATATTATAAAGTTGCTAGAGGACATTTCAGGGGATTATAAGACAGCAAGGGAGGTTTTTGCCTCTTATAAAGATCTCTCTAAAGCTATAAAAGAAGGATACGATTCTTTGAGTTCTTCTGTTTCTATCAATGAGGCTCTGAATAAAAGCAATCTATATCAAAGTAAAGGTAAAGTGTCATCTGTTGGTGATAGAGCTCCGTCATTCGAAGATGCTTATAAATTAGGCATAAGAAGTAAGATTGATGATGAGATGTTCAATTCTAGCGATAAGTTAGAATATTATAAAAATCTTTTCAACACAGACAGCTATGTAGAAAAACTAAAATCTCCTTTTGGTGAAGATGCTGTAAAGAGACTAAAGGACGCTTTTGAGTACGAACAGTTGTATAATAAAACCTATAAGGGAATTCCAGAGCTAAGAGATAGAGCACGCCCAAAACTTTTTCAAGGGTTTAAAGAATATAAAGATATTGGGCAATTTCCGCATGCTGTTGTAAGAATACTAAGAAATGCACACAGGATGACAACAAGCCAGAAAAATCTAAAAGCTCTCCAGAAACTAGATAAAAAAATGCTAGAACTCGATTCTTTAAAAGTAGGGGGATATAATAACAAACAAGTAGCAAAAATTATTCAAGATTTCATTAATGATTATGAAAAAGGACTTGTAAACAATGATATTGCAAAACGCTTTCATGCTTCTTTATCTCGATTAATGTGGGGAATGATGACATCGGGATCTAGGAATTCTGAGTAATGCAATAGTGATATCAACAATGGGGAAAACTAACAAAATGACTAGCTATTCTAGTCCTTCTGTTAATCAAGCGATACGGCAAACGGCAGTGCGTTATGGTTTGCCAGAAAGTTATTTATACCGTGTTGCGCAAGTAGAAAGTGGAGGCAATCCGAATGCAAGGAATCCCCGTTCTTCTGCGGGTGGGTTGTACCAATTTATAGACAGCACCGCCAAACAATATGGTTTGCAGGATAGGTTTGATCCCATGCAAGCGGCAGATGCCGTGGGGCGGTTGACGCTTGATAATCGCAATCATTTAAGCCGCCTGTTGGGAAGAGCGCCTACTGATGCAGAATTGTATTTAGCACATCAACAAGGGGCAGGAGGAGCCGCGCGGCTTCTTCAAAATCCCCATGCCAATGCGGCGCA
>NZ_JBHIOR010000041.1:0-4734 GCF_042195605.1 Bartonella sp. AP88HLJMH | reverse complement strand
CTGAGGACATAAGTGAAAAAAAACAAAAAGAGGGGACGCCCTAAAATAGCAGGGCAGCTAAGAGAACCAAACGGACGTATATCACGTTGCAAAACACCGCGTGAAGCCGTTGATAAATTGGCAATAGAAATGCGTGCAAAGCGCTTCGGTTTAACGCTACAGGAGGCAAAAAATCCACTTTCTGGTACTTATATAGGGCGACTTTGTTTAAAAGGCGTGCTTACTCAAGAGCAATATGATGCCGCGCAACAGTACCTACAGATAAGAAATAATTACCTTTGTGCAAAAGGCTTGCCTAATGCAATTTATGACGAAATGCCATCATCTTCTGATGATAAAGCAAGAGACAAGTGGGTAGCATTTGCAACAGAGCAGTTTATAAACATGCAAGAGGCACTAAAAGAAGCCCAATGCCTCTATAGACAGTATAATCTTCATGCTGCGTTACAGTCCCTCGTTATAGAAGATCAAATGCTACCACACCTTGTGAATTCATTACGCGTTGCTCTTAATGTGCTTCAGAAGCACTTTTGCAAAAATAACTATCAATAGAATATGAAGGGAATGGCAATAACAGCTAAGACGGTCATTATTGTAAATAAAAACGCAGGAATCTTTAACCTAAATCTCCAGAGTATGTTAATCGGAAGAGACATTATGGTGATTATTATAAAGCCTATTACGAACCATTCTATTATTTGTTTTTTTTTAGAATGATGTTTTAATAATTCATAATAGTCTTTTTCACTTATAGAAGCTAGTCTAATGTCATTTCCGAGTTCTTCTCTGAGTTTTTTAAACTTATTAAAATTATAATCCAATATTTCTTCTGAAATACAAGTAACAAAAGAAGATGGATTTCGTACATCACGCAAAACAGGAATTTGGCCATCTGGGCATAGTTTTAAATACCTATCTTCTGCTAATGATTGACTACTTATATGGCTAGTGAATAAGATACTTATTATTCCGAATAAGGCAATTTTCTTTAAATACGATAATAACATTAGATTTTATCTTGTTTTTCATTGTAGCATCTTCGCTTCATACAGATTCCCTTTGAAATTATCAATATGTGTTATTTTTATGTTGACAAAGTGTAGCAAATCGTATTTAATGACATTACTGTACTTAGGCGTATTGTGTCTAGAGAGGGAAATGTACAGTTCAAAATCCCCGCAAATGCGGGGTTTTTTATTATCTGGAGGGCGTATTTTATGACATCAGAAAATACACAGCAGGCTCCACAACCCATTAAAAAGCGTATACCACCAAAGGCAGGTCAAGGGCGTGTCAAAGGCGTTCCGAATAAGATGACGCGCATTTTAAAAGAAGCAGTGGTTAAGGCTGCTGAGAATGCTGGGAATAAAATTGGCAATGATGGTTTGATCTCCTATTTGGAAAAGCAGGCTATAGAATGTCCAGCGGCTTATTTAGCGTTGCTTGGTAAGGTGTTGCCTTTACAGGTAACAGGTGAAGATGGGGGAGCCATTAAGGTGATAACGCGTGTAGAAATCGCGCCTTTGGTCAATGACAACACGACAGATTAGTATTGTACCAAAACTCATTCCTATTTTTGCAGGGGACGCTTTGGTACGGGCGGCTTGGGGTGGACGAGGGTCTGGAAAGACAAGATCATTTGCATTGATGGCTGCTTTAAAAGGCTAT
This sequence comes from Bartonella sp. AP88HLJMH, assembly GCF_042195605.1. Classification (NCBI taxonomy): domain Bacteria; kingdom Pseudomonadati; phylum Pseudomonadota; class Alphaproteobacteria; order Hyphomicrobiales; family Bartonellaceae; genus Bartonella; species Bartonella sp. AP88HLJMH. The sequence continues at coordinate 3,066 of NZ_JBHIOR010000041.1, read as the reverse complement.
CAATTTGGTATGCAGGGGATATCGGGGACCATTCTTTGTGCACGTCAGTTTCAGAATTCGCTAGCAGAGAGTTCATTGGAGGAGATTAAGCGCGCCATTGAAGCGCACGACTTTTTAAAGGACTATTACAAGGTTGGGGAATCTTCGATTAAGTCGATAGATGGTCGCGTAGCCTTTCAGTTTTCTGGTCTTGACCGTAATATTGCGAGCATTAAATCGATGGGGCGCATTTTGCTTTGTTGGGTTGATGAAGCAGAGCCGGTAACAGAGACGGCTTGGCAAACGCTTATACCGACTTTGCGAGAAGAAGGAAAAGATTGGAATGCAGAATTATGGGTGACATGGAACCCGTTGCGAGAGAATGCACCCGTTGAGAAGCGGTTTCGCTTTTCAGACAATGAGGCAATTAAGCGTGTGGAGATCAACTGGTCAGACAATCCGAAGTTTCCGAAAATCTTGAATGAAGCACGACTTGATGATCTGAGAAACCGCCCCGAGACCTATAAGCATATCTGGGAAGGGGATTATCTTACAGCGGTTCAAGGCGCTTATTATCAAAAGGAAATGTTGGCAGCCGAGCAAGAGGGGCGGATAGGGCGTGTTGCTCGTGACCCTTTAATGCAAATACGTGCTTTTTGGGACATTGGGGGGACAGGCGCCAAGGCAGATGCCACGGCGATATGGATAGCGCAATTTGTTGGTAGAGAGATCAGAGTGCTTGATTATTACGAAGCACAGGGACAGCCGTTATCGGAACATATCGGTTGGTTGCGTCAAAATGGTTATGAGAAGGCATTGATGGTTCTCCCCCATGATGGTGCAACAAGAGACCGTGTACACAATGTGAGTTTTGAGAGTGCTTTAAATGATGCGGGTTTTGAAACGCAAGTCATTCCTAATCAAGGGGCAGGTGCTGTTAAGATGCGAATAGAGGCGGTGCGACGTATTTTACCTTCAGTATGGTTTAACGAAGAGACAACCGTAGCGGGTCGTAAAGCACTGAATTGGTATCATGAGAAATGGGATGAGAAGCGCAATATTGGCTTGGGAGCAGAGCATGATTGGTCCAGTCATGGTGCGGATGCCTTTGGCTTGATGTGTGTGGGTTATGAACAGCCGGTGCAGAAACAGAAGAGACCAGCTTATAGCGGTAGAGAAACTTATGAAAGCACGTCATGGATGGCAGAATGATGTATGATGAAGAGCATTTAGAGAAAGAAAGTAACGCATCAGATTTGTCGACAGAAGGCTTATTTCGCAAGCTTGTGAGCTGGTACAAAGAAGATGTTGAGCATGTGAACAAATGGCGCGAACATGCAAGAGAGGATTTTCGATTTTACAATGGTGATCAGTGGAATGAGGCTGATTTAGCGGCGTTAAAAGAGCAACGCCGCCCCGTTATGACGTTTAACCGTATTGCACCATTGGTTAATGCCGTTGTGGGTTCAGAGCGTAACAATAAACGAGAGGTGCAATTCATTCCCCGTCAAATAGGCAAGGCATTGCCAAGTGAATTGCTTACAGGAGCAGCGGAATGGTTTCGCGATATGGCACATGCTGAATATGCAGATAGTGATGCTTTCCAAGACGCTGTCATCTGCGGCATGGGCTGGACCGATACGCGGCTTGATTATGAGAACAGTATAGATGGTGAACCGGTTATTACGCGTTTAGATCCTTTAAAAATGGTTTGGGATAGTGCAGCGGTGCAACCGAATTTAACCGATGCACAACGCATGTGGTATGTAGACCGCAAGCCCTTGGAAGTAGCCAAGCAGATGTTTCCAAAAGCCCATTGGAGTGAACTGAGTGCTGATTGGGCGCGTGATGGGGCTGCTTATGAAGGCATTCATCATAATGATCTTGAAGCTTACGATGATGAGAAGGGCATTGATGTTGAAAACGGTCGTCGGATGGTCACACTTGTTGAAGGACATTATAAACAAAAACACAATAAAGTCAATAGTTTGTATGCAATTATTTTATATAAATCCACTTAAGAATCCACACTTTTATGCATGATTCATTTGATCATTTTTTATATAAGATTGCCATGTATGAATAGACCATAAAAAGCAAATCATGATGTAAATGTTATAACGCATGTGTGCATTCAAATGAAATGAAAAGCAGATATCATTTATAACAGTTTATAAATTTTATGATACGTTTTTATCACAGCACAAATCACATTGTTTAAAAATTTAGTCGTTTGGAATTATCGATTATACGTTTAAAGAATGGTATAAGTTTTGCTCTTTTTTGAGCGAAACCTTAAAAAGGAATAATAGGTTTAATTTATAAAGATTGCATAAAAGGATTAAGGATAAAATCGCTTTTAAAACGCTTACTAAAAGTTAAAAAAACGATAAAGAGGTATTTTATATCTTATGAAATGAAAAGCCTTTTAATGAATAGATTGCAGACTAGTTTTTAAGAACGGAATTATTCGCTTCCACAAAAAAAATGGAGGCGGGTAATACCATAGCAGTAAAATACTATTTTACCTTAGGTATGGTACTAAAAAACGTTTTAAAAGTTACCATTTAAAAGTACAGAGTACAAATATAGAGCGATTAATTTGCAAAGAAGTTCTGTTTAAAAGAAACTTATGAAAGCCTTTCTAAATGAACGTTTAAACGTTTGAAACAGATGTTTATAACAGTTTTTAAAGCCTTGCGTTTGATAAAAGCGGTTATTTATTTGTCTTATGAGAGATTGTTTTGAAAACCAATACTCGTAAATGTAAAAAACGAGTTTTGTTAAAGCTAACAAGCGTTTTGATTTTATAGAATGCGTTATTTGAATTCACTCAGCTCGATTTTGAGCTTAGTATATTGAAACGTTTTAAAAGAAGCATCATGATCATGGGTTTTGTTTTCAATGAATCTCTTTAAAAGATAAAGACGTTATGATTAATACGTTTGAGAGAAACAAAAAGCATTTATAGGCTCTCTCATTCAAAAGAGTGATTAAAGATCATACGCATCATTTACATTCCTTTTGATAAGTTTTCATATCTCTCATAGAGCGCTTGCAATATGATACGTTTTGTATATATGCATT
>NZ_JBHIOR010000040.1:0-4917 GCF_042195605.1 Bartonella sp. AP88HLJMH | reverse complement strand
GTATGGCTGCGGATTTTCATTTGCAAGCCAAGGGCTTTGACACCAAGACCGCTCACATCAATTTGCATATCAGAGCCGCCCGGTTGATAGGTTTCTGTAATTTCTTCCAACGTGGGCAGTTTCAATGTTTCAAGATCAAGGTGAAGATTCACATCATCATCAACAATCAAGGTAAAACCGCGTACAATGCGTAAAGTCATGCTTTAACTCCTTGCTGCTTTGCGATAAGTTTCAAGCGTATCGCCAAATTGATAAGTCATTTTCTTTTGGATATCTTGCGCCAAACGGTCAAAATAAGCGCTATTGCGCCGGCTGCCGAAACTCAAATCTTCTAAAGGTGGCACTTCTTCTGCATCAAATTCCACCCGCAATTTTCCCAATTGTAAAGTGCTGTTGGAATTTAAATCGCGGTCAAACCAAACACGGCCACCCAAAAGCGCACCACGCGCAATCATATCATCAAGAAACTGTGTAAGGCTGCGGGTAATGGCAATGACATGTTGACCAGTAAGGTTTTCATCATTCGCCCAAGGGCGCAAATTGTTAATGATGGTTTTTTCCAAGGCTGCACGGGTGCGCACCACATTGACAAAGCGCCAAAGTGGATCACTGGAGGTGGTATGATTTCCCCATAAAATGCGCCCATTGGCAGCCATTTGCCCATGCGCATTTTGACTAAGTCGTGCTGGAATAAAGGTCGCAATATCGGCTTGGTTAAGGCGATTTGCCTCATGATCAATTTCCCCATCAAAATAGCTAATGGGGCGTGCTGTCCCTAAAATGCCATGCACATCTTGGTTGGAAGGAGACCAAAAAACACCGCCCCTTTGCTTGTCCCGTTTGATAAACATGGCTGCTGCAAAAGGACTTGCGGGTTTAACACTAACACCTCCATCAGAATTTGCCACCCGTACAAAGGGGTCAATCAAATAACAAAAGCGTGAGGAAAAATCTGCACGATAGGCAAGGCTTTCTTCCGCATTTTTACCCCCCGTATCAAACACGGCAATGGCTTGCAACTTTTCTGCCACTTGTTCCAGTGCATCTGCCACGGGGTTTTTGCCATTGTCAATCCGCCCTGCACTATAAGCCGGTGCTAAGAGAATTCCAGGCTCCACCCCCAAATGCCCCCGCGCATGCGCTAAGGCATGCACACCGGTCAAGTGAGTATTGGATCCCACCATTTCGGTTTGTGTCTCAGCAATGGTTGACTTTTCTTCCACCCGCACAAGAATAATTTGTGCCTCAATCCCCTGCGCGCACACGGCGTTAATCACATCAAGAGCCGTTCCCCTTCGCCCAAGCTTTTGGATTTTCTCACCCTCATGCGTAAAGAGAAGGACAGGCTCGTCGAGGGGAAAAACTTGGTTATCAGCATCAGGGGCTGTAACAACCGCTCCAATGGCTGTCTGATCAAATGTTGCTAAAGGACGGGATTTTTTACATTGATTAACCCTATTGACCTTAAATTATTGTCAAATACACAGAGTTATTCTTTATTTTGAGCTTTTCTTAATTCTGTAATGGGGACACCACCAATACCCCAATTGTCTGTCTCCACTTCATCAATCACGACAACAGTCGTTTTCGGATTTTTATTCAGAATATTAACTAATAATTGAGTTGCCCCTTCTATTAGTTGCCGTTTCTGTTCAGAGGTAACCCCTTCATTAGTAATTTTAATATTTATGTAAGGCATAAGATCTCCATAATTTACAAATATTGAATAAAAGAGCTCAAATAAATGAACGCAAAAAGATTAAATATTAATACATAATAACTATGCATTTTAAAGCTCATATCCACCGGTGAAATATGCAGGCTACTGGAAGCAAAAATAGCATTTATTGATACAGGAGAAAGGAGTTGAGCTGCAATAAAGAAGCAAATCCAAACCAAATAATCCGTAACCCCATAAGCCATCGATGACCCTAGTAAGGGAAATGCCAAACTAAATAGCACCATAGGGTGAATTCCTACTACACTGAAAATTGGCAATACAAAGAGAATACAGGCATAAGCTGCCAAACAGAGAGTGATGCCAATGAGTGACTAAACGTCACCGGCAACAAAGGAATAAGCAAATCACAAGTAGATATTAGCAGACTACAACCTAGCAACAACATAATTTCACTGGATATACTGCGTATCACTGCCATCAAAGGAGTCAAAAAATCAATACTGCGTGAACTCCCACGCTCAATGAGGTATAGAATGCTCGCCGTCAATGCAATGCTTTCTAGTGCATTCAACCTAATAACTGTCAACGCAACGATAAATATTAGCCAGAAAAATATCAAAAAAATCCAAATTCTTACTCTCTCTCCTTCTTTATTCGCTCTCCTCTCATCACAAATAATCGGGTTAGCTAGCGGTACAACTGGAGAAAGGCACAACAACAACAGACTAAATAGAAAAAGTGGTATCCCCAAAGCAGCGGATGTGAATATTGGTGTTCTAGGCATAGCAGCGAAAACTGTTGCTGCACCGATGCTGGTCGGCATCAGTACCATCGTGATGCTCATCATTCGCATCACAATAGCGGCCAAATGGCGAGAGGGAAAAACACTTTTTTTCAAGGCATCAATCATTAGGGGGATAACCCCCAAACTCATCGGCCAAGCTAAAAACGCAGTCAGTATCGCGATGGACAGGGTAAGCGAACCCTTCCATAGCGCATCAACCGTTCAGAGAGAAATTCTGAAATACGCCATGTATTCATCACATGGCGCAACAATCCCATGGCGAGTAATAGCCAAAAGACATCAGTAAAACGCACAAGCACAGTACGAACATCAGGCAAGTGCCAACGCCATATCAGCACTAAAGTACAAACCAACAGGATGAACACACCACTGCGTGCATTACCCTTCAACCACCAGTATGGTATCGTCAAAAGCAAATAACCGAAAACAGTCACTCCAGCCAATGGAATAAGAAACCAAGTTCTTATTGAGATAGACATAAGAAAAATGAATAGCATCAGCATCGCCATTATAACGGATACGGAGGACATGCGTATCAGGAAGCTTTTTACATCATCAATGTACATTAATTGTTGAATCTTTGACTGAGTAGCGATTAAGAAGCTGCTCGTACATGTTAATGACACAGCGCCCTGCATCCCGCAGTGCACGAGAATTAACTAAAGGCCTAGGCAAAATATATGTATAAAAATTGGGCCCCTCTACTGGATTACCGACCACCCATAATGTATTTTGTATTTGCCCTTTAGTGTCTATAGGATGCTGCCGACGGTCAATATCAATACCACCAGGATGATATCCTTGGTTGATAAATGGTCGAATGATGCCCTGACCAGCCAAATTCTGGATAAAAGAGGACTCATCACGCAACGGAGAAAAACGATCAATCTTGGCCTTGATCAGCACATCTCCATCAACTGAACTGTTTTCATCTTGAAAAACAGACTGAATTTCGAAACGGCTGGTACTAGCATTGAGAACAAGTTTAGGTGAAGGTCCGCCAGCCAAAGTCACGATACCAGCCTCCATCAGAGCCTTCAACTCTTGGTTTCGCTGCATCGGTGGGCCGACAGAAATACGGTTAAAGTTTGGATTAAAATATTCAATAAAATACTTGTGAGATGAAGACGTTAACCCGCAAAAATCAATTGCTGAACGTAAGATATCACGGACATCTCGTAGCACATCTGTAGCAGCTTTCACTGGGCCATCAACATTACCTGCAGCGGAAGAATGAAGATCGTCCTTCAAATGCTCCATGAAGAATCTTGTATAATCCTTCAAAGAGGCAAATATTTTATTTCGATGAGGATACAGCAACGCTTGAATACACTGCTCGTCTTTGGAAGTAACAACATAGGTTTCAGGGTCTAGCCACTGCCCCAGCTGCGTACTTCGATAGACATAACACATTTCTTTAAGCAACAGAGGTAAAAGCTGCGTTTCGAAATCCAGCTTCGGAGAACCGTTAGCAATGCTGGATTGCTTACGTAGATGATGTATTGCATCGAGAGTAAGGAATGATGGTATGTATTGCCCACTACCACCCTTTTGATTAATCCCGCGACTACTAAAAGGCAATGTTTGACGGGAGAATAGAGCTGTCGCAGGTTCTTTGCCGCTTGGCATGTAGCGCAATTGTCCAGCATTTTCAGTAAAAGTCCCACCGCGACCGTAAGTCAATTACGACAAGACATCATAGCTAGTTAATCCAATTCCCTGCAGCAGCACACGAGACTGAGCTTGTATAGAGTCCAACTTTTCAATTGGATAAGGATTCGAATAATAGTTCAAAAGCGCGTTTTTCATTTGGTGAACAGCCACAAACTGTTACAGGCTTTCATCATGCGATGAATATATATTCTTACCGTGACCCGTGGTCATGGAAACAAAATCTACACTATAACGACAGCCATCTTCCAAAAGAACATCCGTTTTATGATCTTGGTGGATATGGAGATTGATAACTTTTTGTCGGATCTCCTTAATACGAATAGCGAAAGGTAAATCTTGCGTGAACTCTTGGTAAGCCCAAGACAGGTCTTCCCCTAACAAACGACGTGATAAATAATCATTTTCTTTGATTTCTCTCCCAACATCATGCTCTGTACGAGAAAAAACACCGTTAATATTACGATAACCTTGTTGACTAGCCCATTGATAAAAATTCGGCCCCTTACGAATAGGCTCTACCCCCTTAACTGTATCATCACCAAATAAAGTAATCTGGCAAGCGACAGTGTTAACCAATAAATGATCTGGCTGATGCACACTATGGGAACCAGTTCCCATCTCATTGGGATTAATCAATAATGTTTCCAGAAAATGGATAATGGGAATAAAGTGTTCAAGGCATTGATTTATAATGATAATCTAGCGTTATTCATATTGAATGAGAACCCTGAATAACGTAAGATTCTCTCATTTTAAA
>NZ_JBHIOR010000039.1:0-5396 GCF_042195605.1 Bartonella sp. AP88HLJMH | reverse complement strand
AAAGGGCGTAAAACAAAACAGTCCTTTCAGGGTATTTTAGGTGTACGCTATAGTTTCTAACGACATGGTTATTTTTTAGTTATCTTTAAATGTATGATTAGTTTTTTTAAGTTTTTAATGCAGCATCAGAGAACAATTTTTCAGAGTACGCAGCTTCGTTTTTCATGATAAACTGTATACCCTTATATACTTGATTATGCATTACTTTTTATCTTTGATAAGAAAACTCCGAGAAAATGCTAAAGAAGCACTATAAAAGCGCTCTTATATTCTTGATCAAAAAAGTATTAAAAAACTATAAAGAACGGTTTTTTATGAGATAAGGGGGATTTTTAAGAAGGATTATTGCAATCTAAGGTTGAAAATATGTTTTGTAGAGCTAATTACGTTTAGTGTCTATGCAGGCGTGAAGGGGGGAGGATATGGCTCTACAATATAAATGGAAACGACATTGTTGGATACTCATGTTGAGCAGCTGTTTTGTGCAAGCTGCTGCTGCAAATGAGGGGAGAACAGCACTTTTTTGTCAATCTTCAAGTTATGAAAATGATAAAGTATTTCAAGATCAATACAATGAGGATATGAAAACAGGCAGATGCATACTTGGAGCCTCTAATGATGTCATGGTAAGAACGCGCAATGAATTAGACTTTTTGAAAAAGCCTAGCGATTTTATCATGGATAAGGGTGCTAGAGTGTTTGCGAGTCAACAGGAGCTTGACAGCAGTCATCGTGACAATGCTGGATATAATGCACAAGAACAAAATACTGCATTCCTTAAAAAGCCTGAACTTATTTCCATTAAAGATGGGGCAATGTTAGAAAATTATATCCTTGATAATGAAGGTAAAGCATACATTTCAAATGATGGTGAGATTGATAGTCCAGGGCGATCCATTAATAACACTGTAAGGAATGGTGCAGAGCTTTATGTGTATGCAGGAGGACTCAGTGAGAATAGTAAAATTGAACATGGTGGAATTGAAAATGTTCAGGCTTTAAAGGGAAAACAAGGTTTTTCGAAAAATGCTGTTGTTAAAGAAGGCGGGCACCAAAGTGTTGGAAATGGAGGGAAAGTAGAGGGGACTAAAATTTATGGCGGTGAGCAGCTTGTTTTCGGCGAGGGGGATATTGGAGGAGAGATTAAAGGCAGTAGTGCTTCTCATACTATCATTTATGGTCAAGATGAAACACTAGGCCAACAAAAAGTATATGATGGCGGAAAAGTTTGGAATACAAAAGTTATGCAAGGGGGTGTCCAAGAGGTTGGACAAAAGTCTCAAAGTGCAAAAAATGGTGGTTTTGCATTTGACACAGAAGTTTTTGGTGGTGGTAAACAACGTATCTTAAAAGGCGGTCAGGCTATTGGAGTCACTTTAAATGAGAGTGCTATTCAGGAAATATATACTGATGGATCTGTAAAAAATCTAACAATGAATGATCAAACAAAATCATGGGTGCATGCTGGAGCAACATTAGAAGGCAAGACACAAGTAAACCATTCTGGGCAGATCCATCTTTATGCTGGGAATGATCAACAGCGCACCACAGTAGAAGATATTATTTTAAATGGAAAAGATACAAAACTATACTCTATTACTGATGAGTTTGATGGAAAAAGTTCTTTGATACAAAAATTAAGTGGTGAAGGGAGTGTTATTTTTTCGTTTACAGGTTCTGATCCATATTATTCTCAGCTTCATGTGAATAATCTTTCAGGAAATTTACATTTCGCGTTCAATACTACGATTGCCCATAACCGTGGTGATTATCTCTTGGTTGAGAAAGGCGCTGGGAAACATACAATAAGTGTTGCTGATTCTGGAGTTGAAATCACGGATCCTTTTTCAAATAAGCGTGATTTAATTACGGATCAAAGTGGTGGAGCGCATTTTACGCTGACAGATCTTAAGGGTGAAAAAATTAACGCCATTGATGGTGGGACTTATATGTATGATTTGAAAGAAAGAAAGGATGAAAATGGAAAAGTTTGGTTTTTATCGGCAGACCGCCTCAGTGGACCAGAACCTTCTATACCAAATCCGACAAATCCTTTTTTTCCTGGAGAAACATCAACAACCCCCTCTACAGATGCAGTGTTAACGTTGTCCGTAGTTCCTGGGCTTATTTTTAATAATGAGTTGCAAATTATACGGAATGGTAGAAAAATTTGGGACAGAAATAAGAAAGATATCGAACTATGGACTTATGGGATTAAGAGCAGAGAACGTGTTGCGACAGGCCATACACACTTTAAGCTTGGGCAGACAGGTTTAGTCTTTGGTGCTGATCAGTTGAGTGAATTAAGGCATGGAGAGTTGTATGTTGGTGGTTTCGGGAGTTATGATCAAGCACGTATTTCTCATGCACGAGGTGGTGACAGCGATTTGAGCTCTTATAGTATTGGAACTTACGCAACTTATTTTGATCATCGTGGATGGTATATGGATGGTGTTTTGAAATATAATTATTACCGAGATAATTTGAAAGCCATATCAACGAATGGTTTAGCCATTCAAAGTCATTACAATCAGTGGGCGATAGGTGGATCATTTGAGATTGGTTGTTATTTTGAACCGGCACAGAATACTTGGATGCAGCCTTATATCAAGCTAACAGGTTTGCAGGTTGAAGGTAAAAGAATAAAACTTTCCAATGGAATGATAGGTGATCTAAGCCCATTAACTTCATTCCGCAGTGAAGTTGGATTGACTGCAGGACATGAATTTTTTGTGAGTTCAGAAACTTCATTAACAGCTTACATTATGGCAGCTTGGTTGCGTGAGAATATAAATAATAATTATACGACAATTAATAACCAGTATAAATTTATTACAGATTTATCAGGCAGTGCGGGTAAATTGGGAATTGGTTTAAACGGTTCGGTCAATGATAAACTAACACTTTATGCGGAAGCACATTATCTAAAAGGACATAAGATTAAGAATGCTCTTCAAGGTATTTTAGGATTACGCTATAGTTTCTAAATATGTGTGCATGGCTGATTAACTTTACAAATGTAATTGTTTTGCAAACTTAAACAGATAACGTTCGGCTATGTCTTCTCGAGAGTGTAAGGACTTTCTCAAATAGTAGAAATGTCTTTATACTCTCTCTTTTAAAGGCAACATACTGAATTTATAATAATAATTCATTTCTATGCATGTTGAATGAGAGTCGCGAAAATCATAGGATTCTCTCATTCCAAATCTGTTTATGTTGAATCAATCAAAACCATTTTCTTGCACGTCACAAGCAGGGAAGCCTGCGTGGATAAAAATTGTACAAGAAAGAACTAAAAATACCTCTTATAAACTGCCTCAAGTACCAAAGGGTGTCGCGTTGCAACATTTTAGGGCTGGAAAAGTGTATGATGATATCGGCTCGCTTCTTCATAAGCGTAAAGATTGGGGGATCAATGGCTTTACCGGTATATCATTCATGGATGACGTGGCGAAATGGGCTTGAGTGCATTGAGAGATGTCTCTTTAAAACAAGTGAGTGAATGTACAACCCAATGGCGTTTTGTTTTACGTGAAGAGAGGGCCCCATTAAAGGGCACGAGCATTTTTTTCATCTATAATTCCAGATATGCAAATTATTCCTTTAACTTAAGTGAACATTTTGAATTTTATTCAATTTTTCTGCCTTAAGTTAGAGTTTTTTAGTGGTTTATAGATAAACAACTTTAAGTTGTTTAAATTAAAAAATACACTAAAAAATTGTATTTAGACATAAATAAAACACATTATGATACAATCTAAAATGAGCTATCTATGTAGTCGCGGGGTATTTTTCTAAATAATTGAGAGTGGAGTGTGGATAATGCGGTATAAATACAAATTAAGTTTTTCAGTATTGATGATCAGTAGTTGTCTTGTGCAATCTGCAAGTGCAGTTGAGAGTAGGAATAGAGTGCTAACAAGAGAAACACATGTGGTAAATAGAGAAGAGGAAGAAAAAAAAATAGCACTGATGTCTAATTTTTTTCGCAATAATACTATTCTCAAAGATGGTGATGTAGAGCTTGTTGATAATGGAGAAAGTTCTGTAGGTTCCACTATTAAAAAAGGAGGGATGCAAATAGTTACACGGGCAGGAATTGCAATGAACGCCAAAATTTTGGGAGGTCAGCAGTTTATTCATGAAGAGCCATATATTGATCTTACAAGCGTGGAGAGAAAAAGTAGTGCATATAATTCCACAGTTACTGGGGATGGTGGAACAGTTGGACAGCAGAATGTGTATGATGGAGCGTGGGGTTGGTATACGAAAGTGGGAGATAACGGAGAACAAAATCTTTATGCAGGACAAAGAAAAGAGGGGGGAAAATCAATGTATGCTGAGGTCTCTGGGAATGGGAGACAACACGTCTTAGCGTTAGGAGAATCTTATGCTACTAATTTGAAGGATCAAGCTATTCAAGTTGTATATCCTGAAGGGTTTGTGGATGGTCTGACTGTTAACAACTTTGCTAAATCGTGGTTCCATGTTGGTGTACAAGAGGTCCTTGGAGAAGTAAGGATTAATGATCACGGAGAACTTTATTTATTCGCTGGTGATAGGACAAATCATACGACTAAGAAAAAAATTCCTATAAAGGACAGAGTGGATGAAACAATATTTGAGGTTGGTGAACGGAATATGGGAGAAAAACCTCAGATTGAAATTGAAGATTTAGGGGGGCAAAATGGGACTGTTATTTTTACTTCTATACCGTATGATCCACGATATATTTCACTTCATGTTGAGAAACTTTCAGGGAGTTTACATTTTCGATTCAATATTAGTGCTACGGGGGATTCGAGTGATTACTTATCGATTGATGAGGGCGCAGGTAATCACAAAATAAGCGTTGCAGATTCTGGTCGTGAAATTACAGGTCTTCTCTCACAAAAGAATAGTTTGGTCACAGGGATTAATTTAATTACTGATAGAAGCCACAATGGAGGCGCTAATTTTACTCTGGCAGACCTTTCGGGTAAGGACATTACAGCTGTTGATGGTGGGGCCTATCAATATCAATTGCTGAAGAGAGATAGATGTGCTGATTCTAGTGGTAGTGCTACAATTTGGTATTTAGGAAGAGCCTCTGGAGGTACGACACGTTCGAATACTGAAGCACAGTGTGTAAACAAGAAAACGAAGATTCCTCTTGCATTATCTGATCAAGGTGCTCCTTCTAGAGGAAAAAATACAGGCTCTCGTAAACCTACTATAAAACAACCAGCTAAACCACGTCCTCCACGTCATTTAAGAGGGGCACAGAATGTCTCTAGTGTTTCTGTATCTCCAACTGTTTCCTCTCTTGGAAGTCACGTTATTGAAGTCTTAGGTTCAGGAAGTTCTCATCCTCTTTCTGATGAAAAACAACAAACTGCTGTTTCAACCTCTTC
>NZ_JBHIOR010000038.1:0-5843 GCF_042195605.1 Bartonella sp. AP88HLJMH | reverse complement strand
GTAATAACCCTTTGAAACAACTCCAATGGGTAAGCAGGGTTGCCAACGGTTTCAACAGCATAGCGATTGGCATCATTAACAATGCCGCTCTTTTTATCAGTCTTTACACATTGCCGTTCCATAACCCATTCAAGAGCGGGTTTACCATTGACGATATATTCATAAGCTTCAAGAGGGATATCTGTCATTGTGACATTGCTGTTGTAAAAAACTGTCGATTTATCTTTTACTTTACTATTCCCAAAAAAATTCATTTCTGTAACATAATAGAATTTTTCAGGATTAGGGATATCAGTGAGTTTTGGATCACCTTTTTTAAAGGTTACAGGATAAGGTTCTACAGTTTCATAGTTCATATGCAAATGCCCCAGTTCACGCCCTGCAGTTACAAATTTCCAAAAATCTTCAGTGCTCTTTACACAAGGGATACGAGGCAATTCTTTAGAGAGGTTATCAGCATAACGGGTGCGGTAATCTTCTGAATGCAAAATCCCGTAAACATAATAAAATAGATCACCTTTAGTGATAGTTTCATTAGGATAAGCGGCTTTAAAATGTGCTAATCCTTCATCCGTAATGGCATCACGGCGTTGTAAACCAGCTGTTTTGTTTTCCTCTATAGAGTTTGTAAATAAATGGGATTGCTTTTCACTTTTCTCTTTTAAGGATACAATATCTTCATAAAGATATTGCGGAAAGCATTGACCGTTTTCTATCACCTGATAATCAGACACAGCTTTAATCATAAGAACAGAAAAGGTTTTTTTTGCTCCTATGCCTGTAAGTTGTATCATTTTATTTTCAACTGATTTTCCTATAGGAAATATACATGGCATTATGGAAACTCTATCGTTGAAAGCACGATTATAATAGAGCCATTGTTTTGTAAAAGGGCGATAAATACTTTGAATAAAGCACGTCTCCTCGAACTCAAATAATTTTTCTCTTATAAATTCTCGTTTAAGAGTACTACTCCAACTGATCTTTGTAGCATCAGCGTTAACGAAATTGTCTATAGCCTTTTCACGTATTTTGCGATCAACATGTCCATAAGCTTCGTTAAAGCGCTCCACTTCGCTATTATAGAAGTTAATCATGTTGTACATGTTTTTTGATAAAGCATTACGACTTGAGTTGTATGCCCACGCATCACGACTGGTTAGAACGCCACAGGAATAAGTTTCAAAAAGCTTTGTATCATGACCTTTCTTAACACCTAAAGCTAGAAATGTCTTGAAACTGTCATCACGTTGATTTATCCAATCATTATGCCTATCCGGTGTAATTATTTGCCAACCTTGTTTACTCCGTGTAATACCATTAATGCTACCAAATTTTTTAATTGTCTTAAGCTTTTCTTCTCTATTGAGATAATCTCCAATATCACGGAAATATATTTTCCCATGTTGTTGTGCATTTGGATTTTTAACCAAAATAGAAATCGCTATAGGGGCACGAGAACCTTCACCAAAAATTTTTCCACCTTCTTTGCGAGAAAGTTCTCCAGAGGTTCGTTGATTACCCCGTAAATGGAAAATATAAAGGCTGCTAAATTCTTCAACGAGGCATTTGCGTAAGCCATCCATAGATTTTGTATCTATAAAACTTGCATTTGTAACAAAACCAATCACACCACGGTCTTTTATACGGTCACTTGCCCAGCGAATGGCGCGGATGTAACTATCATAAAGCGCCTGCATAAGACTTGCTTTCGATTGAGCCGCATAAGTTTCACTGATCCGTTTATCTAAAATCGGATAAGGAGTATTTTTCGCATTATCGTTTTCACTCTTTTGTCCTATAGAATAAGGAGGGTTACCAAAAATAACTTCGATATCCAGTTTCTTTTGATGCTCTAAATATTCACTGTTTTCTTTGAATAATTTTTGCAGCAGATTCTTTTCTTCAAGCATCCGAAACGTATCAGTCAAACCAATATGCTTGAAAGGGATATATTCTCCTTTCATGATACTATGATAGGTCGATTCAATGTTAATCGCTGCTATGTAATAGGCAAGTAAGACAATCTCATTGGCATGGATATCATAACGGTATTTATATTCCATATCCTCTGGTTTGATGAGATCTGATTGTAAAAGCCGTGTAATAAAGGTACCCGTTCCCGTGAAAGGGTCAAGAATAGAGACACCCCGTGAACCAAGGCTTTTTCCAAATTCATTGCGTAAAACATCATCAACAGAATGAATGATAAAATCCACAACCTCAATGGGCGTATAAACAATTCCTAATTTTTCTACCGTACGCGGAAAAGCATGACGGAAAAATTCATTATAAAGCTTTACAATTAAGTTTTGTTGTGCTTCAAGACTTGTAGTTCCTCGTGTGTAAAATTGTACATTCCTAGAGATAGTTCTGAAATCTTGAGATTCTTCTTTAAGAGTAACTTTATCAAGGATATTAAGTACACGTTGTAAAGCACAAGAGACGGGATTTTCTTGAACAAACTGATGCCCCTCAAACAAAGCATCAAAGACTGGACGCGTCACAAGATGTTGTGCAAGCATTTCAATCGCATTTTCTTCGGAGAGGGTCGTGTTTAAATTGTTACGTAATTCGGTCATAAAACCATTAAACACCCGCCGCGTTTCCGTTTCTGATTTTGTTAAAACTTCGGTTAAGCGTGTGATATGATTTTGAGCAAGATCAGCAACATTGGTTGCCCATCTTTTCCAATAGCTAGGGTCGTAATTTCTCTTAACAATAGCTGCTCTAATGACATCCGGATATTGAGAAAAAAGGGATAATTCTTCTTCTGGTTTATATCCGTGAAAGGATTCATAAGTTGGTGATCCAATGTTCAGTCCTGAATATTCTGATTTTGAGCGTATAGGTAAGTCATCAATAACCACAGTTGTATCTTCTGAGGTAGCCTTTTGAGAAGGAACAATAATATCAAGGGCATAGCTTACGTCCTGTTTTATGGACATATGGTGGATTATTTTATTAAAACTCTCATCATGGGCACGCAAAGCATTGACGACTTGCCAGATGACATCATATTTTGGATTATTTTCCAAGGCTTGTACTGGTGGAATGCCAGCCGGTACTCCAACGGGTAGAATGATATAGCCTCTTTTCTTACCCTCTGCTCGACGCATGACACGGCCTATTGCTTGAATAATCTCAATTTGACTTTTTCGCGGGTGTAAGAATAGAACAGCATCAAGAGCAGGAACATCAACACCCTCCGAAAGACAGCGTACATTGGTTAGCACACGACACGTATTTTCCCCCGCATCTTCCTTTAACCAGTCAAGTTGTTTTGTACGCTCTTTAGCACTAAAGGTTCCATCAATATGGGCAAGAGTACAGTTAAGAGGGGGAGTATCTTTATAGTTTTTATGAAGGGCGTGCAAAGATTCTTGAACTTTTTCTTTTTTGAATTCCTTGCATATGCGTTTAGAAGTATCAATATCTTTGCAAAATGCTAAAGCTCTACGCATGGGATTGGGGTCATCTTCAAGATCAAGTTTCAGATCCATTTTGGTAAGGGCTCTATAACAGCCATTAATCTTGGTCCTATCGTCAAGAATAAGTTCATAATTCTTATCGGTAATAAGATGTTGAATGGATTGGCTTACTTCTTTTTCATTGACAACTAATATGATAACTTTACAAGGTGATAACAGTTTATGTTCTAGAGCTTCCGCAAATGTATAATGATGCAGTTCTTTGCCATAAATTTTTTCGTCATCCATAGAGGCAAGAACAGTATCAGATAGGTCAGCTTTCCTTTTTATCTTATCTGTAAAGATTTTGGGGGTTGCTGTCATATATAGACGTTTTTTACCCCGAATGATTCTGTTATCATGAACCTTGATAAATTCAGATTCACGCTTGTCTGTTCCTAACACAGCCCCAGTTGTTCTATGTGCTTCATCGCAAATGATTAGATCAAATTCGGGTAAACCATGCTCTTTTTGCGCATCTGAAATCACTTGGATAGAATGGTAAGTTGAAAACACCACCGTCATTGCATCTGCTAGGTTTTCGCAAGCTTCTTTGGCAAGGGTTTGGGCATCCGTGGTAGCAGGGAGAACAAGATCTGATGTTTCCATGCCAACAATATCATCTTGGTTCTTACGACGCTTGCCTACTTTTGTATCCGAACACACAGCAAAAGAACGCAAAGGTACTTGTGCATCGGCTGTCCATTCACGGATTGTTTGTGAGACTAAAGCCAGAGAAGGGACCAGAAACAAAACACGCTTGCCTTTCCCAGCAAGGGTTTCTGCTATCTTCAAACTGGTGAAAGTCTTCCCCGTACCACATGCCATGATCAGCTTGCCACGGTCTGCTTCTTTTAAACCTTCACAGACTTTCTTGATGGCTTCTTCTTGATGGGGACGAGGCTCTTTTATTGATTTAAGAACAATTTCTTTTTTAGTTGCAAATATTTGCCAATCTATACGACTGTTTTCCATATGACGAAGGTCAATGCGATAAACGGGTATCGCTTGTCCTTTGATCATGGCATTCACATTGTCACTTAATTCCACTTCCGTGGTATCGACGAGAAGGCGATATTTAAAGATGTCTTTTCCAGAGGCAGCGATAAAGCTATCAATATCTTTTTTACTGATCTGATGGTCAGCTTTATAAAACTTACATTGAATAGCCACATATCCCTCTTGATTGCGAAGCTTTGCCACCAGATCAATGCCGATATCATTTTTATTCCAACCTTCACGCTCTTTAGCCCATTCATAATAGCTCTCAACCGTTTCATATCGTCCAAAATGGAGAGGGTCATACATAAGATAAGCCATGACAAGGTTTTCAAACAGCGTTCCCAATTCACGGGGTGATTTTGCTTGTTGACGATAATATTCCAAGAGAGAGCGTAAAGAGACATGTTCATGATCATAATGATGAGGGCGAAGCATAAAGAATAAACTCCATGACAATATATTCTATTGATTAATTCTCTTCAAAAGAATCAAAATGAAGCTTATTAAATCCATTTTGAGTAAATGGTGAAAAAAATGCAGAAAAATGCGAAAAAACGGATAAATTTTTTTCAAAAGAGTTTTTAAAGGTACTTATCCACAGCCCATGGCATAGGATAAGATCAGCAAAATAGTGAAATTTTCTGTTTATTTTATGGAAAAAAGACAAATTTGATATGTGCTTTTAAGATATCATAATGAGTATTTTGATAGGTTTTATGAGTCACTAAAATAATCTATTTTGTCAGTTTAATTTACTGACACAAACTGACAAATATATATTATGGATTGTATTTAAGGTTGTATTGTCGATATAGGTTGTATCATTAAAATACTAACATATTGAAATATAATGTTTTTAATTTTTTCTCATTTAAAAAAATAATATAGGCTCTAAAAAGAACTGACAACACTGACAGCACTGGACAAAACTCTTCTGTTCAGATCATTATCTTTGGAGAAAGGTTGCTTAATGCGCTGTACAGAGAGTTTTGCCTATTTGAGTAGAAAGTTTTAAAAGAGATTTCTTATTGTTTTCTATGATGGTTTTTGACGACAGGATGTGCTTGATAGGATGATGTCTCGTTTATATGCGTGTTGAGTGGCTTAGAGGAGCTGGAGAGTGAATTTATCTCTAATTATTGATAAATATATTGTAGCATTAAACTGGGGATATTGATGTATTAACCATTGACGGGCTAAACAGTTTTGTTTAGAGGCTTCTTTATATAAATGTGGGGGAGAGATCTTCAGCAGTTAAAATAAAGTGGTTTTTGGGTGTCACTTTTCTTTGGTTACAGAGGCATGTGCTTTTGTTAAAAGCGTCATAGAGCAGTGGCTGTTTTGAGTGGACTTGTTAGAGGTTCCATGAAG
>NZ_JBHIOR010000037.1:0-6066 GCF_042195605.1 Bartonella sp. AP88HLJMH | reverse complement strand
GTAGGGGAAGAACGTATAGGTATCTAATTTACGCGCATAAAGGCTTTGTAGAAATTAAATCTAAACTCAGATTCTCTCTCTTTAGGGAGTTAAGACTTGTGTTTTTATCATAATGACTAGCTTCTCCATCATAATATTTCTGCACGAGAGCTTTCCAAAAATAGTACACCAGCTAGTTTGTTCTTAAAAAAAATAATCAAGGCAATACTTTTGCACCATCCTCATTCGTCATCCTTAAGGGCGGCTTTTGCATTTACAGAAATTGCCACTGACTTTAGAAGCAGAGCCTAGAAACGTGGGGAAGAGGAGAACCATAGGGTGCTGTGACTACTCATGTTGTCATGCTATAGAAATATTTGGTTTTGTAGGGTAGCAGAAGCCCCCTTTAATGCTTTTTAGGCATTAAAAATGGCATGAGAAAATGCTGGTAGTCGTGATATGTTTTTTCTAAAGTTTTTTATTATGGCTGATCCATGAGCTCTAAAATATAAATTGAGAGAGAATGGGCGGCATTAAAAGTTAAATGCGCATGGTGAGGTTTGAGATTGATTAGTTTAAAATCCTTTTCTGAGCGGCCGTGCGCTGCACTTTTCTTGTTTCTTAAACTCATAGTACCATCTACAATTTGATACAGACCGGATGCGATCATTTTTAAGTCATTTTCATCTAGATCTTGATTTTTTAAGTTTTCTTTCTTCATATCTTCGGGATGGATCTTAGCTTTCTTAACGACTTGTTTCCATAAAACGGGCAGCGTATTACGGGCGTTTTCTGCATATGGGATAGAATGGTGGTCGAGATAAGCTTTGCAAGAGGCTTCCAATAGATTTGCTGCAAATAGAACCGCCTCCTTTGGATCTTTTTCTATATTTTCTAATGCTCTTTTTATTTCGATTTCTACTGCTGAAAGTCCTTTCTCTGTAATACGTTTTTGTAGCTCTTCTGTAGAGAGGAGACCAGCTTTTTGCAATTCTTGTGTGAAGGTTAGCTCATTCTTGATAATATATCCTCCACGCTGATATTCTAATCCATCTTTCTTTAACGTTTCTAAAACTTTACGTTGATCTTCTTTAAGCTGTTGTAGCATTTGATCTTCTGGTATGTCTTGAAATATGAATCCGACTAACTTATGAAACTCGCTGTCCAAAAAATCACCAAGCAGGGGACCAAGGACTTCAAGCGGTTTATTGCATTCTACATTGATTGTATCTAGTCGTTTCTTAATCTTGACTTCATCATCATCACTTCGATACTCATGAGGAGCAGATGGTGTATAAAAAAATAAGGCATCCAAATTCTTTGGCCAATAGTACTTTGGTAATATTTGAGAGAGTATCCTAATTGTTGCAGGAGGGATTTTGTTTTTCTGAGATATTTTTTGCGGAGATGATAATTGCATTTTATGGCTTTATAATATCAAAAAGTGGTATGTTGAGTGGTTTTTAGAGTATGATTTTATTGCCTGACCTTTTATAGAAGGTCGCGCAACAATTTTGTGGCTTATATAAGATTTGTGAAAGATAAATGCCATATTGTGTTTTATTTTTCTCCTTTCATTGTTATAACAGTGAAGGGGGGAATAATGTGTGATAATTCGAAAAATATAGAATGAGAACAGAAGTATAATTTTGTATTATCGTAACTGCAATAGCATTCTTTATTGGCAGATTGTTTATTAGAGAGAAGGAAGCAGGCAATGCGCATAATCCCTGAACGGAAGGTTTTGTGACAAGAATTTTAATAATGGCATGTTACTAAATGTTGTGTGTGTTCTTTGCTTGTCAGAAAAAGTAGATGGCGCTCTTTATTTGCATAACCGGTATAGAGTAATGAGTAATGCGGAAGGCTAGTTTAAAATCTCGTTTATTCCGTTAAAGTTTACTGTTTTCTATAAAAAGACTGTTTTCATTATATCCGCTGTGAAGCTCGCATACTTGGTAGATGGAAATATATGCGTTTATCGTGTCTGTAAGGGAGCTTGAAGCAATGAAGTTATGTGTAAAAGAGTTCTGAAAAGCTTCTTTTGTCCGTAAATTTTATAAGGAAAATTTAAAGGCAGGAAGATATTAGAGAAATCTAAGAGTACGCTGTAAAAGTAAAAAACAGCCTTTTTAGAGATGGTTTGCTGTCTGTCATCGTGCTTCATGATTTTCAATGTTTTTAAAATTTCTTTCTCAATGAGAGAGGGCTTTTTTATTAAAGCGGGGGAGATTTCTTATAACAGTTAACAATGAAATGGAGAGAAGATGCTGCTTTACCAGCTGTTTTTGTCGCTTCAGTTTCATTTGAACCTATTGTGATTATAAAAGCATAGTGATTCAATGACTTTGAAAAGGGGGGAATAACATTATCAAGTTTGCAATACAGTGCGATTTTCCACATCGCGGTGCGTTATAGAAGATGATTAGCATTTATAGGGGCGTGCGCGGGGGCGGGTTCTATATTCTATGCTGGTTCGGTAGGGCGTCTGTTAGCGCATTTATGGGACTATTCCGCATTGAAATGCGTGCTTAATTTCGTGGATCTTGCAAAGGTCTGATCAGAAAATCCCATATTTCAAGAGGTTTTTAGAGGAATCTAAAAGCACAGAGGTATCATAAAATTACAAACACCGTACGTTACTGGAGGTGATCAATTTTAGAGCTTAAGGAGCTTATCGGTTTAGTGTTCTTTCATAAAAATGATGAAGGCTGTGCTCAAGGTCTCAGTGTGTTGGTTTCTCGAAAAGTGGTAAATGCTGTATGATTTTATAAGCTATTGCCAATGTTATGGATAGGGAGTTCAAATAAAGCATATCATAAATCGGAATTCTTCTCTTTACGCGATAAGAAGAGGGCTAGGAAAAACAGTAAAAATGCAGTGATAGAGAATATGAAGAATACGATATATGTTTGGTTTAAGGACAGGGATTTTTCTGTCAGCGAATGGATCAAAAAGCCAGCGAATATACCCCCTAAGGCACCACCTATTTGCTGTAATATGCGTGTGATAACGGCTGTATCTTTGACGTATAAACTGTTGACATATTGGATGGGGGCGGAAAGGCAGACAATGGTGGCGATGCCAAGTCCTACACCTCTTAGCAAGAATCCAAGTCCATCCATGCTTATATTATAGCCGAAGCATAATAACCCAAAGCTTGATATCACTAAACCAATTCCTATCATGAAAAAGGGAGATTTTTCTTTCCATTTTTGGTAAATAAATTTCCTGCCAATCCACGCACCCACTCCTTGCAGAGCAAGGAGGGCACCGATGATGAGAAGGCTCTTTTCATAGTTTCCTCCCATGGCAACGGCTAGTGGGAAATAAACGAGGAAGCTATAAAAAAGAAATGAAGCAACGAGCCCCATGATCATGAGCAATGTATAGCGCGCATTTTGAAATCCGCTAAAGACGATTAATTTGTTTTTTGCTTTCTGATTAGAAACAATGAATAATATGAGAGATATCACGGCTATAAGCGCTAGGATAAAGAGGGCGTTGTGGTTATTGATATTTCTGGCTTCTGTGAGATAAAAAAACGAAAGAAGGGAGATGGAAAACGCTAAAAATGCAAATAAGTTAAATTTTGTTTTTGTTGTTTCGTTGCTCTTTAAATGTTTTGCTCCAAGGGTGAGTGCCAATAAAATAAGCGGAATATTGATAAAAAATAACAAACGCCAAGACACATACTGAGCAAGCGAGGCGCCTACCAGCGGACCAAAGGCAGGAGCGAAAACTGTTGGTACGGCTATGGTGCCCATGGCTTGGCGCACTCGTGTCTGTCCAAATTGTAAGGCAATGATGGTTTGGCTAAGGGGCAGCAAAAGACCTGTCCCGAAACCTTGAACGATACGAGCAGATATAATAGTTGGAAAACTATAGCTTAATCCTACCCCCAGTGATCCAAGCATAAAAATGAAGCTTGCAAGAAACCAAGTGCTTTTGATACCTATTCTTCCTTGCACAAAAGCGGCCATTAGCAGCCCTGGAACGGTGGCGAGAAAATAGGATGTTACAACCCATTGTATATTATTTTCTCCGACTGAAAAATAATGCGCAAGGTTAGGAAGGATGACATTGACAATGCTCCCGTCCAGCAGAGGAAGTATGCTGGAAATAATGACGGTATATATGACATACCTTTCTGATTGAGTATAGGAATCTACCTTTTGCATGATCATGCTCCCTACAGATGTTCTTTAAAACATTGGTTGCGCCCCATTCACAGACTTTTAAAAATTAACACGCATTTGTGATATCTGCGGTTTTGATATTGGGATGAATATGATTGGAAGTGCTGATGGTCCCCTTGTGTACAACCCGCCTTTTTCTCTAGAATTAAGCCATCAGTTAAGCTGATGTCAATGAGTTTATCGAGGAGTCTATTTGCTGTCAACTCAATCTGCATGAGAGCAAAAGCAGAACCTACACAAACGTGCACGCCTGCTCCATTTGCATTTATTATTTAACATGGAAAATGTGAAAATCTTTATAAATCAAATTATTGACTTAAAAATCCAATGTTTGTTTATATATCATTTTTTATGCTTAAATGATTGTTTGGGTATCAAATGTATTCTCAATAGTTTATAATTTTCTTTTCTTAAATGTGCAGCTCTTTCTGAAAAATGTTCGATAATTTCTTGATTGTTTAATAAAAATTAAAATTGGTTATAAGGAAGAGCTTGTAAATTATAGAGTAGGAAAAAGGTGCATTTTATAAAAAACAGGGGAGGGTTGTTTCCATAACCCAAACATTTTTTCAAGTTGTTGTGGTATCTTTTTGAATTGCTTGATCGATAAAAGTTTTATAATTATCAGAAACAATATATTGGGTATTTTCTCCTAAAGCTTTGAAATGTTCACGATCGCAATGGATTTTTGCTTTTTCCAGAACGCGCAACATGTCTTCGAAAATACTTCTTTTGCTTTCCACAACAAAATACAGTTTTTCTTGCCCATTTTGCTCGAATAATACAGTCCAATCGGGAGTATATGATCCAAGAGATGTATCAATTTTAAACCATTTAGGCAGTTTCGCATAAACTTTAATCTTATCGTTTTTTTCAAATGATTGTGCAAAATTGAACTCAATATCTGAATCATAAATACATGATCATAAGTTGATTTATCAGTTTTTGTCATATTCTTTTATAAAACAATTTGCTTTTATATTTATTAAAATGCATTTTCTATTTTATTTTTTCGTATAATTAGCCAATGAAGTTTTTGCTCTAATATCGCAATTTGTAAAAGACTATTTTGGTCATTCAATATGAAACTTTTTATGTCGGTTTCTTGTATTGAAAGCAATGGTACGATTTTTGATATCTGTATAAAATATTTACAAAAGAATTAATAACGCATGATTATAGAATTTTGTTCTTTGTTTGAAGCATGTACAGTTAAACCATTGTTTATTCATAGATTTTATGTTCATTATTTATTTGATACATTTAATCTAGAATGTAAATTGTGTTCGTATACTCAAACTAAAATACTGGTATTGAAGTGGTGAGAGTGTTGCTTTGTTGAGAATAGATCATTGGGTAGGTTGGTATTCCCTTTGTATCAGAGAATTCAACTTATTCTCTCATATTGTGTGTGGATGAAATGTTAACCGCATAATGCTCCCTCTTACATGAGATGTAAGATTGATATGTTTTCCACATTGAGAAAAGTTGTTGATCGTAGAGGAATATTTTTCTGCGAAATTTGTTTGGCTTAAATGCAAAAAATAGAGCAAGAGTCGCATATTTGTTATGCTGTAATGGCATATATATAATCGATGGAGTCAACACTTCATTTAAGAAGTTTTTTAAAAGAAAAACATAAAAAAATAGAATTATTGAAAAAAATCTTTTATTTTGAAGCTTGTTTCTCACGCTTATAAAAGCTTCACGTAGATTTCGAAAATTCTTGTTGTGTTGAAAAGCATGAAAAATCAAGAAAATTTTGCAAAAAAGCTGCACTATGCGTGCAGCTTTTTATGTATTTGCTTTAAAGGTAGACGTTTTAAAGCATGAAAGTGTCCTTACGGCTTCTATAACCATAATAGCCAAAAACACTGGAAATAATGGC
>NZ_JBHIOR010000036.1:0-6255 GCF_042195605.1 Bartonella sp. AP88HLJMH | reverse complement strand
ACGCCTTCGCCTTCGTCGCATGCGTTTGGTGGGGCGTTTGGGTCAAGGGTATCATCTTTGTCTGGTGTGGTGTTTGCAACGTTTCCAGCCGCATCTTCTTGGGTTTCATCAAAAAGCTCGCAATCCATTTTTGTGGTGTAACCACCTGTTTTATCAAGCTTGTGTTTAACGCTTTTGATGCGCCATTCTGCTGGAATATAGAGGCGGAAAGGGGGCTTTTGAACAAGCTTTGCTTCTGCTTGTACAAAGGGATCACCACCAATATCACATGAGAAAGAAGATTTGCCACGAGATGATTTGTTGCGATAAGCAGCAATGGCCGCAACAGCTTCTGATTGATTGTGGTAGGTGTATTTGAGTTCATGAAAAGGCTCTTTACCAACCTTGACTTCCTTTTTTTCACCAGTGCGGATATCATGATAGCTTGCGATAACACCGCCTTTTTTCTCTTCTTCTTGCTCTTGATTTTCAGATGTTTTGGCTTCCGTCTCTTCTTTAGGCAAATTGGGGGCGTCACTTTCATCCATATGGATCACATCTTCGCTGTCATCAATTTCCTCTGGTTCTCGTGCATCAGCGGCGGCTTTTTGATCATCTCCTGCATCTGTCTTTAATCCATTGGCGGCACCTGCTTCATCGCGTGCACTGTATTTAAAATCCCAAGAGGTACATTGTTTTTCATGGATGACAACGACGGGCAGTGTTTCACCGGTAATGGCTTTGCCTTCACCCCGTTTGGCAAGCACCAATTTGCCATCAACGGGTTTTGCTACCGCATCATAGTTTTCTGCAAGGCGCGTGGCAAAAGCCATATCGCTTTCAGAAGTTTGGTCAATGTGACGCACAACAATTTTGGCAAGAGCAGGGTCAACTTTTGGTGTATAGCCATTGCGCTGTGCTATCTCTTGAATAATACTGCCAAGGGTTTGTTGGTGATAGGATTGGCTTTTGGGTGTTCTATAAGACGTGTTCATAGAGGCGGCGCGTCCTGTAACACTTAAGCTTTGCGGTGGGCTGCTTACAGAAATTTCGTCTATCAGATAGGCTCCCATATCGCGGTTTTTCCCGCCTTCATAGCCAAGTGTTATGGAAATAACTGTCCCGATAAGAGGAATATCAAGAAAGCCGTTATCACTGTCACGCGCACGGTCATCAAGCTCTATAGTGATACGATCACTTTTGTTTTCTGCTTCATCGGTAATTTCAATTGATAAAACATAGTCCATCAGCATTCTTGTGATGTCCTCTCCATTTGCCAGAACCATGCAAAAAGGTTTCATGATTTGCTACCCCAAATTCTGATTACTGGTGTGGCTTTCGGATAGGGGAGGGTTGGTAAGAGTATCGTGATGCCTGCTTTTAAAATGGGTCCATAGTTTGCAAGCCCCAAATTCGCTGCATAGACGCGTTCAACAGCAAGGGCTTGTTGACCCTTTGCATAGTATCTCCAGCAAATGGCATCAACCATATCACCATCTTTGGTCATATAAAGATCACTCATAGGTCTTCACCATATTCTCTCAACTTTATTGTAAATTCTTGTTTTTTGGGGATGCCATTATGATGAAAAATGCTTTGTTTTTCCTCTACAGAAAGAATGACAAACTTACCTAAGATTTTGCCTTGACCAGTCACAAGAATGTGAGGTCCTTCATGTGCCATTTGCCGTAAATATTCGAGCTGTCTGTGACCACCTTTGAAATCTGGATAAATCACACCAGTTAAAGAAAATTCCGCATTTGCAACGGCAGGCAATTGAAGAGCTGCTTTGCGCCCCAATCGTCCTTGCTCTACCCATGGAACCCCATAAGACATATCAAGTGTTTGATAAGCTGCTGTTTCAATCGAAAAAATAAAACCACCCAAAGCTAACATCATGGTATTTAATCCGAAAGGCTAGAGGCTATGGCTAAACGTTGCTGTTTTGCATAGCGTTCAAGTGCTTGATTGACTGCGTCTCTGATTTCATCTTTAAGACCATTGGGGACAGAAATATTTAAATTTGAAATCATCACGCGGGCGTCTACTTCAACGGGCTTATGAACCGTAATTGGCTTTGGAGCTTTAAAGGCACCTACTTTATTTGTTGCCTGCATTTGTCCTGTTTCAACGACACTTGTATTAAAACCACTCTTGCGTTTTTCAGGGGGGGTATTTGTAACCACTACTGTATCCAGCATTTTTTTTGCCCGTGCATTGGTCTCATTGGTA
This sequence comes from Bartonella sp. AP88HLJMH, assembly GCF_042195605.1. Lineage (NCBI taxonomy): Bacteria > Pseudomonadati > Pseudomonadota > Alphaproteobacteria > Hyphomicrobiales > Bartonellaceae > Bartonella > Bartonella sp. AP88HLJMH. The sequence goes on along the minus strand of NZ_JBHIOR010000036.1, from coordinate 4,044 downwards.
AAGGTTTTAATCGTCTCCGTTGAAGTCTTATTGATTGAAACATTAAACCCTAACTTTTCTTTCATCCAATTAGGCATCCAGCTGGTTAATTTCTTCATCATGCCGCTGAGCCAATCAGACAGAGCATTCCATTGGCTTTTGATACCGTCCCACAAGCTACCAATGAGATTGGAGCCTATTTCCATTAAATCGACACCAAACAGCCATTCAATGAGTTCATTGATTTTTTTCGAAATCCAAGAAAGTGGTGAAAAGTTTTTAAAGAGCGTCAAGAGGTTATTGAAAACGTTACTACATAAGCTGTAAAAAGAATCCCATAGCTTGCTTATAAAGCTTATGACTGTATCCCAATGTTTGTAGAGCAGATATCCAGCAGCAACAAGAGCTGCAATGCCGCCAATTATCCAGCCAATAGGTGTGGTCATGATAGCAACACCAAGCGATATAAAAGCGGAACTAACGGCAGTTATTGCCGAAATCAGTGTACCTACAAGAGTTAAAGCAAGACTGGCAACTGCGGAAGCAGCTGAGGCTAATGCTGAAAGCAGTGATCTTCCCAGAGTTGCGGAAAATCTAATAAAAGCTTTATCTGCTGTGATTATTTTTGAGAGCAGGGATTTTCCAAGTTTTACAGCCAGACCGGTAATTTTAGAACCAACAGAAGTGAAGGCTGAAAGCACTGGTCCTGAAAGAGCGAAAGCAAGCCTGATAAAAACTGCGCTTACTATGGTTAGTGATGTAAGTAGCCAGCCATTGATTTTGTCCCAATTTTTGTAGAGCAAATATCCAGCGCCTACAAGAGCTGCGATGCCGCCAATTAGCCATCCTATGGGCGTTGTCATTATAGTATAGCCAAGCGTGACAAACGCTGCTCCCGCTGCGGCTAATGCGGCAATGAGTGGACCAAAAATGAAGGAACCAAGTGCTACAAGTCCTACCTTAAAGAGGGTTATTTCACCAATTAGAGGTTCTAGCCATTGGAACCATACTTTAATCCTCTCTGTGAGATCACTGATACCTTTTCTTAAATCAGAGGTAGGATTAAGCAAATCATTAAAGACTTTTCTTAAGGTTTTCGCCCAGCTCGCAACAGTTGTTTGAATGAGGTCGCGGTTTTCATCAATCAACTTTGAAAAACCGTCAATCATATCATTAATCACGGGCATGAAACGGGCGCCAATAAAGCTCGCGATACCGCCTATTTTTTTCTTAAAAGCACCAAGCTTATCACTCAAATCTGCTGCATAGCGTGCGACATCGGCACCTATCAGCCATTTTCCTTTCCGCGCCTTTGCAAACAGTTCTTTAATGGGTGCCATGCCTTGTGCAAGCATGGTCGCCATTTCTTTACCATCGCCCCCAAACAGCAGAGCGGCAATATGCTGTCTTTGTGCTTGGCTTTTCATCTTACTCATCTTGTCGGTAATTTCTTCTAACAAGACAGAAGTGGATTTGAGTTTTCCAGAAGTGTTTTTGACAGAAATGCCAAGTGCTTCAAAGCCCATCATGCCTCTTTTTTGTCCAGCATAGGCTTGTGCTGAACGCCTATTTAAAACCGCTAAGGATTGTTGAAAAAGTTCGGCAGAAGTGCCTGAATTATCGGCTGCATCACCCCATAATTGAAGTGATGCAACACTCATATTTAAATGGTGTGATGCGTGATAAAGACTATCTCCCAGATGCATGGTTTTCATGGTGAGGGCGGCTACACTTGCCACAAGACCACCACCAGCAAGCCCTAAGACACCGGTAAAGACCGAAGCACGGCTTGCCGCCACTCCAAGAGCACTTTGAACGCCATGAAGGCTTTTTGTCATGTTTTTGACAGCAGCAGAAAAGCGGGGAATACCCAAACTATGTGAGAGTGTTTTTGACAATGTATCGAATTTTTTTTGAAGATGTTTGAGAGGTGCGGTGAGTTTGTCTTCAAGAGATAGCTTCACCTTTGCATCAGCAACTTTTTCACTCATTTTGTCTTATACCTTTCTGCTGCTTGATTTCGCCAGAATATGAGTTCTTGCGGTTCCATTTCCATCATCTTTGAAAGGGACCAATGGAACACAATGGTAATATCGGCTATGAGTTTAGCGGCGGTTTCCCAGTCGAGGTATCCCGCCGCTTGATAAAAGACTCCAAAATCTCTCCAATGCTCGACAAGTCATTAATATCGAGTTCTCCAACCGCTTCATGCGGCCATCCAGAAAGACGTGCGATCATAGCAATTGTTTGCTCTATGCCTTCTTTTTTATCGATTGCTTGCACATCTTTTGTTTTGGGGCGCCGTAAAGTAATTTCGGTGTGCTCTTTTCCCTCAAAAGTAACCGGTACAAGTAATTTATGTGTAATGCTTGTTTGTACTGTCATTTTATAATCCTATATTTTCTCTATGGTCTGCGAGTTGATTGACGCCATTGAATTTTCTCACCAAGTTGAGGACATCTATCTCAACGATTTCAACGTCCTTCTGGACATATTTGAAATACTGCAATGTGAATGTAGCCGTAGAAGTTGCTTTGCTGCCCGGTTGCCATTCTGCCATTTCAAAGCCTTTGCATAGTCCTCTCATGGTAATGACAACACCTTCTGCGGGTGTGCCTTGCGCTTGCATTGAACTTCGTAATGAAATGTCGACATCTGTGCGCCCCAACAGTGCCATCAATTCTGGAGAGCAATCAGAAATGGTCATGCTAAGTGTGAGGGTTTCAAGACCAAGGTCAACTTCAATAGAGCTATCCATGCCACCACCGCGATAACTTTCAACGACCAAACTCAAATTCGGTAGGGTGACACTTTCACATTTTGCTTGATAGGGAATACCGTCGACAAAAATGTTAAAATACTTCAAAACTCTTGGTAATACGGGTACGGTCATTAAAAAATCTCCTCTAAATAATCATTCACAATGCGTGAACGGAATGTGATGTGTTCTGCTGGTGTTGTTGGTGTGAATTCGACATTGAAATAGACTCTGCCGCCTTCAATGGCGCTTGCTGTGTTAAGCTCTAGATCAGGCGTACAGCGCCCACCAAGAATGGCGCCTTGTGCTTTTAAATCACGCAAATAGGCATTGACGCTTTCACTGACATCATTCATGTAGGTTTTTTTGATATTGCGGTCGACAGCCCATAGATGTCCGCGCAAAATGGCATCATTGATCATATCTGCGGTGCGTACTACGGATAAGAAAGCAAATTTTGTATCACTTGAAAGGGTGCGATTACCCCAGAGGCGATAACCATTTTCGCGGATAATTGTTGTGATGTTTTGTTCGTTAAGAAGGTTGGCGCGGCTTGATCTATCCCCAATGGAAAAATCAATAGGGCGTGCAGTTCCCACAATTCCATTGATCACTTTATTGGAAGGAGAATGCCAAAAACCATGGGTAAAATCTGTTTTGGCAATGACACCAGCAACCGCTGCACTTGCCGGCTGTTCTATGATTTTTCCATCACGATTTACCTTTACAAACGGGTCAATGAGAATGGCGCGTTTTGAATCAAAATCCTTTGCTGCGCTAAGGGCTGCTTCATCTGTCGTGTTTGGTGCATCAAGCACCACAATAGCACGCAGACGCTCTGCAATGCCAATCAGTTCTGCTGCGACGGGGTTGGCAGTTGCACCAGTTCCATTCTCTTCAATATTCACACTGGAAGGGCGTTGATGTGTAAAGCCTGGAGCGATGAGAATGCGTGGTGTTTGTCCTACAATGGATTGCGCTCCAATCAAAGCATGAACACCTTCATAAACACCATTTGCGTTTACACCACCCAGAATATTGGTGAGTGTTGCATTTTCATTGTCACCCTCGTGCACGCGTACGACAACGACAATGGCGCCTACTTGTTTAAAAATAAGATCAAGGGCATTGGGTAAGGTACCTTGACGCTTACCCGTTTTATCGAGTTTTGCAGCTTGTGAAAGAGAGCCTGCTACCAAAACCGGTGTGTTGAGAGGGAATGCTTGTTCATCGGCATCGGGTGCTGTGCCAACAATCCCGATAACTGCCGATTGTACCGCGCGAAGGGGTCGGGTGCCGTCGTCAAC
>NZ_JBHIOR010000035.1:0-6694 GCF_042195605.1 Bartonella sp. AP88HLJMH | reverse complement strand
CATGCATCCGAGAGAAACGATAAGGGAAAGCTTTGTTGCTTTGATAAAGGCAGCAAAGACGGCAGCTGGTGACAATGTTTTCAATATGCGTGACTTCAATTTATTTATTGAAGCAATGCCAGCTATTAATATCTCAACACAAAGTGAAACAATTGAAGATGGCTATGACTATGGAGTAAGGCGGCGTGTTTTAACGCTAGATGTTGAATGTTATGCGACATGTGAAGATGGAGCACGTTTTGTTGACCAATTAGCATGGCAAATTGAGGAAATTTTCTACGCTAATCCCAATCTTAACAACACAGTTGAGATATGCCGCCTGCAAAATATTGCTTTTGCCTTTGGCGATAATGGCGCCTTAGCGCTCCATGGTGCAATTTTAACCTTTGAAGTCATTTATGTGACAAATATCCCCAACATGGATGAAGAAGAAGGCAGTGTAACAGCAAGAATCGTTGAACCTTTCTTAAGCTTTGAACCAGAAACAGGCGTGAGAAATAAAGATAAATACCATAAAATTGAAGGTGGACATGTTAGAGCGGCGCGATAAAGAGATCACAGATCTAAAGAGACGTGTGGCCAATATGGTTGTGGTGGGGAAGATTAGCCATGTCGACCATAAAAACGCACGCTATCGGATAAAAAGTGGCAATCTTGTCAGTGACTGGATTCCAGACACACAAGCCCGCGCCGGTAAAACACGTTCTTATGAAGGACGCGATGTTGGAGAGCAAGTAATTGTTGTTTCATCATCAGGGGATTTATCACAAGGGGTGATTGTTGGTTCACTTCATACCGATGCTAATCAAGCAGCCGATAAAGGCAGCATTCACCGAACGATATACCCTGATGGAACCAGCCTTGAATATGATGATGAACAAAACACTTATGGAATTCACATCAAATCCGGCGGAAAGTTTATCCTGACAATCGCTGATGGTGTGTCACTAAAAGGTGATGGTGGCAAGCTAGAGCTTACCGCACCGGAAGGCATAAAGATTGTTTCAGAAAGCGATATAAATTTAAACGCAAAAGGCAATATCTCTTTGAAGGCAGGTGATGGCATTTCACTGAATTCGAATGATAGTCTCTCTCTACATTCTGGAAATAATGTTTCCATTCATTCAAGTGGATTAAGACATAACGGCACCAATGTAGGAGAAACCCATGTTCATGGCGGTGTTTCCCCTGGTGGTTCTATGACAGGAGGTCCCAATTGAACAGTGGAATGGACCGTACAACAGGAAAGCCATTGACCGGCATTGATCATTTACGTCAATCAATTCTTGATATTTTGTTAACGCGGATTGGTTCGCGTGTAATGCGTCGTGATTATGGTTCACGTGTTGCGGAACTCATTGATGCACCGGTTAATAATGCTTTTGCTGTTGCTCTTTATGCCGCTGTTGCTGAGGCTTTAGACAAGTGGGAACCGCGTTTTAAATTGAAAAAAATTGATTTTAAAAGGGGTGAGAATGGACACGTTTCTTTATCCTTTGAAGGCATTTATTTGCCATCCGGCAAGCCCATTACCATGGAAGGATTATTGATAAAATGAATGGAGTGCTTGCAAAACCAGACATCATCACAGAACTTTCTTTTGAAGAAATACGCGCTGCTGCTCTTGCCCATTTAAAAGAGCTTTTGCCTGAATATACCATTCTTGAAAGTGATCCGGCCGTAAAAGTCATAGAGGCTTTTAGCTATCGAGAGTTGCTTTTAAGACAGCGTATTAACGAAGCGGCACGCAACAACATTCTTGATTTTGCAACCGGTGAATCTCTTGATGCTTTGGGAAACTGGCATGGTCTTGCCCGCATGGAGGGTGAAAGTGACGAGAGATATCGTGAACGCATACAGCTTCATGCCCGTGGAGGAAACGGAAGTGGAACAGAACCCTATTACAATCTTATCGCCTTAACAGCCGATAGTCGAGTGAAAGATGCGATTATCTATCGTAAAGGCAAAGACCCAACCATCTATGTTGCTCTTTTTGGTAATAATGAAGAAGGAACGGCATCTGAAGATCTCATACAAACAGTTTCAGAAGCTCTTCACAAAAAAAATATCATCATGACCAATGATACAATCATTGTTCACGCTGCTGTTAAAAAAGTGCTGGATTTAGAAGCAGATGTTTGGCTGTTACCAGAAACATCTTTGAAAATTCTCACAACAATGAAAACAAATTTAAGAACAGCATGGCAACAAGAACAAGCCATTGGTCGTGAATTAAGCCTCTCGTGGTGGATTTCAAAACTAATGATTGCTGGTGTCCAGAAAGTGATTGCCATTACCCCAACACAAGACAGTATGGTTTGTGATGAAGAAATTTTATCGATTGGAAAAATCACCTTAAACTTCAAAGGGCGTGCGCGCTAATGGTTGGTTCCCTCCTTCCCACAAACGCGACAGAATTTGAAAAGCGCCTTGCTGATGCTTGCGATTTTCATCAAGATATTGATGGTTCTGTTTTGGGGATTTCACGCGCAAAACTGATCACACGCCCTCCCCGTTTCTTGCCGTGGTTGATTGAAGAATACGGGCTTGGTGAACTGACACCTTATGTTCCAAATCTCTATGATTTGATTGATCAAGGGCTTCAATGGCAGAGGATACGTGGCTCCCTTGCGGCAATAGAGATGGGGCTTGAATGGCTAGAGATTACAGCACGCTTTCAACCCGCCTGGACGGGGCGCGCATGGTGGAACTCCTTTCAACTTGATTTTGATCAGTTGCCTGAACGGAAAAGCCTTGAAGCTATTGAAGCGATTACCGACCTTTCCAAAAGTTTGCGCTCTGATTTTCGCCGTGGGACCTATGGTTATGATGTGCAAGCTGTTGAATGCAATATGTCACGCCTTGATGACAGCATGTTGGAGTATGAAAGCGGTGTTCGCTTAACAGCTGGGGGCACTTTGTTTTCCTTTGGACGCACAACAGAAATCAATCACACGCTCACAAGAGAAGAAGGCAGGCTTATTGGTAATTGGATAGATGATGGGGATGAAGAGTTAAGCTGGAACCAAATTGATTATCCTTGGGATTTGGCAAATTTTCCGTGGTGTTCGGTCAAAAAACATGAACGCGATATGCTTATGGCAGAATGGTTTCATGGTCGCACGCTTTATCTCGTGTTAAGAGACAGCCAAAATAGCGTGATTGGGTATCGCAGATGCTATGCTGTAGCGCCTGTCGAACAGGCTTTGGATGGTGTGTATAGCCATTGTGGTAACAGATTCCAGCCCTCCTCGATGGGCACGGCGCTTCTTGTTGCAGCCCGCACAGATTTTCACGATGTTGATGGCAAACAAGCAGCATTTGTTTCTATTCTCGTTCACGGCATTCCCAAACAAGATGTCCCTCTTGATATCCCCTTTGGAAAGCTTTGGTGTGATGCCAATGAACTAAATGGCGGTGTCGAGATACTCAAAACGCCTGTCACTATTCCTTTGCGTGCTGATGTTCGCGAACAATTCAAGATTTTATTGAGGTTTTAATATGAAGCATGAAAGTGGTTTACCCTTTGCAATTGACAGATCTCGCGGCAAAGAGGAACAACAAAGCGTTGTCTTTTATGGCACGCGTCCCTTTATTCAAAGTGGTGAACTCAATGAGGTTCAAACCATTATAAGGGGGCGGCATGACCGCTTGGGGCGCCTTGTTGCAAAAGAAGGAGACCGCGTTGAACGGGCTGATGCTTTTGTCAACAAAGACACAAGGACCGTCACTTTAACGGATGGCAAGATTTATATTGCCGGTGATATTTTCCCCGTTGCACCAGCTGTACTCAACAATGTTGCCATGATTGGGCGCTTGGAAATTGGTGTGAAGCTGCAAAAAAAATGGATAACACACGAAGATGATCCAGAGCTCTTGGGGCAAGTCCCTGGCACCTTAGCAGAAGGAGAGCCCGGAGCGGCACGCGAAACAGCACAGCTTGTTTGGGCACTGAAAGAGGATGCTCAGAGTGGCACTTTCTTTCCCGTTTATATTTTACAAGATGGTGTTCTGATTGATCAAAAATCGCCCTCACTGCTTGAACCCGCCATGCAAGCTATTGCGACGTACGACCGCGCCCATGGGCATTATATCGTGAGTGGCTGCCGTGTGAGCGCATTGGGAGCAAATAATGGTTGCCAAGTGTTTAGTATTCAAGAAGGAGAAGCCAATATCAATGGCTTTAAACGCAAACGCTTAGCGGCTTTGCGCCATGAAGAGCCAGAGGATTTTTCGACAAGCGTTGTTCCTAGCGAAACGCATATTTTTGCGCCTCCAAAAGGGAAAACAAGTTTCACCTTTAAACCCTATTATTTTCCTATTGCTGATATTCAATCTCTTTTGTTGACAAAAGAAAAAACCGTTAACGTCACCCGTGGTGCCGTTGCCGCTGGGCGTGATGGTGTTCCTGATAAAAGCATCACCGCGTTTATTAAAGTCGTTCAAGGAAGCAAGGAATTTAAAGAAGGCACAGATTTTAAAAAAACCGGAGACACCATTGATTGGGCACCGGTGGGAGACGAACCTTTAGCAGGGAGCAGCTATAAGGTGACTTACCGCTATCGCGCAAAAATCACGGCTGATAAAGTAACAGCGCAGGAAATCACTGTCTCAGGTGGGGCGCAAGGTGGTGATATTATCGTCAGTTACACTTACAAACTCCCCCGCATTGACCGTATAGGTCTCAACACGGGGGGCAATGTGGTTTACATCAAAGGTATCTCAGTAGACCAACCCATGGCACCCAGTGTCCCTGATGATGTGTTGTCCCTTGCAACCATTACCAACAATTGGCTTGAAACGCCGGTTGTGGTTAATGATGGCACCCGTGTTGCCCCCTATGATGAAATGTGGCGCTATTTTCAACGGGTGCTTTCGCTTGACCGTCTGATGCAATTAGAACGGATTAAAAGCAATGTTGACTCTAAAGAGCCTGTTGCCAAAAAAGGCATGTTCGCTGATCCCTTTCTTGATGACTCTTATAGAGATGAAGGCTTTCAACAAACGGGGGCTGTAGGCAACGGCATTTTGCAGCTTGCCATTGACCCAACCTTTTACACTGCTCCTTTAAAAGCGCCTGTTACGCTTGACTGGACAAATGAAGTGATCATTGCGCAAGAGTTGACAACGGCTTGCGAAAAAATCAATCCTTATCAAAATTTTGCGACCTTGCCTGGTACAGTAACCCTTGAACCCGCGACAGACTTCTGGCATGAACAGCGCACCGATTGGCTCTCAAGCGTGACCAATCAAATCATTATGGGAAAACATCGCGGCAGAACTATCCGTAACACAGAAGTGCGTGATGACTTGGTCAATGCACATCAAGAACAAACCGACTTTTTAAGACAAATTACCCTTCACTTTAAAATTGAAGGCTTTGGCAGTAGCGAAATCTTGGAAAGTCTTACCTTTGATGGTGTGAATGTTTTACCAAAAACAAAGCTTGTTGCTAACACCAAAGGCACCCTTGAAGGCACTTTCACGATTCCACAAAATATTACGGCTGGTACAAAAAATGTTGTGGCACGGGGAAAAGGTGGAACCATTGCAACGGGGCTTTTTACCGGTCAAGGTCTGATTGATGTGAAAGTGATGCGGCGCACCACCACTGTGAAGATCTGGACGCAAGTGGACCCACAAGCGCAAGTTTTTACCCCCGATGAAACACGGCAAATCACCGGTATTGACTTTCATCTTTGCAAAATCGGTAATGAGAAGCATGATTTGGTGATTGATTTGGTCACTACAGAAAACGGTTATCCGACCGCCGATATTCAAGCACAAAGCTTTTATTCTATGAAGGGCGCAAAGCTAGGTTGGGCAGAGGCACGCTATGATGTCCCTTTGTTAGTCCCTAATGACCGTCTCACTGCTTTTGTCATTAAAACCGATGATGCTGATCATGCCGTTTCACTAGCAAAGCTTGGAGATTTTGATGCAGAACACCAAAGATTTGTCTCAAGTCACCCTTACGTGACCGGTCCACGCTTTTCTTCTGTCAATGCTAGGAGCTGGACCGCTCATCAAGATGAGGCTTTAGCCTTTCGGGTGTTGGCGGCACGCTACACACAAACAGAAAAGATTGTCGATTTAGGCACCTTTGACCTTGTAGACTGCTCTGATTTGCAAATACGCGCAGCCATTGAATTGCCTTCAAGTGAGTGTTCTGTCATCTTTGAAATTGAACGAAACAATGGCACAATTTATCAACTGCTTCCCTTTCAATTGCTAAGCCTTACTGAATATATCAGTGAAAAGGTAAAGCTTCGCGCTATTCTTAAAGGCACCGAAAAGCTCTCACCCGTCTTGTTTGCGCCTGTTCAATTGATTGCGGGGAAGATCCATAAAGAAGCCACTTATGTCACGCGTGCTTTTGCCTTTGGGGAAAAGGCAAGGTTGACCAGTTATATCAAAACATTTTTACCAGGCGGTGCAACATTTACACTCGAGATGCAACTGGATGATGGTGGTTTCACCCCTTTGAAACTTGACGAAACAGAACAACTCGCTGAACCACTTTGGACAGAACGAAAATTTGTGAGCAGTGACAAAACAGCCAAACAAGCGCGCCTCAAACTCACGCTTACCGGTGGACCGGCAGCGCGGTCCATGGTGCGTGATTTTGGCGCTGGCATATTATAATGGGAAAATGAGAGATGACCAAAACCAAAAAACTCGACATGGAATTGCC
>NZ_JBHIOR010000034.1:2753-7186 GCF_042195605.1 Bartonella sp. AP88HLJMH | reverse complement strand
ACTTCAAACCATCACGTAAATGAAAAGTAATCACCGTACTGTGATCATCACCTGAAACATCCCAATGTGTTGCTAAAACGGGAACCATTTTAGCAGGATCATCTGTCGCAGTACTCACCAAGTTATCACAAATATTGTAAATAATTTCACTTCCATAAACATCATTAAGTTGTGCGGGATCAAACGTACTGATTGCATCAAGATTCCAAGCCATCACAAGGGTATCAGCGGGTGTTTTTGCTGAAACCTGTTGTACAACTACGCCCAAAGCCATAAGAGCAGAAACAAGAGAGCTGCTACTTTTCAATATTGTTTTCTTCAAGTTCATAAACTTTTCCCTTTATTTATTTTTATCAATTAATGACGCTGAAATAATATAGCAAATTTATAATTATAACATTGAATAAATACGTTCTAATCGCCTATATTTTTAATCACCTACACAGAGTCATCTACTTGATAAATTCATTGACTTACGTCTCAATAAACCATAACGAACATGCAATATATGTTTTGCTAACCAGTATTACATTCTTTTCATAACCTCTTTGCATATGATAATGCACTATATCAGTTCTCTATTAATCATCAATAAGCCTTGTCGCCCCAAAAATAGTGAGCTTTAAAAAAATCATTACGCAAAAATTTATGAATTCATTATTCTATTCCTTTAGGCGACATTTAAAATAAAATATGCAAACTTTAAAAATAGTCATCCCCCTCAAACACTGTTTCAAGATACGGCGCATCTTTACTACATGACCAAAACGGCACTGAAACAGCAGAAAGACATAAGAAAATATCTTTTCTAAAACGCTACCCCCCACAAAAATCTGCTTAATCTTTTGAAAACTAAGTGTCAAAAGTTTTACGTTTTTACCAACAAAACCAAACGCGTTAACAAAGATAAAGGAAAAATGAGAAGAAGCATTCCTTCCACGCTTTATCTTTTGAGAAATAAAGCTTACAATAAAAGAATATACACTAAAATGCATTCTCTCATTGATAAAAATAAAATTCATTAGACGTTTCCCCCCTAAAGACATAACGAATATAAACCCTTCTAAACTTTGGCGTGCATCATTGCTTTACCACTATAAAAATAGAATAGAAAACAACATACCGCAACAGAACTCTCGTTTCCAGCGGAAACATACAGAGATTCAACGAAGCAATGCAGTGAATACCAGTCTGTCTGAGCTTAAGTATCCTCCCAAAACTGGAGCTCACACGCAGTAAAATTCCTCTCTAGTGAAGGAAAGTTATCAGATAATAAAACCTAACACAAGCAGCTTGAGTCATTTAACTTCAATTTTTCATCGCTGTATTTTATTTTTATTACCTAGGTAAGCATTGAGCAATCGACCTACATATAAATAAACCGACAATCATACAAGCAAAGTAAAACAATGCAACAACAGCACCCCATCTAAAAACCACTTTGCATTCGTCAATAATCATGAATAAAATATTCATTAATTATAACAGTCATGTTATTAACGGAAATAAAAAAACTCTTCTGAACCATTACAAATACCAAAGACTGTTGCACAACATTGAGAGCTAGTAAATGTGTGATGGTGCCGATCTTCTCCTTCATAAGCGTAAAGATGGAGTGCACGATGGATTTACTGTCATAGTATTCATGAGCTGCGTCGCAAAATGGGCCTTGGTGTAACTAGATGTTTCTTTAAAACATACAAGACATTACCATTATCTCACTTCAGATACATAACAGTTAAGGTATCACTTCTTTTGGCATCTGTTTTTTCATCCTCAAAATTATACCTTTATCGTTTTTAGTGCCAACAACAGTAGAAAATCATTAATATTGTATAGTTTGTATATTTCAATTATCTTATACAGTGGAATTGTATAATCTATACATTTATTAAATAATTCAATTATTATCCTATTGATCATTACTCTTACAAAAGACAGTTTGCCAATTTATCGACAAAAACATCCTTCAAGATGATCATTAACAATCCCTACGGACTGCATAAAAGCATAACAAATTGTGGGACCAACGAATGTCCAGCCACGTCTCTTCAAGTCTTGAGAAAGACGAAGAGAAGCAGGTGTCATAGGGTTAGCCAACAGTGTTTGAAAGTCTATCTTTTCATAACGCTCTGATTGTGGTGGCTGAAAAGACCAAAAATAGCGGGACAAACTTCCCCACTCTGTTATAATTTCTTGTGCTCTAAGTGCATTATTAAGCACTGATTGAATTTTTCCTTGATGGCGAACAATGTCTTTATTCTGCATTAACATTTTCACCTTTAGCTCATCGTAATGAACAATCTTTTCAAAGTCAAAGTGATCAAATGCAACGCGAAAAAAAGAGCGTTTTTTTAAAATTGTAAACCAAGAAAGCCCCGCTTGGAAACCTTCAAGACAAATTTTCTCAAACAAACGAATATCCTCAAAAACAGGCTTTCCCCATTCGGTATCATGATAAGCACAATAAAGTGGATCCGTTCCAGCCCATGCGCAACGAACTTTTCCATCTACTCCCTTAAGAAGACCTTCCGCAAGCATGGCATTAACCGTATTAAAAGAGAGTTCCTTGATCATCGCTTGGCGACTTTATCTGCTTGTGTTTTGACCGTTTAGCGGAAATAGGCTCTTGTGTTGCAACACTGATATCTCCATCAAAAAAACGTAAATTTATGTGCCCCATTTCAGGAAACTGAGCCAAGCGTTTAATGGGCTTATTCTCTTTCCCCAAAGCCAAAACAAAACCGCGCTCCAAAATATTCTGATATGAAGTGCTTCTTAAAAGCCTAGATACTACCTCTAACCCAGCCCGTTGTTTTTCCACACTACGCACAAAAGCACGCTGAAGACGTGCCGTATATTCCTTTGTATTGCGTTGTGCTTTTTCACTATTTAACAAACGCGGTGAAAGACGCACACCAAGTGCATGAAAAGAAAAACGTTTTTTATCGTAGCTTACACAAAGAGCACGCTGCAATCGACTTGAAGTTTCATCCAAACCACGCCGTGGTAGAGCAAAAAGTTGATCGGCAGTCGGAAGAGCTCGTAGAGTAGCACGCAATTTTTGTCGATAAAAATCCAAATAACGCGCGAGTCCCTTGCGCAAACGTGCATCAAGCGATGCCACCAGCACCTCGAGATCAAGCTTAACAGGAACAGCCCGTTCTGCTGCGGCGGTAGGAGTTGGAGCGCGCCAATCAGCCACATAATCAATCAAGGTCCAGTCCGTTTCATGCCCAACAGCAGAAATAACAGGAAGAGAAGATTCATAAACAGCACGAACAACAGCTTCGTCATTAAACCCCCACAAATCTTCTAAACTTCCTCCTCCCCGTGCAACAATAATAAGATCAGGTTTTGGAATAAGTCCACCTGGACCAAGAGCATTAAAACCTTCAACAGCAACAGCCACTTCCCTCCCACTTGTTTCCCCCTGAACACGTACAGGCCAAACCAAAATATGCAACGGAAAACGATCGGATATACGATGAATAATATCACGAATAACAGCACCTGTTGGTGATGTTACAACGCCTAAAATTCGAGGCATATAAGGCAAAGTTTTTTTCTTTTCTTCATCAAACAAGCCTTCTTCTAAAAACTTTTTCTTACGATTTTCAAGAAGTGTCATCAAAGCACCAACCCCCGTTGGTTCAAGAGCCTCGATGACAATTTGATATTTCGATGACCCTGGATACGTCGTAAGTTTACCAACAGCAACTACTTCCATCCCTTCTTCAGGAGGGAATTTGAGCTTTTCCATAACTCCACGCCAAATAACAGCTTCCAACCGTGCCTTATCATCTTTTAAAGCAAAATAAGCATGTCCCGAAGCATGAGTACCACGGTACCCTGATATCTCCCCACGCACCCGTACATAACCAAACTTTTCTTCAACAACACGCTTTAGAGCCCCTGCTATTTCGGAAACAGTGAATTCTGCCACATTAGTTACACCTGTTTTTTCACTAAACAAACTTACCATTTTTCAATTCTTTACGCCCGTTTCTGTGAACCTTTTTGAAACAACACATCTTTAAACTTTTGATTTATAGCTTCATCAAAATACCCATAACACCGGCTAGAACAACTTATATTTTTAATTTCAAATCGATTATCAGGGTTGTAAAAAAAACTTGAAGCCGTTGTATGGGGATGTCTAGAGTCATTATTTCATCCGAAAATTCTATCAATAGAAGTTAAAATATTCAATCCTAACATCCAAACAAACACATATTCTATAAGAATTCCTGAAATAAAATTCTCTACACAACATAGTAATCCATTCCCGATAAAATTCAATGTATTGCAAAGTGTTAAAGAGCTTTGCAATACATCAAATATATCATGACCATGTTTTTTATATTTTATAAACCTGATACCTTTTTATTTTTCAATTGCACTATAAAAAATACGTGGTGCACTATTCCAAA
>NZ_JBHIOR010000034.1:0-2653 GCF_042195605.1 Bartonella sp. AP88HLJMH | reverse complement strand
AGAGGAATAAAACTTGCACGTGGAATACCAACATCTTTGAGAAGAGTCTTACCGAGTCCTTCATAGTCAATAAGATAGCGCATCGCCAAACGCACTTTTTCATTGGCAAAAATAGGGTTTGTCGCATTAAATCCCCATATGATCATGGAGGGCGCCAACACTTTTTCAACTTTAATATCCGTTGTTGCTTGGAGATCTGCCAAATCCTCTGGCATCAGATTACGTGCAACATCGATATCATGTTTTTCCAATAATAAACGTTGCGTTCCAGGCTCCGCG
This sequence comes from Bartonella sp. AP88HLJMH, assembly GCF_042195605.1. Taxonomy (NCBI): domain Bacteria; kingdom Pseudomonadati; phylum Pseudomonadota; class Alphaproteobacteria; order Hyphomicrobiales; family Bartonellaceae; genus Bartonella; species Bartonella sp. AP88HLJMH. The sequence goes on along the minus strand of NZ_JBHIOR010000034.1, from coordinate 2,374 downwards.
ACATGGCGAATTAAAATCTTCTTCAATTTAGGCGCCTCCCCCCAATAATTGGAGCTTGCACGCAACAAAATTCCTTCTCCAGGGCGCCAACTCTCTAGCTGATAAGGACCAACACAAGCAGAATGACTGGCCAAATATCGGTTTCCCATATCGCCATCTTGTTCGTTTTTCATGAGTGTCTCACGATCAAGCAAGGCAGTAGTGCGATTAGTGGAAATATTGCTAAGAATGAGCTCTGCTGGATAAGGTTTATCAAATTTCATCACCACCGTTTTGTCATCCGGTGCTTGAAAAGCCTCATCAACGTTTTGTTCTGTAATCCCATATTCATTAAATGTTGCTGCATTAGACAATTTCAATTTGACAACCCGCTTCATACCCCAAACAAGATCATTGGCATTCGCAGGACGACCATCATAAAACTTTAAACCATCACGCAAGTGAAAAGTAATCACCGTACTCTGATCATCACTTGAAACATCCCAACTCTTCGCTAACGAGGGAACCATTTTAGCCGCATCATCTGTAGCAGAAACGACTAAATTATCACAAATATTGTTAACCACTTCAATTCCATAACGGTCATTGAGTTGTGCAGGGTCAAATGTATTTATTGGATCGAGATTCCAAGCCATCACAAGCGTATCGGCGGGTGTTTTTGCTGAAACTTGTTGCACAAACATCCCCATTGCAAGAACAGCAGAAACAAAAGAACTGCCCTTTTTCAATATTTTTCTTTTCACGTTCATAGAATTTTCCTTTTAACGTTTATTGTATAAATTCTCCATGCAGCAAAACGTGCTTAATTTAAGTTTAGACGAACGATAGGCTCCTAAAGACCAAACTTTAAAATCTTCAAGAACAAGCACCTCTTGCCAATGACTCCTCTTGTCTACACTTATAAGCCAAACTAAAACATACAAAGGAAAACACTCTAATATACAATGAATGCTCACCAACAACAGAGCTTAATCACGATATCATAACGCCTACTATTGAAGACTATAAAACCTGTATTTTTTCTATCTTGTTAAGCAAGCTTGTCTCGTATTTCTTCCGGCGTTTTCTATACCATCAAAGCACTACCCCTTTTAGCTCAAGTACCTTAATAACAACGAGCCTTCATAACAATTTGACGATTTGATAAAACAGAAAAATTCGTTAGTTTGCCAAATGCAACGACTTTTATTCCTTCTTCAAAAGAAAATTTAATTTTTTCATCACTCCCCGTAAAATAACACCCTCCAAATGACATCTCATCATCTTTCAAAGCAAAAGAAAATATAAACACCATAAAAAACTGATATCCCTTGTGTACCCCCATAACAAAACTTTCCTTCAACATCGCAAAACCTTTGCACCTTTAGCACCACTAAATTCCGCGATATTTGTTACACTTCGTTTCTTTATGTTATACTCAGTTTTTTAACAAATAAATTGACCACTTTCTAATTCAGAAAAATTGAAATATCGATCTTAACATCCACTTAAATACACCTCTAATGAGAATGAAAAATATCTTTAAACGAATGTCTTGAAAAGACACTCAACAATATATCACGCATTACCTATGATCTTCGACGCATTGCAAAGCTTAAAATTTATACAATACGCCGAATATATCATGACGATGCCCTTTATCTATTGAACAGCATTGAAGACACTCTTATTTTTCAATTTTACTATAAAAAATATGTGGCGCACTATTCCAAACCCACTTTTTGATATCAGGCGTCATCGCGATAACAGTATATTTCTGAAAGATAAACGCATAAGGTCCTTTTTGCATCAATTCACGTTGTAAATCAGCATAGAGTTGTGCCCGTTTTTGCGGATCTTTTTGAAACAATGCATCCTGAACCTTTTGATTCATCGTTTCATCCAAATACCCATATTGCCAACTAGGATAGGCGGTATTTTTTGCCTCAAGCCGATTATCTGGATTATAAACAAGACGTGAAGCCATAGTATGAGGATCCGCAGAATCATTATTCCATCCGACAAAAATCGTATCAAAAGCCCGTGCATAAAGTTTAGAAAACAACTGTGTACCGGCCATCCGTTCAATTTTAAGACGTACCCCCGCCTTTGCGGCACTATCTTGGAGTGACTGAGCAAGCAACACCCTATAAGGAGCATTTGATACGAGAAAATTTGCCTCAAACCCATTCGGATAACCAGCTTCTGCTAAAAGCTGCTTGGCTTTTGCAATATCAAGTTTAAAGGGTTGCCCTTCTTTTTCATCTAAAGCCCCAAAGTTGCCAAGAGGAATAAAACTGGCCCGTGGAACACCAACACCTTTGAGAAGCTTCTTGCCAAGACCTTCATAATCTATGAGATAACGCATCGCCAAACGTACTTTTTCCTTAGCAAA
>NZ_JBHIOR010000032.1:0-7723 GCF_042195605.1 Bartonella sp. AP88HLJMH | reverse complement strand
GTAGGGGAAGAACGTATAGGTATCTAATTTACGCGCATAAAGGCTTTGTAGAAATTAAATCTAAACTCAGATTCTCTTGGTTCTTATGTCATCTCTCCCTTTGTCCTATGTGTAGCCTGTATATCGTCATCCTCAAAACAATCTGCTAACTTTTTGTAACAAAAAACTGCAAACAATTCCTTGAACTCCAAACTATCTATACCACTAAATACTAAGGGGGGCGTATAGCTGGCCTAAACTTTCTTTACAGAAAACAAAAAAACAAAACGCTGCATAAGAAAAACTCAAATGCTTGAATTTTTTCTTTCAACGTATGCGCTGATATTTGCTTGCATATCGTCTTAAAAATCCATTTTCCACCAAGATTCGTCTTAATCTCGCAAAATCTAAAGTAAAAAGGCTACATATTTTTGATGTTTCCGTTTCGCGATAGTTTTTCCTATTTTAAATGCTTCTGCAATTTTTGTAAGTATATCTTCTGTTTCTAAATGGCGATCGCTAAAAATTTCCATATTTCGTACATTTTTATCTTCTAGCGCTTGCCATAATTTATCGATTGCTTGAAATCCCTTTGTTGTGTTTTGAATAAGACTAAGGTTTAAAAGGCGATTAATAGATTTGTGAATGTTTTTGGTCTCTGAATTGACAAGTTTGAGGATATCAGAAAGAATTTTAGCACCAAGTATAATAACAGTATAGACAGCGCGTAGTGTCGGTGAGGTCATGGCAGAAATGAGCGAATTATAAGAAAAATGATTTGGCTGTATTGCACATGGATATCAATAGAATATTATTCGTGCAGAATGTAGCTACCTTACGCTTGTCTACCCCATAATCCTTTAAGCTATGAGACAATTTGCAACGGCGTTTACAGAGCAATCTTTAGAGACCGTTTTGAGCTTTTTTGCCGCAGAGTGTGTTCAAAATCATAATTGAGTGATTTATGGCGAAGTGTTTTGAGTGCTCTTGTTGTGCCACCGGTTGTAAAAACTATATGTGACATGGAAGCTGCTTATTTTTTCGTTTGCATGAGGCAAAGGCAAGAAGCAAAGGCGGAGGCACCAACAATCATGCAAAAGGTGAAAGCGATATGATTGTTGAAATGGCTGATAATCCATCCACTTGTCCATGAGCCGGCGGCTTGGCCAATATTTGAAATAACAAGAATATAACTGAAAAGAACACTGGCAGAGAGGGATGAGGTTGTTTTCCCTGCTTGATAGTATATTTCTGGAATCATGACAGATTCATAGACACTGTAGGCAATTAACGCAGTCACAGCGGTAAAGACCCCACCTATGAGGAAAAATGAGGAGAAACTTCCCATAAAGCAGAGCAGATAAAAAGTTGATTTATCGGAAAGGCTGAGATGTTTATTAATTATTCCTTGCCAGATACAAATACTGATGCCAACAATTGAAAAGAAAATTCCACTATAAGGGGCGAGATTGCTGTCAAATTTACTGAGAAGTGTTGTGGTGGTGATGAAAATTCCCATGAGGAATGCACAAAACAAAGCCGTGACCAGCAAATAAGCAATAGAACGATTATGTATTATTGTTTTTAAAGAAGAAAGAAGAGCTTTTTTTGTTTTTTTATTCTTTTCAAGAGATAATGTTTTATGCGGGTAATGATAAACAATTTGAATGGATAGAACACAAAGATATAAACCAATGAGTGCAAAAAAAGCCATTAAGAAGGTTGATGCGTTGTATTTTATGGCACTCGTTGCAACAAGAGGGGCGATAACGACAGCAGCATTTTGAAAAAAAGAATAGAGAGTTAATGCGCGTTTAAGAGCATTTTCATTGAGATGTTCTGATAAAATTTCTCTCAAAAATGGCTTTGAAATTGCTTTCGAAAAAGCCATTAAGGTAAAAAAGATCAACCATGCAGAAGGTGTGAGCGATAGGATAATGCACACAAAAGCGCTACTCCTTAAAATAAAGGCGCTAGCCATTAAGAGTTTACGCGAAAATCTTTCTAATAAACCTGTTGTGGTTACCATGAGAATGCTTTCAAGGATTACCGATCCAGCGAGATAAAAAGCAACATTGGCAGCAGTTATGAGAGAAGAGTTTCCAAGCAGAGGGAGTACAAAGAAAAAGGAAAATTCAGAAAGAAAAACTGTGCTATAGATGAAAAAAGGAATTTTATTTTTGCCCATGGAATTTCCATAGAAGTGTTGTTAAATGATCAAAGACATTTTGTTGTATCTTTTGAGGAAGTTTTGCCAGCCCTATTTCTGCTGTGCACATTTCGTTGAAATAGTATCTTTCTTGATTCACTAGCCAGTCCAATGCAAGAATATTGTTTTTTCTACGATGTTTTTAGAAATATCGAGCATGATTTGGATTGAGCAACAACACTGTGCCCGGATGTTCGCGCAACAATCGTAAGATCATTGAGACCTTGATCCTATATCTTCTCCTGATGGTTTTGACTATTTCTAATTCTTTTTGATAACCACCCAATCCTTTTTGATAACCAATTGGCATCCCGCACTCTTGTTCCTCCCCATTGCATCTCTTGCGAAGAGGGCACGCTAATCTCATCTCCATAGATTGTCAACATATGAATGGGATGAATGATTTTGTAACCTTTTAATGAAATTATATTTTTTTAGTGGAAGGTTATTCATTCTCTTGAAATAGAGAAGAAAAACGATAGCGTTCGCTAATCATTTTTCAATTCTCTTTTAGCGCATGCGTTGATATTTTCCTCCATGGCGTTGTAAAAAACCTCTCTCAACAAGAGTGCGTCGTAATCGGGCAAAGTCTATCGTAAAGAGGTTGCATATCTTGGAAACTTCCGTTTCGCTATAGATTTTTTCCTTCTGAAAGGCTTCACCAATTTTTGATAGCATCTCTTCTGTTTCTAAATGGCGGTCGCTTAAATTTTCCCTATTCCGCTCATGTTTATTTTCTAGCATTTTCCACACTGTCTCTTCGGCTTGAAATCCTTCTGTTGTGTTGTGAATAAGTCCGAGATTCAAAAGGCGATTGATGGATTTGTGAATGTTTTTGGCATCTGAATCGACATGTTTGAGGATATCAGTAAGATTTTTTGCACCAAGGATAATGGCGGCATAAACAGCGCGCAGTGTCGGGGAGGTCATGGCAGAGATCAGTGAATTGCGGGTATTGCGTTTGTGAAGGGTTTCTTTCCCCATGGGCAAAAGATCATTGCGAATGGGAATTTCATTGATTTCTATGAGTTCTGCTTGTAGCGATTGTGCGCGTACAATTTGTTCGGCAAAGGTGCGTTTACGAATAATCCCCAGACCACTTTGGCGATATTTGTGGTTTTCGGGGAGTGTTAAAGCTTCATAGGAGCCATCAAGCCGGTAGAGAATTTCTTCCCACAAAGGAGTTCTGACGCGTCGAACCCGCTGTTCGCCATTGAGAGCAATTGTTGTTGTTATGGTTGGTTCATGTAGACAAAGATAACCACCCGCGGTGATGTGTTCCCAAAGGGTTATAACAAATCGCACGTCATCTGCGGGCGTTCCAGCATCAAGCCAAGCAAAATCTATTGGTCCCCAAGATTTGAGGGTGCTTTCATCAAGAGAGAAAAAATTCTCATGGATAAATGTTACCATGTTTTTTTCAATACCGTCTTGAAGCAGTTTTTGCCATGCTTCTTCTGCTGATTGACCTTCGACTGTAAAATCATCAATGGTGATAAGCCGAGGTTCGTAATTCTCAAGGATTCCTGAAGGATCAAGCAAAGCTGTACGCTCTTCCCAGGTGGAAGATTCTAAAAGTTTTTTATCTTGTTGCCATGCTTGTTTTGCTTTTTGCAGTGCTTTAGCAATCAAGCGCGTACTATCACCAGCACCGATTTCAATGACTGTGCGCGGTCTTGCCATTTGAATAAGCGCATAAATGAGCTGTGCACTATTTTCTGTTCCCATGCCAGGTCTTATCAGCTGCATCTTTTTATCCTTATAATTTTACCAATCGTAGCATTCCTGCTTTTATAAAAAACTTTATTGAATCCTCTAGCGGATATTGAATACGTATTGGTGTGGTGGCTTGCTTCAAGAGATGTTTTGTTTTTTCATGAAGCCGGATTGTACGCCCATTGAGTTGATTAATGGCAAGACTGCCAAGAGAAGAATCTATGATAATACATGTTGGCTCTCGTAAAAGAGCGGTTGCATCATTTTCTGAAAATGCTTTTTGATCTGTTTCGATGAGACCGTGTTGTAAAAGTGATATCAAAAGACTTCCAGAGGCAAGAAGAGTACCATTGAATTGTATTTCCCTCAGTGATTGGACAAGGCAGCCTTCACGAAGTGCTTCAAATGTGGGAAAATCGAATCCGCCAAATGCCGCTCCTTTTGTAGAAACAATGGTGATGGGTTGTATTTGCCGTTTGCCAATGAGTGCTGGTTTGTTTTTTATTATTTGTACATCTTTTGCCCATTGAACGCGTGATAAAGGATTGAGTTCACTTGGGTAGACAGCGAAAGAATTGATGGCTATGGGCGGCGTTGGTTTTTGCAATTCAAGCGTGTGGATGTTTTCATTCAAGTCATGTTGCATGGTGTTTGCAAGTTGCCATACATAACCGCCTGTTCCATTGTAAAAGTTTAAGCCTATAGGGTCTTGTTGCATGATGTTATCGTTTTTTTTACTTTAAAATATCAAGTTTTGGGGAGGGTTGTTAGTTGCTCTACATTAAAGAGTGGTTTATCAAAGTCCTATTGGGTTGGTATGGGGTTGCATGGGATACAACGATTTGATAGGGATTTTATTGAAATTTGATTGGGTGGTGATTGTCATGTCCTTTTGGGGTGTATGGTTTGCTTGAGAAAAACGCCTCGTCCACTAACCATTATCAAATTCTCTCTGTTTTTTTTGTACGGCACTGTTCACAATAAAACCTAAGATGCCTGTGATCATTGTGGCGATGCCAATGATAAACAGTGTGCTTTGGGTGTGATGCACTTTTACAAAACCGGCTCCTAGAAAGCCAAGGCACACCGCTGTTTGTATGATAAAGATATAGGCAGGCATTTGGTTGTTTCGGTGTTCTTTCTGAATGGCTTTCATCATAAAACTTGCCATCAGAGCATTTTGCACGCCGTTAGCACCCCCAAGGATGAAAAATGACAGCATCATTAACCATACAATATGTGTTAAGGAAAAGCAGAAAATTGCAAAACCAATTATTGTAGCGGCAAGTGATGCACCAGCGGCATTGCCAAAGCGATGAAAAAGGCTGGAGAAACAGAGTGGACCAACCACGAGGCCAAGACTTAACATGCTTGTGATTACCCCATAGGTTTCTGCACTGAAGTACAGCTCAGTGCGGATGCGGACAATCGATAAGACGTTGAGAGCAGAGGTGAGGATGATGGTAATGATGAGGGGAGAAAGAGCATAGACAACATTTTTTTTACGCAAGAGACCCGTTAAATCTAGCCCTTTTTTGCTTTTTTGCGTTGTGTTTGTCGTTTGTGTATGAATTTTAAAACTTTTAAAACAGAAGAGAGTGATAAAGGTAGCAAAAAGAACCATGATTGACAACACAAACAATCCTTTTTGCCCGTTTGATATTCCATACAACACGCCCCCTAACAGTGGTCCTGCAATATAGCCAAGATTACGAACTGTTTGGATAATGCGGTTGATACGGTCTAATTGCTGATCATTGGTTGCAAATTCTGGGACGGAAACGAGGATAGCAGACCAAAAGAGTGAACCAGCACAACCTAGTGCGAAAGAAAGGGCAATATAAACCCAAAATTGGTTGGCGATTGCAGCTGTGGCTATAAAGAGTGCTTCAAACAATAAAACAATGGGTACTGTTCGCGCTGGTTGGAAGTGATGCAAGAGGCGTGGTGCAATTGGTCCGGCACAAATTGCCCCGACAAGCCCTGCAAACAGCAGCATTGAAATAGATGCTGTGCTTTCTGCTAAGTGGAGAGCAAATGTAACTTGTGCTGTTTCATCGGCAAAGCTGCTAAAGCCCAAAACAAGGAAAAGCCCCATTTGGGTAAAAATCATGGATTTTTTCTTTGTCACAATGCTCCCCAACATGCTAAAGCTTTTACAGCTTTTAAAATTTCCTTCTGTGCTGTGTCATGTGGTTTATCATTTAATTTTGCTAGATCTAATTTTTTTCCTGATGAAAGTTGAGAAAGGAAATGTTCTAGATGAGAGCTATACTCAAAACTGGCGCAATGCCCATTTGCTGCGATGAGCAGTTCTTTTGTTTCAGTTAAGGGCACCCATTGCAGGGTTGCAGGTGGGCGAAGAGTGATTTCATTTTCAATTTCGGAGACGTCAACAAGGGGGCGCTTGACACATAAACGTGAACTTGTATCACAAATTAATTGAGAAACCAGCATATGGCGTTTTAAGGTACCATTTGCGATGGCGGAGTTTAGTGCAGAGTGTTGAAAAGCATTATCAGGGTTTAAATTTGCTCTTCCTGATGCGCGGATATCATGTCGCGTTCGATCATCAAGATGGAGTAAATGCGTGACATAATTTTTATGATGTTGTGCATCGTGTGCTGTTTCCCAAAAAGCAATATTGATATTTGCCGCGATATTTTTTCCAGTTTCAGCAACGTGGAAAGCATCATGGGGAAAGTAGGCAACACGGTCTGTACGGTTTTGCAGCGCAATTGCTGTTAATTTATGCGCTTCATATTCAGGATATTTTAGCCCTTGGAGGTCTTCTCGTGTACTGGGCCATGCAAACATTGTTTTGCCATCCTGTAGAGTAAAACCAAAATTATGAGCGTGATCTACATGGATCCCAACATGGGTAGAAGAATACCGGCCAATGAAGCAGTCAATATCTACACGTCCACCAGGTCTAAAACCTAAAGAATGTGCTAATTGATCTGCAAATTGTTTTGCCACATCCCATAGAACAGGGGTTGCAGCGTATAATCCATAATACATGACCGCCCATTCTTGTCCTTCGGCATATTGGTCAACGCGGGCAGTATATTCTTCTATAGTTCTATCCGTATCTAAAACAAGAAAGTTTGAAAGAGGACGTGGACTCCGCACTCCATTAACCACTGTTACTACTTCGGATTTAGGATTAAGAGCTAAGAGTTTATGAGGATGTAGAGCGTATTGTCTTAAAGCATTCAAAACATCCCTTTCATCGAAAGGGATGTGTGAAATTGATAATTCAGCTGCTTGCTTAGCCCAAATTTTTTGAGAAAAGCTCTCTGAAAATAACTGAAACATGCACTTAAATATACTTAATTTTAAAGTTAGATATGTAAATAGATCTGTATCAACAATACATTATTAAACTTCTAACGAACCATTCACATCAAGCTCATTTTGACAAATTTGAATATCGTTACGCTGTGCATACTTAGTAAGCATTGCAGTTGGCACAACTTCGTCAGCAGTCAATTCAACAGCATCTTTTACTTCATTAAGTGAAATATTCATGTATTTCCCCCCTTATAGTTGATAAAAAAACAATAATAACCAAAATAAAAAAACTACCACTTATTTCCTCTTAGTATGGATTTTATTTTTGTCAAATGTTATGTTGATTGCAAAGAGCATTTTAAATAAGAGGGCTGAATTTTAGAGTGATTAAGAAGAATTTACAAAAAAAGCTGCACTATGCGTGCAGCTTTTTATGTATTTGCTTTAGAGGTAGACGTTTTAAAGCATGAAAGTGTCCTTACGGCTTCTATAACCATAATAGCCAAAAACACTGGAAATAATGGC
>NZ_JBHIOR010000031.1:0-7789 GCF_042195605.1 Bartonella sp. AP88HLJMH | reverse complement strand
TTTTTGACATATCCAAAGTCTCTCAGTGCACGAATGCGGCGGAGCGTTCTGCGCCCAAACTCAATTGTTTCATCAGTAAGTTCGTATTTTTTTTCCATGGTTTATTTCCTTGATTTGCGTACAATTCACCCGTGGCGTGAATCACGCTGGTGTTTAAAAGTTGGTTGTGTGGTTAAAAACGGCTTATATGGCTATTACGGTATTACCAAAAATCTCGGCAAAACCACAAACTTTAGCTTTTCCATAAACTTTGGCGTTACCAGAAACCCAGCAATTGCCATCATGACTTAGATTGTCTTCTTTCTCGATATAGCCTCCTAAATCACCTGCTTTAACATTACCAAAGTCTCTCAATGCACGAATGCGGTGGAGAGTTTTGCCCCCAACTTCGATTGTTTCATTAGTCAATTCGTATTTTTTCACCATGCTTTTTCTCCAGTGGACATGACGTTATCGCCATCAATATCCGCATCACGATAAATTTTTGCGTCGCCATAAATACGTGCATTACCGGAAACTGTTGCCATTCCATAAACTTCGGCAAAACCGTAAACATGTGCATTATGTTTAATTCGTGCACTACCATAAACTACAGCATCATCATAAACTTGAGCATTATCGTAAACGCAAGCACAAGATAAGACGAATGCATTACCACCTACCCAGCAATTACCATGATGCGATAGGTTGTTTTCATGTTCTATAAAGCCGCCTAAATTACCTTTTTTAATAACTCCAAAGTCTCTTAAAGCGCGGATACGGTGAAGAGTTACCCCTTTAAACTCAGCTTTCCCATCAGTAAGTTCGTACTTCTTTTCCATGATTTTACTCCTTTAAGTTAGATTCTGCCTTTGTCGTTCTTGCAAAAGAACGGCATTGCATTGTGTGGTGAATTTTTTGAAAAGGTGGCGTCTTTTAAAAACGCCTTTAGCTTTTAAAGCACATCACAAGGACGCAAACGGTGTTGTTTTTCGTAAGAACCATACATTGCATCATCATATTCGCGCTGTTTTATATCATCTAAAAAAAAACCGTATGCTGTGCTGTGTAGAATAAAATCGTGAGGAATGTTTCCGTTGAAGCACTGCTCTTCACATTCTTTAAGATAGAATTCGGCAATATCTTCAGAGATATCTTCGCAACGATTAGTCGTTGGTTCTACGCGCAAAATTTGGACAGCATTATCGGTTTGGTCGATAAAATTGATAATGTCCTTTTCTTCTAATAAAGGACCAGATTTAGCGAGATTTTGTTCTTCATTTTCGCACATCACTAAGAGAATTTCATCAGAATTTATAAACACTGGTTTATTCACAAATGCCTCCATACTGCCTATTGGCAAAAGTTATTTTCTAAGATATGGAACTTATGTATGCGCATATTGCACATATGTCAACAATAAAATGTGCAACATGAACATATTTAGTGAGTATTATATTATTTTGGGATATATAAAATGGATGATATTGATAACCTTATAATGGAGGCAGTGAATAAGCTTAGTATAGATAAAAAAAGAAGGTTAATTATTATTCTTCGTCTTTTAGAGTATCTAAAATGCGAAGAAGCCACTGCTTTTTTTCAGGAGATATATTTTTTAGAGCGTTAAAAACTTCTTCTTGAAGTTCGCGGTCTGAAAGAGCAGTTGTAGATTTTGTTTTTATCCCCTGTCCTTCACCAGTCAATAACCAACCTGTACTTACGTTAAAAGCTTTTGCGTATCGACTTGCGGCTTTATTGATGCCGCGAACTCCTTGTTCATGTTGTATATAAGTGTAATATGGCCAGCCGTAATATTGAGCTGCGGCTCGGGCAGATTTAAATCCTTTGGCAATTCTTGCTTCTGTTAAGCGTATAGCTTGGTCGGGTTTTTGTTCTTGCATTCTGACAACTCCTTTCCATTCATAATGCACATATTATATGTGCTTTTCGACTTGACTTTTTTCTGTGCACATTGCACACTTAATTTTATGAATAAGATAGAAGCAAAAAAAATACGCAAACGCCTTAATCTTACGCTGGACGAAATGGCAGCGTTATTAGGCGTCAACAAATCAACAGTATGGCGTTGGGAAAAATATGGTGTTCCTTCAAGAGGAGCAGTTGCTTATCTTTTAAAATCTTTATGCGATCAAGAGCAACACCCCCCAATGTCGAAAATTTGCAAGAGCTGCGGTGTTGATCACACCGGAGAAACTTTACAGCATTAAGGAGATAAAGATGAGTTCGAATGAAATTTTATGGATAGCAGTGGTTTCAGTTTTGCTCTTAAGCGGAGTGATGTTTCGTATTGCATTGCATTATCGCGATCAAGTTAAAGCACTTAAAGAGCAGGTTCAAGATATTAAGAAAAAAATGAAAGAGAATGAGTTTAGGTATTTAATGGAAAGCAAGCAGACAATTGATGAATGTGATGCGGATCTTGAAGAACGTGACAAGGAAATTAAACAACTGAAGCAAGAGATTGAAGAACGTGACGAGGAAATTGAAGAACTTAAGCAAAAGATAGAAGAATGTGACGAGGAGGAAATGGAAGAACTGAAGCAAGAGATTGAAGAACGTGACGAGGAAATTAAAGAACTAAAACAAAAGATAGATGCGTATCGAGAAGATTTTACACGGAAAAGTGAAAAGATACAGGCACTAAAAGCAGATGTTCAATCACGCGACGAGGAAGTTGAAAGACTAACACAAGAGCTTAAACAGCGTGATGAAGCAGTAAAAGCGCCGGCTCATAAGAATAAGAAGAGTAAGAAGAAGGGTAAGTGAGGAGATAGAGATGGGCTTAATTGCGCTTATTATATCTTGTTATGCAGCTTATACTGCTTTTAAAACCACAAAAAGGCTTAGACAAAAGATAAATGAAAAAGACGAAATAATACACGAGCAAGCAAAGCTCATTGAAAAATTATCTTTTCCTAACGTTTCTTATTGTGTGAATTGCAGTAAAATTGTGTGCAGAGAAGTCATTTAAGCACCATTCTAAGAAAAAACCATCATTAAATGTAAGTGATTTAGATGCTTCATACAATCCTTTGTTTTGATCTAGGTACCAAAACGGGGTGGGCGATACGTGGTGCAAGTGGTGACATGTTCAGTGGTACCGTGAATTTTCAATCACGCCGTTTTGAAGGCGGTGGAATGCGTTATTTGCGTTTTAAACAATGGCTATCAGAAATAAAGCAGACAGCAGGTCAAATTGACGTGGTGTATTTTGAAGAGGTGAGGCGTCATAAAGGTACAGATGCAGCGCATGTTTACGGTGGTTTGTTAGCAACGTTAACGGCGTGGTGTGAACAGCATCAGATACCGTATGAGGGGATACCAGTAAGTACGATTAAGAAAGCGACGACAGGCAAGGGGAATGCGTCGAAAGAAGAGATGATTAAGGCGGTGCGTGCAAAAGGGCACAATCCGAAAGATGATAACGAAGCAGATGCTTTAGCAATTTTATATTTAGTTAAAGAAAGGGAATTGGGGTATGTCCAGTAAATTACCATGGACGAGGCTTTTTGCAGACAGATGGCTTGTTACTCTTGGTTGTTTGTCGCCGACCGAGAAATGTATCTATGTCATGTTGCGACTTCTAATGCTCCATACTGGTGAACCTATTTTAAAGGACTTAACGGTATTAGCTTTTTGGGTTGGTTATCCAGTAGAAGAGTTTGAAGCAGCTTTGAATTCCTTGATTGAAGGTGGATTCATCATACGTTTAGACAATGGTGGGTTGTGGAATTCAGAAGTTGAAAAAGAACTCAACAGTCTCAGTGAAGAAGAGCTAGATAATTTCACTTGCAATAATAATAAAGAAAGGGAGGTGAAGTATGTCAACTAAGTTGCCATGGACGAGGCTTTTTGCAGACAAGTGGCTTCTTGATCTTGCTTGTTTACCCGCAATTGAAGGCAATGTTTATATGCGATTGCGATTGCAAATGTTGCGCACTAGAGAGCCTCTTGTAAATGATGCGCAAATATTATCTCATTTTACGTGTTGTTCAGTAAAAAGATTTCAGAAGGCATTAGATTACTTATTTAGATCTGGACACATTATTCTTTCAGAAGATGGTCATTTGTGGTGTTCAGATGTTGAAGAAGAATTAAAAAATTCAGACGAAACTTTAAATAAGTTTGCAGAAAGAGCAGCAAAAGCCGCCAATACTAGAAAACATAAAAACCACGAAGAATCTTCAAGAGAGCTTCAAGATTCTTTAAGAAGTCTTCAAGATTCTTCAAGATGTCTTGAAGATTCTTCAAGAGGGTACAATAACATTAACAATAACAATAACAAAAAAAATAAAAATATTATTTTATCAAAAAGAGAAATTGATTTTGAAAATTTAGAAACAAACGATTTGGTTGACGAGCCAATCGAATGTGATGTTGAAAGCCAATCAGAACAAATCAAAACGATAGAAACCAAACAACCAATCATTCGCGAGCAAAATACCAACACTTCAAACGAAGTTAACAACCGATGGCAAATTAACGAAGCGATGATTGCGAAATTGCCTTCACGAAAAGTTAAAAAGGTTGGAAAACAACTTTCAGAAATCGTTGATAAGATAATGCCTGCTTATTTTCCAGAGAAAGCAAACTTTTTTGAAGGAACAAAGAAAATAAGGGAAAAACAAGAAGTTGAAAGAATACTAGAAGATTTCAAACCCGATTTTCAATACGCAACTGAACAAGGATTAACGCATGATGAAGCCTTATCAGAATTTGAAAAATTTGTACGCTTTTCAAAAACCAATCCATGTCACAATGCAAATGAACGCGATTGGCAAAGCGCTTGGGATAATTGGATTACGCATCCAGAATATGGATTGGTAATTAAGAAACACAAAAAATCAGAAGTGAAAAAACTATATGAAAGCGCATGTTATAAACCACCGTCAAACAATTTCGCAAATAACCTTTCAGAAAGCTTCAATCAACTTGCAACAGCGATCTACGCTTAAAGACACTTATGGATCAGAAAAAACAGCAAAGTAGTGAAGTTTGCTGATGATTTTGAGAATAGACATGCGTTTAAATTGACAGAAAGGCACCGTACAGATCGATTTAAAGATTTTGTGATAAAAACCACATTGAAATTAAAAACGCTTCTGTACGGTCCATTTTGAGGCAAATAAACCCATTGGTAAAGTTATGGATTTAGATAGGGGATATTAAACCAAATGTTTTTAAGAAAACGTAAACAGAAGGGGGGAAAAAAGTTTGTTGCAACAGCGGTTGGATATGCACCATGGGGATTAGGGGTAGCAGAGTATTTTTACAATCTTTACGAATATGATGATGGTACAAGAGAATATGAAGAATTTGACGGTGGTCAGTATCATGAGATACCTGAGAAAGTTGATTACAGTACCAAGGCTCAAGTGAAAGCGTGGATTTATGGGGGTGGTATTCCGAAAAGCGTTCTCAATTACGAACCTCTCATAGATGAGATCAATAAAGAGATCAAAAAATTATCAAAAACCGCAGGAAATAAATATGTTTACAGATAAGCAGCTAAGAGCCTTGTTTGGTATTATAATTTTTATATTTTTATGCTTTTTAGGAATTAAAAAAAATCCCTATTTTATCCAAGGTATTTTGATATTTGCATCTTTTGGTTTGATAATAATAACAAATATTTTTGTAATTTTATGCAATTCTCATATTCCTTTTGAGTTGCAGAACAATCCAAAATATAAAGATGATGATACAACAGGTTGGAAGATATTAACACGTGATTTACAACAGTATATGCACCGACTTTTAAAGCTAATAAGTTTAGCACTTGTCGTTTTAATTTTTCCAAATAGTTATACTGTATTTTGGTATTTAGATATCGTTTTTTGGTACTTTTTTTTAGTTTATTCATTCTTTCTCATGTTGCATACACGCAGTTTAATAAACATGTCCATTTACGCACTACATTTTTATACTAAAAACCAAAAGTAAAATTTAAAATCACTTGGTATTCAATTAGGTAGGTATCAAAATGAAAAAAAGTGAAAAAAATAAAAAATACGTATTGACTTTAAAGAAAAGGTCGTTTATTAAGGTCGACAAGTGCCTAAGAAACACTAAACGTTAAGCGGGTAAACCACGAAAAGGTTTCTCCCATTTCTTAAAATACTGACTTTCTTTTATGCTATCGTTGGCATATAACGATTTTGTCGGGTGTGGTCACACCATACAATACTCTTTATGAGAAAAGTGTGACGACGGACTTAACGCCGTGTTTCTTAGCACCCGGCGCCCTTATAGGGTCGTCAATAAGAAACTTAATTACGTTAAGAAAGAAATTAGCATGAAAGCTACAGTTAAAAATCAAGAAACTTCTCCAAAATATCAACTTACCAATCAAACAATTCTTCGCGAAGGTAAAAAACTTTATCGCATTAAGGCGTTAAGAGATTTTGGTGATGTTAAAGCTGGTCAACTTGGTGGCTATATTGAATCTGAAGAAAATCTTTCCCATGATGGTAATTGCTGGGTTGGTGATCAGGCCATTGTTGTGAGCCCTGGTCGTGTTTACGAAAATGCGCAGGTTTATGGCAATGCGGGTGTTGGTGGTTTTGTATATGGTAATGCTCGCGTCTACGATTCAGCAAAGGTTTTTGCCAATGCCCATGTGTATGATAATGCCCATGTTTTCGATAGTGCAAAAATTGTAAGTAAAGTGCATGTTTATGAAAATGCCAATGCATGTGGCATGGCTATTGTTACTAAGAATATTTGTGGTGACACAATGAATAATGTTTATACAGAACGCCTTTCTCCTTATGGTGAAATTTGCTTTGTTATGTGTCGTCCCCATAGGAAAACAGCTTAAATAACGGCGCGGGCGCGGCGGGGGCGCCTCCTTATAACCATTTCATTTAAAAATTTGTTTGAATATTAGATTAGGGAGCTACCTATGACCACTAAAAATGTATCTAAAAAATATGAGCTTATAAATGAAAGTCACGTTAAAGGGATTACTTTATACCGCATTCGTGCTTTAAAAGACTTTGCTGATGTTAAAGCTGGTGATTTAGGCGGCTTTATTGAAAAGGAAGATAACCTTTCTCATGATGGCAATTGCTGGGTTTATGATAATGCTTGTGTTGTAAAATCTGGTCGTGTTTATGAAAATGCAAGGGTATATGGCAATGCTGCCATTGGTGGTTTTGTTTATGGCAATGCGCATGTATATGATAAAACCCGCGTGTATTTTGGAGCTCATGTTTATGATAATGCGCATCTTTCTGATAAGGTGTGGGTTTATCAATATGCAAGGGTTTATGGGAATGCAAAATTAACAGGAAGTGCACGCATTTATAGCAAGGCTGAGGTTTATGATCATGCTGTTGTAAGTAGCTCTTCAAAAATTTATGGCAAGGTTTATGGCAATGCTAGCGTGGGTGGGTATGTTAAGGTCTACGGTTCTGTTTATGGCAATGCTAAAGTGACTGGTTATCACACCATTAGAGGTTTGGTACATGGCAATGCAAGATTAAAAAGAAATGATTATTCATATGTTGAGCAAAACATTTACTATGTATATGGAATTCCTGAAGATTGTGAAATTTATGAAAACGATACCGTTGTAAAGATTGTTGAAAATAAAGCAGCGTAAATAAAATAACGGCGCGGGGGGCTGCTTTATAGCAAAAAAGCCGCGTCCTTTAAGACACGGCTTTTGTTTGCAACTGGAAACTTATACATTTTAAATGTTAAAGTATATTACACAAAACGTGTAAAAATGCAAGCCTTAATACATAAAAACCGCATCAAAATGAATTGATACGGCTTTTAT
>NZ_JBHIOR010000030.1:0-7842 GCF_042195605.1 Bartonella sp. AP88HLJMH | reverse complement strand
TGGATTATCCATTGCTCGAAAAGGCGATGAGTTGGTTGCCAGAGCAAAGCAATGATGAAGAATGGTCCCCATCCTACAAGAAGTGTAATAGCGATTTTTGTCAGTAGAACGAGGCCACCACCGATTGCTACGACGAAGCTTGTTGCTAGCAAGATGAGGATTCCTAAGAGACTGTAAAGCAGTCCATTGGACTCGAAGAAGACGGTTTCTTGGAAAAGACGGCCTGCATATTGGAATCCTCCACCTGCTGTTTTGTCAAGTAAATTCATTAATTGTGTATCATTGAGTGGATTTGTTATGAGTGCCTTTGATAACTCATAGGGCATTTGTGTTATCAAATTGGCAATTTCACTCTGATAAAGTCCTGTGGTAAGAGCTATTGAAGTAATAATACTTATCCGTAGGAAACGGTTTACGAATCCGGAGAGAGGCATATCGATAGCGCCCCGGATGATGAGCCAACCATAGATGATGAAAGCGATTGTGATACCGATTGATACAAAGGGTGTAATTGTAACAATTGCTTTTGAGGAAATATCCGTGACATATGTTTTTGTTATCTGATCAATTTTACTGAAAAGTTGCGTGAACACTGTAAAATTCATGGAATTCCTCTTTAACGAATTTTCAATTTTTTATATGCTTTTTAAGCATTTTTCGTTGAATTTTTTTAAGGATAAAATGAAACTTCGTAGACCTTTTCGATCTATGAGAGAGAATTGAGTATTACGCATTAACTTTTTCTTTTTACGAGCATACAGGAAAAATAATATACAAAATATTGCTACAAAAAGCTTTACCTAATGAATCTTATGGTAGGCATGTTCGTGTTTTTACTATTCAAAATTTTTATGTTATGTTTATCTTTCTGTTGTTTGATAAGTGTATGTTCAGCATTGCGTAAATGTGTAACCATTTGTAGTTTTGCTGTTTCATTTTGTAGCATAGCAAGCATTCCAATTATATGTGCTTGTAACTCGGCAATACTTTTTAGATCTTTTGTTGTCGTGATCTCGTTTAATAGTTCTTCAATTTGCTGAAAACGATTGTTTGCTTCTTGAAAAGTTTTTAAACTTACGGCTTTATCAGTGATGGCTGCATATTGGATACGCTTGTTGATAAAACTGCTAGATTCATGGATAGTGACAGGAATTTCTTCTTCTTTTAAAATATTTTCAAGTGATGTAGATAGAGCAGAAGTTTTATTTCTATTGTAGAGATTCTCTGGATTTTTGAGAAAAAAGCTACTGTGATCTGTTTGTACATTTTTAAGTTTTTTAGTGTCGAATTTTTGGCTTCCCGTTATAGACTCGTGTATCTTTTTTACTTCCTCAAGGTGTTTTTTTAGCATATCGAGAAGTTGGGCATCAGGTGGCGCTTTCTTTTGCTGTGGAGTTTTTTTAGACTTTGATGTATTTGAAGATGAACTTCCAAAAAAATTGGGCCACTTCGTTGGAACGGATGCCGATAAATCCGCCGACCCAGCGCCCCAAACCCAAGCCATCGCTGGGTTTGAAACCCCTAAAGTTATTACAACTACTATTGAAATGACCTTTTTTTTCATGTTTCCCTCCTGTCATTTTTTGCGTGCTGTAAGAAAATTGGTAACCATATTGCCGGATCATCACCAACTTCTGCGATAATGCTTTCGGCTAACTCTGCGTTATCAGGCGTTCCTGATAACACTAAGAGCTCGTCACTAAAGTCGTGTTCGATGGTTTTTCCATCGCGTGTTAGATGGAATTTACCAAGATTCAGTTCTGCAAGCGCAGATTGATCACCCTGCTTAATGAGGAATTGGCGACTAAACTCACCAAGTCCTTTAACGAGTTCAAATTCGGCATCTGTTAGTTTAAAGCCTTTTGTATAATCTTCATAATTTGCTTTGGGATTGGCTAGAAAAATGTAAGTTGCACACTGTTGAATGAGTGTTTTGGCAATATTACTTTCCAAGGCATCGCTAGGCTCTTGTGTTGCATAAACAAAAATACCATTTTGTTTACGGATGGTCTTTTGTTTATTTTTGGCTAAATCTTCAAAGTACGGATCTTGCAAAGGCTTCCAAAACTCGTCAAAGATATACATAAACCGCTGTCCGCTAATCATGCCTTCTGTGCGGTAAAGCAAATACATCATCACTGGAGTGCGAGTTTCAAAATTATCTAAGAATTCCGTGATATCAAAGCCGTAAATTTGATGTGTTGAGAGATCAAGAGCATCATGGGGATTATCAAACAACCACCCATAATCACCACCTTCACACCATTTTAGTAAGCGAGCATGAACAGATGGGTGAGCATTATAATCACTTAAACGTGGATTTGGTAAAAATTGTACTAGAAAGGACAAACGACGGAGTGATCGGTCAATGTTAGCACTCATAACAGACATAACTGCTTTGTTAATTTCTTCTTCGTCGTGATGCGTGACTTCACCACCAGCTTCTGCCAATTTTTTAACAAATTGTTTCAGAAAAATAAGATTTTCTTGTGTGGGTGGGAGTTGGAAAGGATTGAAACCACTTTTTCTGCCTGGCTTGAATGTTAAATATTTTCCACCCATCGCCCGAATGGCAATTTCCATGCCACGATCTTTATCAAAAACAACAGTTGTCGGCTTAAATTTTTGTGCTTGTGCTAACAAAAAGCCGAGTAACACGGTTTTACCGGAACCAGATTGTCCGATAAGTGCGGTATTACCAAGTAAACGTTTATCTGTCGAGTCCTCTTCAAGTTTGGAGGCATGAAAGTTGAAATAAAGCGGTGTTTTACTGGTTGTTTTAAGAATTGTGACGGCTGGTCCCCATGGGTTGCCAGTGGGTTTTCCTGACATAAAATTATGAAAAGATGAAAATGACAAAAAGTTCAATGATGTAATCGGAGCAGGACGTGGTCTCCATTTCCAATTGCCAGGAAGTTGTGCCCAATAGCCAGCCTCTATCGCTAAGTCTACAGGTTTGGGCAGTACCGCAACGTCTAGTAATGCTGCACTTGCTTTGGCCATATGGTCGCGAACTTGTTGAATTGTATCACCATAGATCGTCAATGTGCAGTGATGTTCTCCCATGACAAAATGCCCACTGATAAGCTGGTTTAGTGCTTCGTCAATTTGTTCAATTTGGCTCGTTGCCACATCTCGTGCATCAATAAGATTACGCTGATGCCGTTGTAAATAGTCTTTAGCAGCATGTCGGGAGAGCACTGAAAAGCTCTGCGTCAATACGAACTCGAAGTCACTTTCCAACAAAACATTTAATTGTCCTGGTTTGGTTGTTGCATCATATTCTTTAATTTCAAGCATTCCAAATCGACGCATTCCACTGGTTGTTCGCAGTTCACCAAGAGCGCCCCATTTTGAGAAAAAAGGTCGATTGACAGACATATAGTCAGCAAAACGGTCATGGCAAATTGGCATAGGGCGATATTCACCATTGACAAGCATTCCAAGGAATTCAAGTGCAGAAGAATAAGCATGCCCATTTTTTTCATAAGCACCAAGAAGTTCTGCACCGTAACGGTTTAAAGATTGGCCTAAAGTACGATTGATGTCATTGAGTTCTTTGATACATGTGTCTTGTCGCATCTTTTTTTGATCAAGCGTTTCACGTTCATGTTTAGAAAAGAACGACATAATTTTATCCGCTATCGGTTGAAAAATGACAGTCAGATATAAATCATTGACCATCAAATTATAACCAGTAAAGCTTTGTCGATATTTTTCATCAAGTTGATAGCAAAACATTTGATCAAATGTTGAATCAGGATATTCATAAACACGGCGGCGCACAATATGCGTCCAAAATGATAAATTGGCTGATGCAAGACCCCGTAGAGTATTGTTAAGCTCTTTTATCCATTGAAAAATATCTTCTTCTGAAGCGCTTTGATGCGAACGCCCATCAATTTTCCAAATTGACAAATATTCCGCATTTTTAGTAGAAATAATCGTATCTGTAATATGATGTGAATAAGGCAGAAACAGGCTTACAGGTGTCTCTGATGCAAGGCGTTTGCTGCTTTCAACAGCTGTCATGTTTATCTCCTTTTACTATAATCAGAGGGACTATAACTTGATGCGCCCCAAAAACCTTTGTTACGATTGCGAAATTTAGTATCGATCCATAACCACCAGATACGAAACGCCTTATCATCGTTTTTAGTAATTTGCACCATAATAAACCATAATGGAGGTGCTATAATCCACAAAAAGATACTTACTGTCATAGCAATAACAGCAACCCCCATAACCATAACGATAAATGGCATCATGGGGACACCCCATATCGTTGGAACACGTGTTGCTCCCTTGAATAGGGGGAATTCTTTTTTTTCTTGCGATTTCATGGAATGTTCTCGTCACTGGAGGTGAAATAATATGTGGCTAATATAAAAAGCTGCACCAGCAATAATGACACTGAATGCCCATCGCATAAATGTAGCTCTTGCGATAATACGAAATATATAAATAAGCAAAAGTAATAAAAGAATGATAGCAGCAACGATAGGAATAATTATACTTAATCCATATTGCATCCCTATGAAAACATCTAAACTCTTTGTTTCCGTCTGAGCATATGCAGATTGAGTTATTAATAACATAATCAAAGTTATAAAAATAGCACTAATCTTACATATTTTTGATTGAAGCGTATTTAATTGTTTCATATCTTTTATCCCCTTTTAATTAAAGTTGCTATAAATAATATTCCTTTTTTCGTAGTATGAGCGATATTATTACTGGTACAAATTTATAATCAACGAACATTAAAAACATTACGTATTATACTAATTTATGCTTGACCTGTAAATAGCAGTTTAGCAAGTTGGGTTGCTGAGCCAGCAATGACAACGCCGATTGCCCACCTTACAAACGTATCTTTTCCTATGTAGCGGCCTGCGTAACCAATTGCTAAGCACAAAAGTATCACGGCAGCAGCAACAGGAATAATGTGATCAATAAGATCTTTTTTTAGAGCAGTCAGAGCTTTTTCAGCAGGAGCTAATTGCGCATTTGCATATGCAGACTGTGTTATAAAAAATGTAATTATAGCTGTAGAAATTACTATGATTTTGTTGTTATTTTGTGTTTGGAGATTAATTAATTTTCGCATATTTTACTTTCATTAAATTTTTATGAATATTTTATACTTTTTAAAATAAACAAATTGGTATCTTTATATGTTACAAATAGCAAGTATAAACTCTTACTTTAAAAACATTATGTGCTATATAAGCTTATTATTTACCTGTAAATAACAGTGTAGAAAGTTGTGTTGCTGAGCCAGCGATGACAACGCCAATCGCCCACCGTACAAACGTATCTTTTCCAATGTAGCGCCCTGCATAGGCAATTGCTAAACACAAAAGTATAACAGCAGCGGCGAGAGGGATAATCGCTTTTAAGTCATTTTGGAGTGCATCTAACGCCTTTTTTGCAGGATCTAATTTTACATTTGCATATACGGGATTCGTTATAAAAAAGGCACTTAGAGCTGCAGAAATTACGATAATTTTGTTATTATTTTTTAATTTGAGATTAATTAATTTTTTCATATTTTACTCTTATCAATACTTTGTATATTCTTAATATAAACGAAATATCACATAATATGTTTAAATTTATCAAACATAAACTCTCACATTAGAAACATTATGTCTTATAAAGACTCACACTTGCCCCTTGAATAACAGGCTCGCAAGTTGGGTTGCTGAGCCAGCGACGATAACACCGATTGCCCACCGTACAAATGTATCTTTTCCGATGTAACGTCCAGCATAACCAATTGCTAAGCATAAAAGAATAACGGCAGCAGCAACAGGAATAATATTAGTAGTAAGATCTGTTTGCAGAGTTTTTAAAGCATCTTCAGCTTTTAGTTTTGCATACGCAGGATGTACTATAAAAAATAAACTTATAGCCGAAGAAATTGCTGTGATTCTATTGTTATTTTTTAATCGGAAATCAATTATTTTTTTCATATTTTACTCTTAATTAATGCTCTTATTAATACTTTGTATTTATTATTATAAAACATATGAGATTTTTATATGTGTATAATAATTAGATATAAAACCTTATGATAAAAATATTATGCATTATATAGACTTACGCTTGCCCCTTGAATAACAGGCTCGCAAGTTGGGTTGCTGAGCCAGCGACGACAACGCCAATCGCCCAGCGTACAAATGTATCCTTTTCTATGTAGCGGCCTGCGTAACCAATTGCTAAGCATAAAAGTATAACAGCAGCAGCGACAGGAATAATATTAGTATTAAGATCTTTTTGGAGTTCTTCTAAAGCTGTTTTTGCAGGAGCTAAACCGTTTGCTTGGGCCCATACGGGATGTGTTATAAAAAATACAGTTATAGCTGCAGAAAGTGTGATGATTTTGTTATTGTTCTTTGATTCGAAACTAATTAGTTTTTGCATATTTCTCTCACTAAGATTATAGATAACATTTTGTATTATAGCTATCATCTTTAATTTTAATTAACTGCACCTGTGAATAAAAGCTTAGCAAGCTGGGTTGCTGAGCCAGCGATAACAACACCGATTGCCCATCGTATAAATGTATCCTTTTCGATGTAACGCCCTGCATAGAGAATGGCTAGGCATAAAAGTATAACAGCAGCAGCAACAGGAATAATATTAGTAGTAAGATCTGTTTGTAGAGCTGTTAAAGCTTTGTTTGCATGTTCTATTGCTGCACATGCAGGATTTCTCATAAAAAATATAGTTACAGCAGCAGAAATTGCTGCAACTTTGTTATTACTTTTTGGCTGGAGGTTAATTAATTTTCGCATATTTCTCTCATTAAGATTTTAAATAACATTTTGTATTATAGCTGTCATCTTTAATTTTAACTAACTACACCTTTGAATAACAGTTGAGCAAGCTGGGTTGCTGAGCCAGCGACAACAACGCCGATTGCCCATCGTATAAATGTATCTTTTCCGATGTAGCGTCCAGCATAGAGAATGGCTAGGCATAAAAGTATAACAGCAGCAGCAACAGGAATAATATTTTTAACAAGATCATCTTGCAAAGTGTCTAGAGCTTGTTTTGCATTTTTTAATTGCACTGCATATGCAGGATTGCTAATAAAAAGTACAGTTAAAGCTGCAGAAATTATTATAATTTCATTATTATTTTTCTGGAAATTAGTTAATTTTCTCATATTTAGCTTCATTGATTTATCATAAATATTTTTTCTACGAAATAAGAAACAATTTCATTGATGCATAATGAAAGCATTGAAATCCAAAGTTTCTTTTACAAAAAATATTTCTTATTCCAAAAGATTTATCAGTTAGGTTTAAATAATAAACCGGCAAGTTCAGCTGCTGAGCCCGCGATAACGACACCAATTGCCCACCGTACGAATGTGTCTTTTCCGATGTAGCGTCCTGCATAACCAATTGCTAAGCATAATAGTATAACAGCAGCAGCGAGAGGGATAAGCAACTTTAAGTCATCACGGAGTTTTTCTAAAGCACCTTTTGCAGTTGTTAATTGTTGAGCATACACAGGATTGGACATAAAAAATACAGTTAAAGCTGCAGAGGTTTTAGTAGCTTTATTCCGAATTATTGTTTGAAGAACTTTTGATTTTTTCATATTGTTTATCTCAATTTAGATTTTGCTTTAGGATAAAAAGATATTTTATACAGCATGACTTTTTTATTACGCGCTTTTGAATAACATATTTGCAAGTTCAGCTGCTGAACCAGCGATAACGACACCAATTGCCCACCGTACGAATGTATCTTTTCCGATGTAGCGCCCTGCATAACCAATTGCTAAGCACAAAAGTATCACGGCAGCAGCAATGGGGATAATCGT
>NZ_JBHIOR010000029.1:0-8491 GCF_042195605.1 Bartonella sp. AP88HLJMH | reverse complement strand
GGGCTTGATGGAGGGCGCAATATTGATGAGGGGCGTTCTTTTGCAAGTGTGCAAACAGATTTAATCGAGTCGCATCAACATCAAGGACAGAGCCTTTCGATGTCTCATTTTACCAGCAACGAAAACTTTTGGGATGGGAATACGACAGATGTGTTGGGTTATCGTCTAGGCTTGTTTGGGGGGAGCTCTCTAGCGAATTTTATGGGCATAGAGCGTGAGAATTTAGGGGGCTACATTGTAAGTTCTCATACTCTTGATGAGAACCAAGAGGTTGTTTTGGAGAGCACTGGTGAAGGCGAGACGCGTCCAGTAAATGTGAGTGTTCTGTTTGCGATTAAGACATGAGGTGTAAGATGTCGACGATCTATGATTGGTCTTTAAATGCCTCCTTGAATGCCTATTGTGATGATTTGATTGATTGGTCAAAAGGACAACGTCCTAGTAGTCTGAATAATAGTGCTCGTGTGATGATGCAACGTGTGCGTGAGTATTTATCGGATACGAGTGGTGTGATTGAAAGCACTTTTACGGTTGATGCTGAACACCAGACGACGTTGATAAGACTTCAAAGCCAATCGCAATTTTTAGAGTATAAGAATGGGATATCAATTTGTTTTAAAGCGAAGGGCAAGAATGTTGGGGAAACCGCAATTGCCTTGAATGATTTGGCGGCTAAACCTGTTTACAAGGCGACGGAATTAGGTCTCCGTGTTTTATCTGGGGGCGAGCTTCAAAGGGGGTGCATTTATAGCTTGGTTTATAGGGATCATGCTTGGCAAGTTTTAAATCCTACGCCTCTCTCTTTATCGCAAGAGCCGGTTATCCCTGTTTATCCACCAGGGACGATAGGGATTTTTGGGATGCAAGTTTTGCCAGATGGCTGGTTACCATGTGATGGGAAGGCTTATTTGCGTCGTGATTATCCTGCTCTTTATGAAGCGATAGGGATCAGGTGGGGAGGCGCTGATAGTTGGACGAAGTTTAATGTTCCCGATTTGCGTGGTGTTTTTTTACGAGGTGTTGATGATGACCGCGAGATAGACCGCTTTCGTTATCTTGGCACTTTACAAAATGACGCAATGAGAAAGCATGACCATGGGGGTCAATCCTTTACGATTTTGAATGATGAAAATCAGGAAGAGAGTTGGCATGGTGATATGACAATCATCTGGGGATATGTGTTGAATGACCAGCAAAGATTGAAGCTTGCTGAACGTTTGGGCGTGAGAGCAGAGGATATACGCGTGCACCATAAGCTCGCCTTTCCCCATTCCCACCTTCACATGCGTGATGTTGCATTGGCAAGTTCAGGTATAAGTGAGACGCGCCCGATTAATATGAGTGTTGTGTTTGGAATCAAGACGTGAGGTTTAGATGTCCACGATTTATGATTGGTCTTTAACGGCATCTGAGAATGGTGGTGCTGATGCTTTAATTAATTGGTCAGAGGGACAGCACCCTAACACGGTTAATAATAGCGCTCGTTTTATGATGCAACGGGTAAGTGAGTATTTATCGGATACGGGGGGGGTGCTTGAAGGGATTGTGACGGTTGATAATAACCAAAAGACGAGCGTGATAAGGCTTCTAAGTCAATCGGCATTTTTAGAGTATAAGAATGGCATATCGGTTTGTTTTAAAGCGAAGGGCAAGAATGTTGGGGCGACAACAATTGCTTTAAATAATTTAGCCGATAAGCCCGTTTATAAGGCAACAGAAACCGGTTTATTAGCCTTATCGGGAGGAGAGATACAAGATGGCTGTCTTTATACGCTTGTGTATGATGAAGAGCTTACGGGTTGGCAAGTTCTCAACCCGACAAGGGGCAAAGTTTCTTCCTTAAAACGTTTACCTTCCGGTCTGATAGGACCGTTTGCAATGGAGCGCTTGCCGGATGGTTGGTTGCCATGTGATGGAAGTGCTTATTCACGGTATGTTTATTGGGATTTATTTTGTGTCATAGGAACGACGTGGGGAGAAGGAGATGGCGCCACGACGTTTAATGTTCCCGATTTTCGGGGGCTATTTTTACGGGGACTTGATAATGAACGCAATTTAGACCCTTGGCGTTCTTTTGCAAGTATACAACCCTGTTCTTTAAAAGCGCATGAGCATTTTATAGGTCCAGCGTCATCAGAAGGTCTTTCTTCTCGAAAGAAACGGAATGTTTCTTCTACTGAAGCGCCCGTGACAAGGCACAAGAGATCTGTAGACGAAGAGTGTGTAGGTTTGAGTGGGGATGCTTTGGACAAGTGTAATCAAGAATTTGACCAAATAGCAGGAAGTCCACAGGTAGAGACTCCCTTTTGGTTTACAGAAAAAGACAAGCCGCCGCGTTTACCTTGGTTTATCAGGAGCCCCTTTGCTAATTTTTTATATTATTCAACGCCTATAACGGCAGGTCTGAATGACAGAGAGCATCATGAACATCATCTCATGGCAGAGAGGGTTGGTGGTGTTGAAACGCGCCCCGTTAATGTGAGTGTAATTTATGGGATCAAGACATGAGGAGTTGAAATGTCATTAAAACCGTTTGCGATATCAGAGATTAGCGACCCGTCTCAAGTACGGGTCGTTTTGTATTCTGGGGGAGGTTTTGTACATGCGCCGCTTACTGGCGTTTTTGATTTACTGAAAGCCGCTTTGAAAACAGAGCTTGATGGTTCACTGAAAGATTTAGAGAAGCGCTTAGAGACCTTAAGAGAAGAGTTTGAAGATTTGAAAGAGTGTTCATTAGACGAAGTGCTCTGAATGATGTGAGGACGAAAGCAGATGAAGATACCCGATCATGAACATGAATATTTGATACCTGTCGCGACGAGAGAAGAAATGATAGCAGGAACTTCTCAAGACAGTGTTGTTGTTCCGAAGCTTTTAGGGACGGCGTCTTTGTATTCGTATGAAACCTTTGCGCCGTTAGAGCAGGTTGTTAATGCAAGGAAAGAAGCAGAAAAAGCCATGGCGCGTGCGAATGGCGCGCAACAGGTTGCAGAAGAGGCGAAAAAAGTATCGGAAAGAGCGCTTAGCGAAGTTACCAAAACGGGTGAAGCGGTTACAGCAGTAACGACAACGGCTAATCGTGCAAAAGATACAGCGGATACAGCCAAGGGATTAGCCGAAGAAGCCAAGAGTGCCTCTGAAGCCGCCAAGCAAATGGCAGAAGAGGCGAAGGCAGGATTTGATAGAGCTACAGGGGAAATAAGTAGTACGAAAGGTTCATTGGCTACGGCATTGCAAAGTTTTGTAGAGGTCAAGCAGGCAAGTGAGAACGCCGTCCATGTCTCGACAGAAGCAAAGAGATTAGCCGATGAATCGAAGTCCATTTCTGAACGTGCAGAACAAACAGCGAGAGATGCTTCCCAAACAGCAACAGAGACGAAGCAAGTAGCCGCAACAGCGGTAGCGACGTGTCATGAAGTTAAGACAGTAGCGACACAAGCAAGTATGAAGGCAGATGGAGCCAAACAGACAGCCGCTGATGCGAAGGATATTGCCGAAGAAGCAAAAGGTTTATCGGAACGGGCGACATCTTCTGTTAGAGAACTTACAAAAACAGCGTCTCAAGTACAAACGGCAGTAGAGAAGGCATTAACGGAGTCAAGAGAATCCAAACAGATAGCAGAGTCATCTAAGACACTCTCAGAAGAAGCCAAACAACTCGCAACAGAAGCCCAAAATGCCTCTACCAATGCGCTTACAGAAGCGAATGCAGCGAAGGATAAAGCATCTACAGCGCTTACCTTAGTCAATGATGTCAAGAATATTTCTGAAGAAGTGAAAGGTATTGCAGAAACGGCATTATCGACCGCTACCACAGCTAAACAGGCTGGTGATGAGATCGGGCAAAAAGCTTTAGAAGCGTTAACGAAGTCGAGTGAAGCTAAGAGCACAGCAGAGACGGCAGAAGAGAAAGCCGCAAGAGCCGAAAAGAAGGCGGATGATGCGACAATCACAGCTTCTGAAGCCAAGACTATGGCGCAAGAGGCCAAACAGGCGTTAGAGACATCAACAGCGCAACAAGATGCTTCAGAAGCATTGTCTAAAGCCGCTGAAGCGAAGAAAATAGCAGATCAGGCAGCAACGTTAGCCAATGAAAGTAAAACGACAGCTGTTGAGGCAAAAGGTTTAGTGGAGGAAGTAAAACAATCGGTAGCGACAGCGACAGCAACAGCAGAGAGCATAGCTAACGAAGCTAAAGTAGCATCAGAAAGCGCTGTTACAGTTGCGAATGCAGCGAAGAGCACAGCAGAAGAAGCCAAGAATGTAGCGGATAGAGCAACAGAGAAAGTAGAGCAAGCTGTAAGAGAGGCTAGCGATGCGAAATCTAAAGCGGAAAGTTTAAAGACTGTTGCGACTGAAGCGAAATCCACGAGTGAACAAGCAAGTCAAACAGCCTCTAATGCTAAAAGTTTATCAGAAGAAGCAAAGGTTAAAGCAGAAAGTGTAGAGAGAATTGCGAATGAAGCAAATCAAACAGCGACTTCTTCGAAGAGCGTATCAGAAGAAGCAAAAGAAGAGGCAAGTAATGCCAAAGCGATAGCCTTAGAAGCGAAAAGTGCAGCAGATAGTGCAATAGCGAAAGCGGAGCAAGCCCAACAGAGCACAACAGAAGCCTCTAGAATAGCTTTGGAAGCGAAAGCGGTAGCAGAGTCTGCGGCGCGTTCAGGAGAGACGGCAGGGCAGGTTGATGCAGAAGCGTTGAAGGGTATAGCTACAGCAGCAAAGAGTAAAGCGGAAGCAGCAGAGAAGGTAGCAGAAGAAACGAAAGGTGCTTTGGATGGTCTAAAACAATTAGCCAATAGTGCGAAGTCGACAGCGGACGAGGCAAAGAAGGTAGCTGATGGTGCACAAAAGAAGGCATCACAGGTAGAGACAGTAGCGGGTGAAGCTGAAAAGATAGCGAAAGAAGCCAAACAGACAGCAGGTTATGCCAAGCATGATGCGGAGCAAGCGCGTAGTGAGGTGGAAAATGCAAAAAGCACAGCGAATGCAGCGTGGAATAAAGCCCACAAAGCGAATGAAACAGCAGATAGTGCTAAGCTTACAGCAAGTTTAGCAGAAACGGCAGGCGAAGAAGCCAAGAAAATAGCGGAGAAAGCCAATAACTACGCGTATGAAGCAAAAGATGAAGCCGAAAAAGCCAAGGAAATAGCCAATAGTGCAAAATATGCAGCAGGAGAGGCGAAAAAGGCAGCTGAAACAGCGGGTAAGAAAGCCGCGTCTTTAGAAGCAGCCGCAGAAGAAGCACAAAAAATAGCACAGGAAGCCAAACAGACAGCAGGTTATGCCAACCATGATGCTGGGCAAGCTCGTAGTGAGGCGGAAAAGGCAAAAAGCACAGCAAATGAAGCGTGGAGTAAAGCTTACGACGCGAATGAAGCAGCCAATAACGCTAAGACTATAGCAAGATTAGCAGAAATGGCAGGTGAAGAAGCCAAGAAAATAGCAGAGAAAGCCGATGACCGAGCGTATGAAGCCAAGAATGAAGTAGAAAAAGCCAAGGAAATAGCGAGTAATGCAAAATATATAGCAGGAGAGGCGCAAAAGGCAGCTGAAACAGCGGGTAAGAAAGCCGCGTCTTTAGAAGAAGAAGCGGAAGAGGCACAAAAAATAGCCAAGGAAGCCAAGGAGTCTGCTGGTTATGCAAGACATGATGCGACGCAAGCGCGCAATCAGGCAGAAAATGCAGAGAAAATAGCCTCGTCTGCGAGGAGTAGGGTTATTGATATCAACCAAGTGGTTGAGAATTTTAAAGCCCCCGTAAGTTTAGCGCGGATGTACTCAGAAGAAGCCAAGAAAAAAGCCGAGTCGGCAGATTCACAAGCCTATCAAGCCAAGAGCGAAGCCGAAAAAGCCAAAGAAGTAGCCGATAGAGCGAAAAGGACAGCAGAAGAAGCCAAAACAACAGCCGATACGACGAAACAAGAGCTTGGAGGTATCAAGAGTTCCCTAGCAACGGCAACAACAGCCCATACAGTAGCTTCACAGGCAAAAGCGCTAGCGGAAGAGGTAAACAATTTACTGAAACAGTCCAATTTAACGGTTCTTTCAATTTCCACCCCGTTTCTTGTAGCGACAGGCAAAGCGCAATTAACCTTGAAAAAAGGAACACGCATAACTTTGGCATTAGGCAATGATATTTTAGTTGCAAGTTATACGGTAGATACAAGAATAAGCGTTCCTTCTCTTTCGGCGGGTAAGGATTATTATGTTTATTTGGTTTCTGATGGAGGACAGTCTCATAAATTTGTTTTATCAGAAAACTCTACGTATCCAAGGGATTACACAGTGAGTAATTCGCGAAAGATAGGAGGGTTTCATACGCTCTGTGCGGATGTTGGTACGATTTCCGGTCATCCATTGTCTGGTTATAGAGCAGGGGATATTTTACCCAATTCAGTTTGGTGTCTCAATCACCGTCCGCATAGTTCACCAGAAGGTATGGTTTATGACCCCTCTACAGATCTTTGGGTTGATATTTATCTTCAGTCAGGCACCGGTGAAAATACGCGCTCGGCATATGGTGTTCCGATCACAACAGGTCGTACCTATACAGATCATGTAACGGATATGATGCGTGTCAAGAAATCCTTACTGAGTGATGTGGAATTTGCTTCAACCATGTATGGAAGTAATGACAAAACAAGTATTAAAGGTAAGACTCCCCCCTCTCCTAAGACTTCAGGAGGTCACGTTGATACAGCAAATCGTCGTATGATCTCGCATATCGGTTGTGAGGAAGGTTGCGGTTATGTTTGGCAGTTTTTAGCAGGAACGTTTCCTATGCAAATAACGAATAGGGGGCAGGCTAGGTTAGAAATGAGATGGTTATCAGGAGGAGGAGGGTGGAGTCATGGTGTAGATAGCGGATGTTTTGCACGCTCCACGGTATCTTATTCTAGAGGTAATGAACAATTATGTGCGCGTGGTTGTAGCCATTCCCGTGATTTGTGAGGAGAGGTAGATGATAGATTATCCAGAACATTTAAATAGCAAGCAAGATTATCTGAACATGCTTTCTTTTGACAAAGTTGAAACGGTAAGAAGGCTAGAGATGCTTTTAGCAACACGTTTTTATTGGGTCTTTGTTAAAGAGCTTGGAGAGGGAGAAGAGGGGATTGAAGATGACACGCATAAGGTTTGTCTAACAACAACCATGCCGTTTGATTTAAATGGTGATTTTGTCGAAAAGCGTTGTCAGTATGAATTACAGGAAAGCGAATATGCGCCGCTCTTTCAACTTGGCTTTCGTGTTGAAGAAGTCGAGCAGCTGATCAAAGAGCATAGCCAATAGAGATCATAAGAAAACATTTTTATCCAGCCCCACTTTTGTGGGGCTTTTTTTATGGAGCGTCAGATGAGAAAGATATCGAAAGAAGGATTAGAGCTTATCAAACAATGGGAAGGTTTGCGTTTAGAGGCATATAGAGATACGGCATGTATCTGGACGATTGGTTATGGTCACACCAGCAATGCGGGTCACCCCCTTGTCAAAAAAGGCATGTGTATTAGCCAAAAGCAAGCGGAAGAAATCCTTTGTGAAGACTTAAAGCAATTTGAGAAGACGGTAGAGGAATCGGTGACGGTTTCGTTAACGGATTGCCAATTCGCGGCATTGGTCTCATTTTGCTATAATGTAGGAACAGCTGCTTTTCGCAAGTCAACCTTATTGAAGAAGCTTAATCAAGGGGATTATGAAGCCGTACCCTTAGAATTACAGAAATGGAATAAGGTCGGTGGGAAGCCTCTTGCGGGTTTAGCCAACCGTCGAGCAGCAGAAGCGGGATTATGGGTAAAAGGGGCTTATGTTTCTTCGAATTATCAAAGGGTAGAAACGAAAACGGCAACCGGACTTCTTAAAATAGAAGCACTTGCCCCGATTATAGGGTCTTGTTCTGGTTTTGGCGGCTTGTTAGCAGGCAATGGTCCGGTGCAATGGGCTTTAGCAGGCATGATGGTTTTAGCGGCTGTAACGGGCATAGTGATTGTCGCCAAGCGGTTTGGGGAGCAACGCTTATGATTTTTTGGCTAAAGAAATATTCTCTTATGTTTACAGCGGCTTTAGCCGTTTTTTTTATGGCTTTAGCCAAGGCGTTTCAGCTTGGCAAGCAAAGCGAACGGCAAAAGCAAACAGAGAATGCTTTAAAGACAGCAACAACCCGTCTTGAGGTAGAAAATGAAGTTAATCGAAAAAGTGATGGTGGTGTGCGCTCTGAACTTTCTCGTTGGGTGCGCGGCAAATAGGTCTGTTTCTTGTGGTGGCTGGTTGCCCATTTATTTGGATAATAAGGATGTTGCGGTCATCAGTTCCAACCTTGCAAGAGATATTTTGAAGCATAACAAGCAGGGAGCCCATTTATGTGGTTGGAAAGATGGTCAAGAAACGAAGCAGCAAAGATAAAGGTCTTACAGAAACAGAACAACAGCTCCTTCACGAGATGATAGAGACCTATCAAGGCTTAAAGATGATGTCACGCATCATGAAATTGAT
>NZ_JBHIOR010000028.1:0-8810 GCF_042195605.1 Bartonella sp. AP88HLJMH | reverse complement strand
CCAACATCATTGAAGCTCGTCTTTCCCACATCACCATCTGCAGAAATATGAGAGATCTCGTAAGTCGGAGCTGTCCATGTGCCATTCTCATACTTAGCTTTACCACCTAAAGATTTTGCAACACTACTCCCTAGGGCATATAGCTGGTTACCCGCTACAGCATCCGTTGACGTTTTACTAATGTCTCCATTTTTAAGAGACGTTATCTTGCTACTTGTATTCTCTTCACCATGCGTCGCTACAAAGGCATTCGCGGTTTGGCTCCAGATTAAAGAATCACTCTTTTCACCAGCAATTTCTTTGCTAATCTCATTTTTAATATTCGTGATAGAATCACCAACACCGGCAAAGGCAGACGCGACACTATCATAAGTCGAATCAGTAACATCACCATCAGAATTAAATCGCTTAACCTTGAATGTAGGAGCATTCCACGTGCCATTCTCATACTTAGCATTACCACCTAAAGATTTTGCAACACTGCTACCTAGAGCATGAAGCTGATTACCCGTTACGGCATCCGTGGAACCAGCATTAATCGAACCATCTAAAAGAGATGTAAGCTTGCTATTACTTTTGCTATCTTTCTCTCCATGCGTCGCTACAAACGCACCTTTAGCCTTATCCCACAACAAGGCGTCAGCCTGAGCAGTGGTAATTTCATTGGTAATCTCTTTATGTAAATCCGTGAAAGAAGTTCCTACACCGGCAAACGCTGAAGCCACATCTGTATAGCTCTCCTCACTCTCAGTTCCATCAGATTTTACTGTTTTAACCGTGAACTTAGGTTTGCTCCATTTGCCATCCTCATACTTAGCTCCTCCACCTAAAGACTTCGCAACATCGCTCCCTAGTGCATATAGCTGGTTACCCGCTACAGCATCCGTTGACGTTCTACTAATGTCTCCATTTTTAAGAGACGTTATCTTGCTGCTCTCTTTACTGTCCCCATGCGTCGCTACAAAGGCATTCGCGGTTTGGCTCCAGATTAAAGAATCACTCTTTTCACCAGCAATTTCTTTGCTAATCTCATTTTTAATATTCGTGATAGAATCACCAACACCGGCAAAGGCAGACGCGACACTATCATAAGTCGAATCAGTAACATCACCATCAGAATTAAATCGCTTAACCTTGAATGTAGGAGCATTCCACGTGCCATTCTCATACTTAGCATTACCACCTAAAGATTTTGCAACACTGCTACCTAGAGCATGAAGCTGATTACCCGTTACGGCATCCGTGGAACCAGCATTAATCGAACCATCTAAAAGAGATGTAAGCTTGCTATTACTTTTGCTATCTTTCTCTCCATGCGTCGCTACAAAAGCATGTGCAGTATCGCTCCAATGCAAGGAATCACTCTTTGCTTCAGCAATATCTTTGCTAAGTTCATTCTTAATATTCGTGATAGAATTATTCATATTTACGAAAGAAGTTCCTACACCAGCAAACGCTGTTGCTACATCATGATACTCTTTATCTTCTGTTTTGCCATCTTCTTTCACGCTCTTAACCGTGAATGTAGGTACACTCCAAGTTCCATCCGCATAACTAGCATTACCACCTAAAGATTTTGCAACCCCAGTGCCTAACGTATAAAGCTGGGAACCATTAACGGCATCGGTTGACGTTTTTGAGAGCTCACCAGGAGAAACATCCAAAAGACGCCGTGTCTCACCTTTACTATTCCGAATAGTTATTTGAGTTAATGGTGAGGTAGGAGCAACAGTTACCATACTTGCATCATCCGCTCGGGCTAGTTCACGAGATAAGCTTCTTAAAAGAGAAAAGCTGCCTGTGTTTTCATGCCTATCATCACTTTGATATGGATTATCTTGTTTTCCCCCA
Organism: Bartonella sp. AP88HLJMH; assembly: GCF_042195605.1. NCBI lineage: Bacteria > Pseudomonadati > Pseudomonadota > Alphaproteobacteria > Hyphomicrobiales > Bartonellaceae > Bartonella > Bartonella sp. AP88HLJMH. The sequence goes on along the minus strand of NZ_JBHIOR010000028.1, from coordinate 6,959 downwards.
ATAGCATGGGGTTCCTTTATCTCAACAATCTGATGATTTAAACTTGTGGAAACACTCTTCACGCCAGAAAATGCATCCGCAACACTTTTATAACCTTCTACATTCTTATAACCTTCCGTACCTGCAAATGCAGTATCAAAAGCAGCTTTAGTCTGAAACTTAATATTAAGACTTAAGTTCTTGGGGGCATCCTCCCCCTCCACAAATGCAGAGCCACTATCTCTATACAATTTACTGCCAACTACATAGGCTGGCGGTATACCTTTAAGCGCATTTGTACCACCACTAAAGTCGTTTGATATGTTATTTAAAATCTGAGTAGCAGCAGCAACAGGAGAAACATTTGATAAAAATATAATCACTGAAGCCAATGAAAGCGCTTTAATAAAAAGCCGTCGATAAAACGAGCAAGAATCTTTACAATCATTCACCACTAGCGCTTTTGGTGTGGTATATAATTTTTTCATAACAAATTCTCCAAATAGGAAAGACATATTTAGAACATTAAAAAGTCATATTTCAGTGTTAGGAGTGATTAACGACGTGATTTTTTTTGTTCTTTATAAAGTTTGAGTTTGCCGCAGAGGCGAACAGAAGTAATTAGAAGTCTAGCAAGGTTGCAATCAATCTTGATAAACGATGTGGTTAATGGGTTTTTTATTTTTTCCGCCTTTAAGAAGGGTGCTTTTTTTGCAACAAAACTCCTGGATGAGGGTGAAAAACAGGTATGAAGAAGACATACTTGCACCCTATTGTTAGGTCTGCGGTTTATAGTTTTAAAAGTAAAAGAGTTCATTTTATATGATTAAGAAGCTGTAAGGTATTATTAGGGGAAAAGTTTAAGTTGTTGGCTGAATGATTTAGAGTACTTGTTGTGAAATCATTACGCTTTTATCGCGGGGATAAGCGGCATACTCTTAAGCTTTAGAGTAAAATGAGGATGATTGTGTGTGTTGTTCATAATCAACTGCCCCCCCTTACGAGCATTTTTCTGTTTTTGCCAAAATGAGTCTTACTAAAGAATATTCTGTGATGTTATAGACTATTGAGTGAAATAGCAAGAAGAAAATGAATTTAATTATTTTTACAGAATGAGTCTTTCCGATTTATATAACCGTGAAATATCCTTATAACTTTAAAACTCATAGATTCCATGCACTATAGACTTGTCTAGAGATTCTGTTTCATAGTTTTATTTAAGTGTCCCATTTTGATCAAAATGAGTCTTACTAATAATTGCTGCTGTTGCGTGCCTCATGATTGCTACTGCTATGTACAGAGCAAATAAATAAAATAATAAAATAGGATTTTTAAACGTATCCCCCAATGGATATTTTCCATCAATGAAATTATAGAACGTACAGTTTTAAAATACTGCGCAATTACGCACTGAGAGTACTACTCTGTATTTGTAAAATTTTTGTTAAAGTGCTTTACTTCTTACTAAAATCAATCTCACTAAGATTATTACTATAGAATACATTGGTATAAGACTTTAATTATTATAAGACTTTATAAATATACTACTCTATGGCCTTCTCTGTAAAATATTACTTCTCTATAATATAAAATTTCGCCCCTGTCTAAGAAGACAAGGGCGAAACTTCGCTTAAATTGTAGTTTTTCATATTCTCTGGTGTTATTTTAATTTCAGAGTTATTCCACCACCTACACCCCACTGACCGCCAGCACTGGTTGCTGATAGATTAGAACGAATCTTGCCATCTTCAGATGTATAACCTGCACCAATCGCAAAGGCAGATTGTCCACGCCAAAAACCGCCACCAAATGAAACACTCACAGATCCTGGGTCATCGAAGTAACGTAAGTTAGAGACTGCCAAACCAATCGCTGCTGCTTGCCTTGCCTCTTTGCGCACATTCGTAATATCATAACTTAGTGCGTCAAACTTCATATCGGTATAGGATTTTGCCTCGTTAATACCATTATTGACTTGATCGTTCGTATACTTTTTCGCACTTTCAAGAGTAATCTCCATCTGCTGCGCGGTATGATCGTATAACTGACCACCATTCACTGCGTCCTTAGAGCCATGTTCAATTTTTCCATCTTTAACATTAGTAATCAAAACAGGCTCACTGTCATCGACACCTTTTAGAGTGATGCTACTGATTTTCTTTCCGCTATCATCGGTATCATAGCTAACCGCAACATTCACCTTGTTTTCAACTTCTGTTACCCTGTCTGTAACGCTGTCTACCTTTTTTTCAACGCCTGTTACCCTGTCTGTAACGCTGTCTACCTTTTTTTCAACGCCTGTTACCCTGTTACTCATCTGTGAAAACTGATTGTCAGTCACCTCATAAGTTGACTTTTCTAAAATTTCACTAGGAGCAACAGTTACCGTGGTTGAATTATCCGCCTCATCTATGGCGCTTTCTTCCTCATCTATGGCAAGAGGTAAGCTTCTTAGAAAACGTGCGCTTCTCATAAAAGGAAAGCCTTTTGAAATAACATCCGAAGGATCACCATTTTGTGGTTTACCCTCTGTTTCACCAATACCGTTCATAACCCGCTCATTTAAACCTGCCAAAGCACTATTAACGCCAGCAAATGCATCTGCAACATTAGTATATTTTTTCTCAGTTTCCTTACCATTCTTATCAAAGGCTTTAACTGTGAAAGTCGGAGCACTCCAATTTCCACCTTTATATCCAGAACCACCACCGAAATAAGTAGCAATCTGGTTGTTTATCGAATAGAGCTGAGAACCAGTTATAGCATCAGTCGACGTTTCTGAAATCTCACCAGCAGCAATATCAAAAAGACGCCGGCTTTCACCTTCACTACTCATAAAACTTACTTGTTTTAATGGTGATTTAGGAGCAACAGTTATCGTAGTTGGAACCTTCACATTACCTAAAGCACTAGGTAAGCTTCTCATAAAAGGAAAGCCTTCTGAAATAATATCATTCAAATCACCGTCTTGATGGGTGTGTTCCTTTTCTTCAATACCAGGCTTATTCTTTATCTTAACAATCTCCTCATTCAAACTTGTGAAAGCACTATTAACGCCAGAAAACGCATCTGCAACATTAGTATAGTTTTTCTCAGTTGCATTACCATCCTTATCAAAGGCTTTAACTGTAAATGTAGGAGGTGACCATTTTCCATCTTTATAGCCAGCACCACCGCCAAAATAACTTGCAAATGCTTGAGCCATCAAATAAATTTGACCACCATTTACTGCTTCGGTCGATGTTGCCGTAAATGCACCCCCTTTAACACCAGAGATAACTCGTGGAAAATTAATACCGTTTGTAATATCTATTCTATCACCACCCTTGTCTCCGCCAATCGTAATAAGCCCAGCGCTATTTTGCTTAACAAAACTATCACCTGTCACACTTTCGATCTTTTGATTAAGATTCGTAAAAGAACTACTTACACCAGAAAGCGCATCCCCAACATTCTTATAGTTCTTTTCAGTCCCACTACCATTTTTATCAAAAACCTTAACTGTAAAAGTAGGAGCATTCCAGTTTCCATCTTTATCATATCCAGCATTATCACTAAAATAGCTAGCAACTACATTGCTCATGGCATAAAATTGAGAGCCATTTATCGCATCAGTCGATGTTGCTGTAATCGAACCAGCCTTAACACCCGCAAGAGTCCGTGCCACATTATCAACATTTGCTATATTTACCTGGACCCCTCTTACTTTTCCACCAATGGTAATAAGGCCGGTATCATCTTGCTTAACAAGATCATCACCTGTCCCATTAATGACTATATTCTCAATCTTTTTATCAAGATTTGTGAAAGAACCACTTACGCCAGTAAAGGCATCCGCAACATTAGTATACTTCTTTTCAGCTCCATTACCATCCTTATCAAAGACCTTAACTGTAAAAGTAGGAGCACTCCAGTTTCCATCTTTATAGCCAGCACCACCGCCAAAATATTCAGCAAATGCCTGATTTATTGAATAAAGTTGAGAACCATTTACTGCTTCGGTCGACGTTGCTGTAATCGAACCAGCCCTAACACCCGAAAGAGTCCGAACTGCATTATCAACGTTTGCAATGCTTACCTTAGTTCCACTTACTTCTCCACCAATGCTAATAAGTCCTGTATCATCTTGCTTAACAAGACTATTACTTGCTACCTTAATATTTTCAATCTTTGCATCAAGATTCGTGAAAGAACTACTTACGCCAGTAAAGGCATCCGCAACATTCTTATAATCCTTTTCAGCTCCATTACCATTTTTATCAAAGACCTTAACTGTAAAAGTAGGAGCTATCCAGTTTCCTTTTCTATCGTATCCAGCACCACCGCCAAAAGAGATCGCAGTACTGATGCCTTGGGAAAAAAGCTGAGAACCATTGACTGCATCATACGAGATTGGCGAAACCCAACCATCAGCAACACCAGTAAGAGTCCTCAATCCATGAGAGCTATTTGCGATAGTTATTCTATTACCACCTACGTCCGCACCAATTGTAATAAGTCCTGATGCATCTTGCTTAACAAGCTTATCATACCTAGTTTCAGCGACATAATTCTCCAAACCATACAGCGCAGAACCAACATCTCTATATATTTTACCGTTAATTATATAGGTTGGCGCAATACTTTTACGTATATTTGTACCTCCGCCAAAATACTGTGCTACATTACCCCAAAGATCACAAGCAAAAACAGGAGAAGCATTTGATAAAAAGACAGCTACTGACACTAATGAAAGCGTTTTAATAAAAGGTAATCGATAAGACGAGCAAGAATTTTTTAAATTACTCACTGCTAGCGTGTGTGGTGTGGTATATATTTTTTTCATAATAAATCCTCTAAGTAAAGAAAGATATTTAAAACATCAAAAAGACATATTCCGGTGCTACTAAGCTCCAGAGATTGTTTTTTCTTGTTTTATAAAAGATTAGGGTTGTCATAATGCGGAAGAGGACTATCTAAGATATCAATGAGATAGAAGTCGACGTTGATCGATAGTCCAATTAATGTGGTTTTTATTTATCCCCTTTAAGGAGGGGTGTTTTTCTTTAGCAGAGCCTTTAAATTTAAAGGTGAAGAAAGGTTAACGAAGTGTGGAAAAAACATGTTTGCGTACTTATTATTAAGTGTTGTGTGCTTAAGAGGCAATAAAGGATGTTTATTGCGGAAGGGGGTTAAGTTGTTTGTTGAGTAATTTAGAGCGTTTTTTGTAGGGTTATTGCGCTTTTGTCGTGAAAATAAGCGAGATATCCCTGAGTTTTATATTTGTATCTCTTAAAGCTCTTTGAGATCAGATGATTGTGATTTTGTGATTTTTTCATGATTTACCGCACCCCGCTTTGCGAAAAGATTTCTAGTTTCTTTTAATTAATTTTCCACACTCTATACAATTATTAAAAAATAGCAAGGAAAAAATAATTTAATTATTTTTTTATATAATGCGTTTTTCTGATTCTTGAAATAATTCTAAAATTCATAGCCTCATTGTTTACACTTTAGGCTTTTATAAAAGTGCTGATGCATCGTTATGCTTTAAATATCCCTGTTGTGATCAAAGTGAGTCTTACTTAATCATTCCCGCTGCTACATACAAAGAAAATAATAAAAATGGAAAAAATGAGATTTTTTATTTCTTTAAGCATACCCCCTAGTGGATATTCCTATTAATAAAATTATAAACTGTACAGTTTTAAAATATTGTGCGATTACGCGTGCTCTATTAATTTATATGAAAACATCACTCTGCATTTGTAATTTTTTTTGTTAAAATGCTTCACTGTAACTAAAATTAGTCCCACTAAGATTATTATTACAGAATACATTGTTATAAAACTTTACAAGTATACTACTCTATGAGTTTCTGTGTAAAATATCACCTCTTTATAAAATTTTTACCCTTGTCTGATGAGACAAGGGCGAATGCGTTTTTTATTATTAATTCAGTGTTAAGTTTACTCCTGCACTTAACCCCCTGTAACCTCTTGCACTCGTGACAGATATAATTAGAGCGAATTTTTCCATCTTCTGACATATAAACGGTTCCAATAGCTCAAGCCAATCGATTACGCCATAAACCACCACCAAAACAAAGACTTAAAGACCAAAGGATATTAAAATCACTTAAATTCGATACTTCTAAACCAACAGAGGACGCCTGTCTTGCTTCTTTCTGAGCTGTCTTAATATCACATCTTAATGCTTCAAATTTTGTATCCGTGTAAGATTTTGCATCATTAACAACATTACTCATTGCATTATACTATGGATTCAGAAAAACATTTATCTATATATTTTTTTGCATCATTAAAAACTGTCTTAATCTGCTGCTCACTGTCATGTAATTGATCACCTTTTATGGCATTATACAATCCAATAATAATCTTATCAGCAGTAGAATTATGCAAAATACCCCCCCTATCTTGTCATAAAAAACAATGCTCATTCATTAATAATATTATTACAATATATATTTCTCTTATAAGGAAAAAACTCTCTTAAAAATAAATATCGATTACTCAAATAATTCCTTTTGGAGATGATAAATGATTTTTCATATAAAATTTCATAATAAAAAATATATTTTTACTCGAAATACGTCCTTATCTTCTATTGCTATTCATTTGTGATAAAATAACTTTCCTTCTCTTTAAATGGCACATGTAACGCATTTGATAAGAGAAGGAAAATTTATTTCGAATTTTCTATTGTTAATTCAGTGTTACCCTAAATCCAGCACCTACCCCCCAATGTCCCCCAGAACTCGTTGCAGATACGTTAGAGCGAAATCTTCCATTTTCAGACATATAACCAGCTCCAATAGCAAGTGCAGATTGACTGCGCCATACACCTGTACCAAGTGAAAAACTTAATTTTCCCGGTGTATCGTCATAGCTTAAATTAGATACTGCTAGACCAATAGCAGCAGCTTGTCTTGCTTCTTTCCGAACATCCTGAATAGCATAATTCAATGTCTCAAACTTTAT
>NZ_JBHIOR010000027.1:0-9244 GCF_042195605.1 Bartonella sp. AP88HLJMH | reverse complement strand
TTTTTGACATATCCAAAGTCTCTCAGTGCACGAATGCGGCGGAGCGTTCTGCGCCCAAACTCAATTGTTTCATCAGTCATTTCGTATTTTTTTTCCATGGTTTATTTCCCTTAATGCATGTTTTGTTTTTTAATCTCTTGAGACAACACACCAATTCCTTTTGCTGTGATTTTTGCGCAAGGAATGACTTTTTCTGCCTTTTTTGTTGTTTGAATGATGTGGGTTGAGCAATCCATTAGTCCTTTTTGGATTTTATCTTGATAAGGAAGCAAAGGAGCGCCATCAGTAATTCGATATACCCATCTTTTTTCTTGTAAGAAGAGAATGAACTTTTTGGGTTGCATTTCAAGAATTTTAGCAGCTGTAATAAGACCGAAGAGCCCATCAGAGCGTTGCAAGCTTTCCAGAGCCATTGCTTTTGGTTTTAAATCTTCAATGATAGTATCTTTTTGATTTATTTGCCCTTGTAGGTAATTCAAAAAGCCAATCATCGCTTGTGGACTTGAGTAATCGATTTGTGGTGTAACAACTTGCTTTGCACGCCGCTCGCATTCAATAAAATATTGACGGGCTTGTTTTCCTTTTTCATTACGCTCTACCATGGAAAGTTCTTTTGCCATTTCCAAGGTGAGATGATAATTAATTGCAATAACAGATCTAGATTTTGCGCTCGCCAAATTTGGTGACCGCAAATCTTGTGTTTTTACAAAGTCTTGTCCTTCTATAAAATTGTATCTGCTAATACGGTCCTTAATCCAATTGGAAAAGTCTCGTTTTGCTTCTAAGAATGCGTGCAAGTCACGAGCATTGACTGTCTGAACGCTTTCTTCGTTAATGGTGTTATTTGTAATAGTGATAGGATTATTCATAAGTTTACTCCATCCGATAATTTAATAAGAGGAAAGAGGGGGGCGCTTTTAAATGCGCCCTTAAGAATTTTTAAAGCACATCACAAGGACGCAAACGGTGTTGTTTTTCGTAAGAACCATACATTGCATCATCATATTCGCGCTGTTTTATATCATCTAAAAAAAAACCGTATGCTGTGCTGTGTAGAATAAAATCGTGAGGAATGTTTCCGTTGAAGCACTGCTCTTCACATTCTTTAAGATAGAATTCGGCAATATCTTCAGAGATATCTTCGCAACGATTAGTCGTTGGTTCAATACGCAAAATTTGGACAGCATTATCGGCTTGGTCGATAAATTTGATCATGTCACTTTCTTCTAAGAAAGGACCAGATTTAGCGAGATTTTGCTCTTCATTTTCGCACATCACTAAGAGAATTTCATCAGAATTTATAAACACTGGTTTATTCACAAATGCCTCCATATCAAAATATTAAATACATTTTGAAAAAAACGCCTTGACATAGGTTTTTTTTTTCGGGGTATGGTGTCTGTATATTTCATATTTAATGAACGTCGTCAATAAAAAAATTCATAAAACATGAAATTTTATAAAGGTAAAAATTAATTATGGATAACACAATGTTAGAAAAACTTTGGAATTATGGAGATAAAAAAGTGATGGCAGCTATTATTCTTTGTCTAAAGAACAAGAGTTTTGAAGAATCGTTAAAACAGCTTTCTGAACTTCAGGTTTTGCTTGATAATAAAGACGAATAAATTGTTCAGATTCTTTTATTAAAAAAGGTGGGATTTCACCAAAAAAATCAATAATTTTTATTAGCTCGTCCGCTCTTATTAATCTAGGTTTTATTGGTTTATTTTTTGCTGAATTATTTAGTATGTTGGACAAAGTAGATGGCAATATTCCTAAGTGTTTAGCTAGCATTTTTTTGCTGCCATGTCCATTTTTAGCTAATTGCTCATTAAGCCATGCCTTTAACTGATCCGATTCCATAAGAGTAAGGCTCTTTCATGCGACATGAAAAATCAATAAAAAAAAACTGAATTTTTATCTTGATAAAATTCATGAAATATGAAACTTTATTATTATGAAAAAAGAACCTGCGTATACCATAATAAAATATTTAGGGGGGGCTGTTAACGTTTCGCGTATTTTGCAGAAATGTAAAGGCGCTGTTTATCGTATCACTTATTCTAAAGAGAAGGGTGGTGCTAATGGATTATTTCCTTCAATTTATCAAGCGCAATTATTAACCTACGCACGTGATCATGGGATAGATTTGCGTCCAGAAGATTTTTTTTATCCCGATCGCTTGCAGAGATTAATGCAAGAGCAACACCCCCCAATGTCGAAAATTTGCAAGAGCTGCGGTGTTGATCACACCGGAGAAACTTTACAGCATTAAGGAGATAAAGATGAGTTCGAATGAAATTTTATGGATAGCAGTGGTTTCAGTTTTGCTCTTAAGCGGAGTGATGTTTCGTATTGCATTGCATTATCGCGATCAAGTTAAAGCACTTAAAGAGCAGGTTCAAGATATTAAGAAAAAAATGAAAGAGAATGAGTTTAGGTATTTAATGGAAAGCAAGCAGACAATTGATGAATGTGATGCGGATCTTGAAGAACGTGACAAGGAAATTAAACAACTGAAGCAAGAGATTGAAGAACTAAAACAAAAGATAGATGCGTATCGAGAAGATTTTACACGGAAAAGTGAAAAGATACAGGCACTAAAAGCAGATGTTCAATCACGTGATACGGAAATTAAAGAATTGAAGCAAGAGATTGAAGAACGCGACGACGAGGAAATTAAACAACTGAAGCAAGAGATTAAAGAACGTGACGAGAAAATTCAAAGACTAACACAAGAGCTTAAACAGCGTGATGAAGCAGTAAAAGCGCCGCTTCATAAGAATAAGAAGAGTAAGAAGAAGGGTAAGTGAGGAGAGAAAGATGAGTTTAGTAGCAATTATTACGTTTTTTACTACCAATGCGGTTATGTTCTTTTGTGTTATCGCTATGTTCTTTTTTGTTTTGCTCTATCGCAATAGAGAACAAGAGCTCAAAACAGAACTGAAGGAAAAAGATATATTAATTGTAAAGTTAAATATGTCAATTGAAGAGTTGAAAAAGAAAGTACAAGAAAGAAGAGTTATAGGAACCTTTGGAGGTTATGATTCATGAAAAAGAACAAACTAATAAATACTTTTATCTTCTCACCTTAATAGGTGAGAAGATAAGTAAAACCTAATTCCCAATCTTATAAGATTATCATCGTTGATGACTTAATTTTCGAAAAAAGCTGGGCCAAAAGCGAACTTCAAGTGTTTTATGTGGGTCATATGATGAAGTATGTTCTAAGATAAAGATCGGAACGGATAGTTTATCATGATTTTCTGTTTCTATGGAGCGAATTTTTAATTCCCATTGAAAACTATACCCACCATTCACTGTAAATAGGTCAATTCCTCTTTCTAATACGTTGTTTTGGATGACAGGATTTGTTGTAACGGGAGTTATTAAATCGATACATTTGGGAGATGTTTTAAGAATGCTTCTTGGAGAGCTTTGAGAGTATGGATAAGGAGTTGGATAGAATGCTTGAACGAATTCGAAAGGGCTATTTTCATCTATTCGTATATAGTTCATTTTCATTGGTCGGTCTGTGGGGTTTTTGATGGAAAATTCTATGAGAATACCTTCTGGTGATAGATCTTCAGGTTTAAGATTAAAGATCTCAACTTTCATCTTTGGTCCTAAACCTTCTGCTATGTTTTCTGTCCACAAAGTTTCTAAGGAATTTCTTATCATTTGGGGAAGGTCTTTTTTCAATATACTTTGTCTTTTGAATGTTGCGAGTTCTGTTTCAATGTTATTCAATTTATTGTTCATGTTAATTGTAATGTCAGTTAATTCTACAAAATTTTCTTGCATATTTCTCATATCTCTTTCTCCTCCGCTTTGGGAAAACAGTAATTTTATAAAATACGTTTTGTATGGAGAGGAGCGGTGATTAACACGATTCTTTGTTTTGATCTAGGTACCAAAACGGGGTGGGCGATACGTGGTGCAAGTGGTGACATGTTCAGTGGTACCGTGAATTTTCAATCACGCCGTTTTGAAGGCGGTGGAATGCGTTATTTGCGTTTTAAACAATGGCTATCAGAAATAAAGCAGACAGCAGGTCAAATTGACGTGGTGTATTTTGAAGAGGTGAGGCGTCATAAAGGTACAGATGCAGCGCATGTTTACGGTGGTTTGTTAGCAACGTTAACGGCGTGGTGTGAACAGCATCAGATACCGTATGAGGGGATACCAGTAAGTACGATTAAGAAAGCGACGACAGGCAAGGGGAATGCGTCGAAAGAAGAGATGATTAAGGCGGTGCGTGCAAAAGGACACAATCCGAAAGATGATAACGAAGCAGATGCTTTAGCAATTTTATATTTAGTTAAAGAAAGGGAAATCACTAATGTCAAATAAAAACCAATGGATAAAAATTAATGTAGAAAAATGGCTTCTTGATCTCGCTGATTTGCCTCCTACTGAAGGCAATATTTACATGAGGTTGCGATTAAAAATGTTACACACTGGGAAGCCTATTACGAACAATTTACGAGCCTTGTCCTCATTAGCTTGCTGTTCAATTGACGAGCTTGATGATGCGCTAGATCTCTTAGCTGAAACTGGACACATCTTTCTTTTTGATGACAACCACATCTGGAGTCCAGATGTTGAAGAAGAGCTGAAGAACAACAATCAACAATCAGAAGCCGCATGGCATAAGCGCAGGAAGGACAAAGAGAATGTCCAGTAAATTACCGTGGACGAGGCTTAATACAGACCAATGGATAATAGATGTTTCTTGTATGAAACCGATGGAAAAAGCTGTTTATCTTACTCTTAGTTTGTTTATGCGTAGAACACAAGAGCCGCTTGATGAAGCTACTTTTCTATTATCACGTTATGTTGGTTGCTCAGAGAAAGCATTTAGTAAAGCACTCAATGCTTTACTCTGTACTAAAAAAATCATTCGTTTAGACGATGGTCGTTTATGGAGTTTAGAAGTTGAAGAAGAACTCAACAGCCTTAGTGAAGAAGAGCTAGATAATTTCACTTGCAATAATATGGAGGTAAGGCATGTCTAATGGTATGCCGTGGATAAGATTTCATTTGTATGATTGGATTAGTGGTACAGATGGGATGACATTGGAACAACGGGGCGTTTATATAACACTTCTTGTTCGCATGTACGATAAAAAAGCGCCAATTAAAACAGATTTTGAAACGCTTTCACGTGCTTGCAATTGTTCACGAAAAAAATTCGCAACTATCATCGAATATTTAATGAGGAATGATAAACTTGTTGAGATAGATGGTGGGTTGTGGAATACGCGCGTTGAAGAAGAGCTAAAAGATTTTGCTGATAAAAAAGATCATATATCACAAATTCGTAGTGAAGCTGGTAAAAAAGGTGCACAAGCAAAAAACAATACAAAACAACATGTTAATAATTTTGCTGAAGCAAACGACAAGCAAAATGATTTTTTTGCTGAAGCAAAAGATAAGCAAAATCTAGCTATAAAGAACCAGAATAAGAATAATATATATAAAAAAAATAAAACTATCGTTTTATCAAAAAAAGAAACTGAATTTGAAGATTTAGAAACAACGGATTTGATTGAAGAGCCAATCGAGGTTGATGCGATTGAAAGCGAACCAAATCAAATCGCAACATCATCAGACAACCAACCTCCCATTCACGAGCAAGAAAACGTTCCTAAGAAAGCCAAGCGAAGTAAGGGGAAAAAAGAACTTGGAAGCGTACCAGAAGATTTTGAACCTGATTTGCAATACGCAATCGATAAAGGCTTAACGCAGGATGAGGCGTTATTAGAATTCGAAAGATTTAAACTTCATTGGAAAGCCAACCCATGTCGAAATGCAAACAATCGCGATTGGCAAAGTGCTTGGTGTGGTTGGATTATTAACCAGAATGGAACGCTCGCCAAGAAATTAGAACAGGAGAAACGATATGCAAACGAACGCTATAAGCTCTCAACAAATAACTTCACAAACAGCCTTTCACAAAGCTTCAGTACACTCAAATCAGCAATCACCACTAGCGATTCTTATGGATCAGAATGCAGCAGAGATACAGAGGCTATCAGTTCATTTGCAAGCACTTGCCAAGAGAGTGGACCGAAGTGTGTACCCTCCAACCTCTATGCATGGAAAGCCGTTGACGCTGGAGGAGAGATCGCAAGTTTTGCAAGACTGTAATCGCTTACAAGCACTGCTTTCACGGAAAGTTACGGTTGAACATATCGAGGCGGCTGCTTATTTGCTTTCTGGTCTAAAAATACCGGCAAATATAGACCCTAATGTTATCGCTTTAAATTATAGCATAGCCTTATCAGATGCTTCAGAATACGCTCTAAAGCAGGCTGTTAAGGATATCATATGCGGAAAAGCAAAAGGATTATCGAAAACCTTTATGCCAACAGGAGCAGAGCTTGCAGAGTATTGCAGAAATTTGAAAGCAGAGCTTTTTTCGGGAGCATCAGTCATGAAATCGTATTTAAAAGCATTGAAGGATAAACAGCAAAGTAGTGAAGTTTGCTGATGATTTTGAGAATAGATATGCGTTTAAATTGACAGAAAGGCACCGTACAGAGCGATTTAAATATTTTGTGATAAAAACCACATTGAAATTAAAAACGCTTCTATACGGCCCATTTTGAGGCAAATAAACCCATTGGTAAAGTTATGGATTTAGATAGGGGATATTAAACCAGATGTTTTTAAAAAAACGTAAACAGAAGGGGGAAAAAAAGTTCGTTGCAACAGCGGTTGGATATGCACCATGGGGATTAGGGGTAGCTGAGTATTTTTACAATCTTTACGAATATGATGATGGTACAAGAGAATATGAAGAATTTGACGGTGGTCAGTATCATGAGATGCCTGAGAAAGTTGATTACAGTACCAAGGCGCAAGTGAAAGCTTGGATATATGGGGGTGGTATTCCGAAAAGTGTTTTGAGTTGTGAAGCGTTGATAGACGAGGTGAATAGGGAAATCAAAAAACGTACAGTTAAAGCAGTGAAAACTTATGATGATATAGACAACGAGCTAGAGAAAGCACTTGGTATTCAACTAGGTAGGTATCAAAATGAAAAAAAGTGAAAAAAATAAAAAAATACGTATTGACTTTAAAGAAAGGTTCGTTTATTAAGGTCGACAAGTGCCTAAGAAACACTAAACGTTAAGCGGGTAAACCACGAAAAGGTTTCTCCCATTTCTTAAAATACTGACTTTCTTTTATGCTATCGTTGGCATATAACGATTTTGTCGGGTGTGGTCACACCATACAATACTCTTTATGAGAAAAGTGTGACGACGGACTTAACGCCGTGTTTCTTAGCACCCGGCGCCCTTATAGGGTCGTCAATAAGAAACTTAATTACGTTAAGAAAGCAATTAAAATGACAAAAAACGAAATTAATATTACCACTGATTTCTTATGTGATTTGTGGATGGCAGTATGTAAAGAAGCTAATAGTGAAAATATTGATATTGATACTGAAAATGAATATCATATTTCTTTAGTAGAGCTTATGGGGGCTCTTGAGAAAGTTTTGTTTTTTAAATTACAAAAAGAAATTCCAAATTTTACAAAAATCTTAGCAATTATGACAGAATTCGGTCAATCCGAACCAATTGAATCAATAGTGCCTCTGTTAAAAGCTTATACCCCCGATTTGAATAATGTACATAGCCTAAAAGACGCTGCGTAAATGGCTCGGGCGTGGCGGGGGCGCCTGCTTTTTAATTTTTATTAAATTTTTAGGAAAAAAAGATGCCGCAATCCTTAATCGATATAAATCAAACAAATTTAACAAACGTAAATCAAATCAAAATAGATGATAGCATTCAAACTATGTCTAGTGTTGAAATTGCAGAGTTATGTGGTAAGCAGCATAAACATGTTATGCGTGATATAAAGAAAATGCTTGAAGAAATTAACGCCCCCAAATTTGGGGCGGTTGATTTTACTGAGCCCAAATTTGGGCCCAGTGATTTTGCAGGGGTTTATAAAGATTCAACAGGTCGCACCCTCCCTTGTTACAACCTTCCAAAGCGTGAATGCTTAATCTTAGTTTCAGGCTACAGCACTACATTGCGTGCAAAAATAATTGACCGGTGGCAGGAATTAGAAAAGAAAACAGATTTAGCAAGTGCTTTAGAAAATCCCCTTACAGTTAAAAAACTTCTCTTAGAGAGCATCAATCAATTAGAAACTTTAAAAAATGAAGTGAATACTCTTAAACCAAAAGCAATAGCTCTTGATGGTCTAAAGCGCTCGGATGGCTTGTTTGGTATTACAGAGGCAGCAAAAATATTGGAAGTAAGACCTAAGGATTTAAGTAATTATTTACGAGCACATGATTGGGTTTACAGAAGAGCGCCTGGCGCCCCTCTGTTACCCTATCAAGATAAGATCAAAAAAGGTCTTATGGATTGTCCTGTTATCACTATTCAAAAAAATGATGGTACAGAAAAAACCGTACCATCAACAAAGATAACGTCTAAAGGACTAGCATATTTAAGAGAAGAAATCCACGGAAATATGCAATAGTTTAAAAAGCAGCGGCGGTGCGGGGGCGCCTCCTTATAACCATTTCATTTAAAAATTTGTTTGAATATTAGATTAGGGAGCTACCTATGACCACTAAAACTGTATCCAAAAAATATGAACTTACTAATGAAACTACAGAAGTTAAAGACCATCTCTATGGTAGAGTTAGAACACTTTATCGCATTAAAGCTTTAAGAAGTTTTGGAAGTGTTAAAAAAGGAGATTTAGGGGGCTTTATTGAAAGTGAATACAACTTATCACATGATGGCAATTGCTGGGTTGGTGATGATGCCAAGGTTTATAATGCTGCTATGGTTTGGGGGCATGCGAAGGTTTTTGAAAATGCAATAATTTGTGATGAGGCGTGTGTTAATGGGTTTGCGAAGGTTTACGGTAATGTACGTGCTTATGGAAAGGCAATTATTGGTGGCAGGGCGCGTGTTTTTGGAGATACGCAACTTATTTTGGGGGCATGGGTTACAGGAAGAAAAGAGATTTCTACAGGTTTAATATCCTTTTGTAGATAGATAAAGACTGTAGAGGAATTGATTAAAGCGGCTGTGGCGTCTAAAAGATAGAATAAAAAAAAGCCGCGTCCTTTAAGACACGGCTTTTGTTTGCAACTGGAAACTTATACATTTTAAATGTTAAAATATATTACACAAAACGTGTAAAAATGCAAGCCTTAATACATAAAAACCGCATCAAAATGAATTGATACGGCTTTTAT
>NZ_JBHIOR010000026.1:6630-9801 GCF_042195605.1 Bartonella sp. AP88HLJMH | reverse complement strand
GATAATGGTACCATCCAGATTGGCAGAGATTTTGACCTTGATCCTATGGGACCTGCAATTGAAGGCGGCGTTGGCATCAATGCGCAACTGTCTCACAATTTCTCCCTTCATGGTGATGTCAGCTATCAGCAAAAGCTTCAAAAAACTGGTATCTCTGGAGCAAGCTTTTCAGGTGGCATGCGCTATCAATTTTAAATCAAGGCTGTAAAAATAGCCTATTCATTCTATTCAATTTAACAAAAGGGCAGCACAATATGCTGCCTTTTTATCTCTCCCCTATTCTTTTCTACCAATACACACCGCCAACATTTTTCTTTAAGAAAATTAGTTAAAAAACTCAAGACAATAAAATATCGCGCTTTTAACTAGTAAAAATATCCCTTGAAAAAACTAAAAGTCGATTGAAAAATCAATGAGCGCTATTTTATCGTAACCGTGTTAAAGAAAAACATGAAAGCTATGGTATCATCTTTGGTTTCATGATGTTAGAAGAGATCCCTATCAGGCTCAAGTATACAGTTTTTTGAAATTTTCTTGCCTATTTCTTTTCTTTAAGCATAAGCAACAAGTTTTATGCAAACATAACACATATCTTGAATAGAAAAACTTATAATACTTACATAATATTAACATAATGTATTCATTTAATACTAAATGAATTTAAATATAATACATTATATGCTAAATGTATAAGTTAATTTATACTTTACAAAAAAATAAAAATATCCTATTCACGTTCCATCTCTAAAATATCCATCCATTTGATATCCTTCTTATAAGCGGGGGAAGAGTGTGTGGCTCTTATAAGTTAGGAAAATCTTGATGTGTAAAAAATCCCTTTTATGCTGCACAGCTGTCATAGCTGTCATGCTATTCAACACCCATCTCAATGTATATGCTGAAACTCTTGAAGTTTCCGGCGAGAAAAAAGAAGTATCTAACACAACGTATGAGATTATTAATGCGAAAGACAACGGGAAAATCACCGGCACACATTTAACTGTGGTTGGGAATAAAGACACGGATATTTATGCTGTAACAGCTGACGGTCTTGGCAGTGCGATTACATTACTGCAAGACACAGCCATTAAAGGAACTGATTTTGACATTCGTCTTGGTCTTAATGCAAAAGATGGTGCTACAATCAAAATGACTGGAGGCATTATTACGGTTTCTGAAATTGGCGCTTTCTTCGAAAACAGTATGAATGATAAAAATAAGCTGGAAGGTGTAACAATATCAAGCGGTAAAGATGGCCACTTCATGGACAAGGGAATAAATGCCGACAACAAAAGCAAAGTTACTTTAGAAAACGTAACAGTTACGCAAGCAAACACCAGTATATTTGCAAATGATCATTCTGAAGTAACGATTTTAGGAGGAGAATTTGATGGAGAACTCAAAGGAATATCTGCTACGGAAGGCAGCGCTATTACTTTAACCTATAGTGAATTAGCCGATAATAAAAAAGGCAGTGTTCAAGTTACATCATCTCATGGTGACGGACTCTATGCAAATGGTGCAAAATCCACAATCACAATGATAGGAGGATCAGTCACTGGAGAAAATACAGCATTACTTGCAGAAAATGGCGGACATATTGACGTCACAGATGTTACTTTAAAAAAAGATGGCACCGGAATCGGTGCAATAGCTAATGATGTTGACAGCACAATTGAACTACACGGAAATACGGTAATTAATGACGCTGTAATTGGGCTTTATGCAACAAACGGTAGCACAATCACAATGACTGGAGGAACCATTACGGCTTTTGAAACTGGTGCGTTCTTCAATGAGAGCAAAAGCGATAAAAACAAATTAGAAAATGTAACCATTACTTATGCAAATACCAGCATAAGTGATCAAGACAAGCTAGAAAGTGTGAAAACATCGGACAATGAATTAGACCCTGGATGGGAAAGTGAATTAGAAAATGAAAAAGAAGAGTTTTTATACACAGGAATAACGGCCTTTGCCGGAAGTCATCTCACTTTAGAAAATGTAACCATTACGCAAGCAGACACCAGCATATCGGCAGAAGATGGTTCACAAGTAACGATATTAGGAGGAGCATTTGATGGAGAACACACAGGGCTATACGTAATGAACGGCAGCTTCATTACTTTAGCCAATAGTAAAGAAGGCAGCGTTCAAGTTACATCATCTGATGGTGATGGACTCTATGCAGACGGTTTATTCTCTACAATCATAATGATGGGAGGGACAGTGACTGCGGGAAATAGAGCATTATTTGCACAAAAAGGTGGATATATTAAGGTCACAGATGTTGCTCTAACAACGATGGACGGAAACGGATACGGGGCAGCTTCCACCGATCCTTACAGCTTTATTGAATTGGATGGAGAGACAACGATTACTAATGCTATAAATGGACTTGATGCGGAAAACAGTGGTGTCATCATAATGACGGGAGGAGCTGTAACTGCAAAAAGCGCAGCATTGTTTACCATGAACGGTGGATATATTAAGATCACAGATGTTGCTCTAACAACGATGGACGGAAACGGATACGGTGCAGCTTCCACCGATCCTGAAAGCTTAATTGAATTGGATGGGAAGACAACAATTAATAATGCTCTCATCGGACTTTATACAGAAAATAGTGGTACTATCACAATGGCGGATGGAACTGTAACTGGGAAAAGCGCGGCAGTACTTACAAAAAGCGGTGGACATATTAAGGTCACAGATGTTGCTCTAACAACAATGGATGGCAACGGATACGGTGCAGCTACCAGCGATCCTAACAGCTTGATTGAATTGCATGGAAAGACAACAATTAATAATGCTTTCATCGGACTTTATACAGAAAATAGTGGTACTATCACAATGGCGGATGGAACTGTAACCGCAACAAACATGGCACTGTTTGCAGCAAACGGTGGACATATTAAGGTCACAGATGTTGCTCTAACAACAATGGATGGCAACGGATACGGTGCAGCTACCACTGATCCTGACAGCTTGATTGAATTATATGGAAAGACAATAATTGATAATGCTTTCATCGGGCTTAATACAGAAAATAGTGGTACTATCACAATGGCGGGTGGAACTGTAACCGCAACAAACATGGCATTGCTTGCAAAAAGCGGAGGACATATTAAGCTCACAGATGTTGCTCTAACAACGATGTATGGCAACGGA
>NZ_JBHIOR010000026.1:0-6530 GCF_042195605.1 Bartonella sp. AP88HLJMH | reverse complement strand
TACGGAGCAGCTACCTCCGATCCTGAAAGCTTGATTGAATTGCATGGAAAGACAACGATTAATAATGCTTTCATCGGACTTTATACAGAAAATAGTGGTACTATCACAATGGCAGATGGAACTGTAACCGCAACAAACATGGCATTGCTTGCAAAAAGCGGGGGACATATTAAGCTCACAGATGTTGCTCTAACAACGATGTATGGTAACGGATACGGAGCAGCTACCTCCGATCCTGAAAGCTTGATTGAATTGCATGGAAAGACAACGATTAATAATGCTTTCATCGGGCTCAATGCAGAAAACAGTGGTGCAATCACAATGACGGGAGGAACTGTAACCGCTGCAAACATGGCATTGCTTGCAAAAAGCGGTGGGCATATTAAAGTCACAGATGTTGCTCTAACAACAATAAATGGTAACTATGGCGCAGCTACCACCGATCCTGATAGCTTGATCGAATTGCATGGAAAGACAACAATTAATAATGCTTTCATCGGGCTTAATGCAGAAAATAGTGGTGCAATCACAATGACGGGAGGAACTGTAACCGCTGCAAACATGGCAGTGTTTGCAAAAAACGGTGGGCATATTAAGGTCACAGATGTTGCTCTAACAACGATGTATGGTAACGGATACGGTGCAGCTACCACCGATCCTAATAGCTTGATTGAATTGTATGGGAAGACAACTATTGATAATGCTGTAACCGGACTTGATGCAGAAAATAGTGGCACAATCATAATGACTGGGGGAACAGTAACTGCGACAACCATGGCATTGTTCGCAATGAATGGTGGACATATTAAGGTCACAGACGTTGCTCTAACAACAATGGATGGCAACGGATACGGTGCAGCTGCCAGCAATCCTTACAGCTTAATTGAATTGCATGGAAATACAGCGATTAGCAATACTTTCATCGGACTTTATGCAGAAAACGGTGGCACAATTAAAATGAATGGAGGGACCGTAGCAGCAAAAGGATCAGCATTTGTTGTAAAAAATAGCGGATATATTGATGTAACAAATGTTTCTGCAACAGCAGAAAACAGTGGCATAATATTTGATAAATCCGAGGACGATAACGCCTTAGAAATCAACTTGACAAATACAAAGATTCGCACTGAAAATAGCATTGGAATTAACGCAGACCAATCAATCGGTATAGCCAATCTCAAAAATTCAGAAATCAGTGCCGATATTTTATTAGCAGCAAAAGCTTCAACTAAAGAAAATAATTTTGCTTTTACATTAAATGCTAATCACTCGGTATTAAAGGGAAGAGCAAAAATTGCAGAAAACAGAACCGTACGCTTTGATTTGACAAACAAGACAACATGGATATTGAAAACCAGTACAAAAGAAACCGATGATGACGGAAAACTGCTTGCTATTGCTCAAAGGTCACGTTCTGATATTTCTGTGCTCAATCTTAATGATAGTTCTATTGTTTTTAATGGACCGGTAGAAGATCATTATCATACATTGCATGTAGGATCTGGAATACCAACCACTCTAGCAGTCTATAATGCCTTTGGTGAGGCAGAAATTCATTTCAACGCTATATGGAGTGATGGTGTTGCAATAGATGCACAAAAAACCGATAGGCTTCTCATTCACGGTGATGTAGCAGGCACCACAACAGTTTATGTCAAAAGTATTTCAGGGGATAAAGAGAGTGTAGAAAATGCTTCTCCTCCTTCAAATATAGGTGGACTTTCACTTATTCAAGTTTCTGGAGAAGCAAAAGAAGACTCCTTTAAATTGAAAAATGGCTATACCACCATAGGAGGAACTCCTTATAAATATACGCTGACTGCCTATGGACCAGTCTCAAGCTATGGCAAAGCCAATGCTAACCAAAACTTATTCGATGAAAAGGATAAAGATTTCTGGGATTTCCGTTTGCAGCCTGAATTTTTTGACCCCGATTCAAAAGTAAGAGCAGTTGTACCACAAATGGCAAGCTATTTGGTTATGCCAAATGCCCTCTTTTATACTGGATTGGCCGATATGGCCAAGCAAAATGCACTTTTAGCCAATATGAGAACAACAGTCTTGGGAGAGCAGAAAAATCTAAAAAACAGTTTCTTCCTCTCTACCTATGGGGGTACAGGAACCTTATCCTCGAAACGCGGTCCCCTTAAATATGGTTATGGTGCTGATATTCGCTACGCCGCTATACAAGGTGGGGTTGCATTGACTACGTTAGAAGGGCACCGCACTACTACACATCTTGGTCTTTTAGGCACCTATGGGCGGCTGTCTTTCACTCCAAAAGAGATGCAGGATGCAAGTAAAAGCACCCTAGATAAATGGTCTCTCACTGCCTATGGTAGTGTACAACATGACAGTGGTTTCTATATCGATACGCTTTTATCCTATGGGATAATAAAGGGCGATATCACCAATGCTATCATTGGTAAAACCGCGAAATTGAACAATGTAAAAATGTTGAGTATTTCCACCACCGTTGGCAAACAATTTTCTACCGGAATGGAAGGTTTAACCTTCGAGCCCCAAATACAACTTGCTTATCAACATTTGATGTTTGATACCATTGAAGATGCTGATAATTTAAAAATTGATATGAACAATCCTTCTCAATGGTTGATCCGTGTTGGTGGACGTTTAACCAAAACCATTATGACCACTGAAAATGGTCCTGCCATTTCCTTCTATGGAAAAGCAAACTTGATCAAAACCTTTGGTGATGATGGTACCATCCAGATTGGCAGAGATTTTGACCTTGATCCCATGGGAACAGCAATTGAGGGCGGCGTTGGCATCAATGCACAACTGTCTCACAATTTCTCTCTTTACGGTGATGTAAGCTATCGACAAAAGCTTCAGAAAACTGGTATAAGTGGTGCAAGCTTTTCAGGTGGCATACGCTATCAGTTTTAAATCAAGGCTGTAAAAATAGCCTATTCATTCTATTCAATTTAATAAAAAGGGTAGCACAATATGCTGCCCTTTTTGTACATTAAAGTCATCCTTTTTCCTTTTAAAGCACCCTTCCCTCTTTATACTTAGTTCTTTACGAAAATCTCCAAGACAAGACACAACAAACGCAACAGAGCACTTCCATCCCCAGTGGATGAAGAGTACTTCCTACTTTGAAAAAAAGAGAAGTCTATTAGAAATAAATTAATACCACTGTGTTGAAAGATGAAAGCCCACTTTAAGCCCAAGTAAGTTAGCTTTTTTACTAGCTTCTTCTACATCTTTTTTTGTTCCCTCATAACCCCAATTTGCGTCATATAATAATCCCTACCATCACGTAAAAGATGTTATGGTACCACTATATCAGTATCTCACAATATTTCTCTGAATAATAATATTCAAAATTATAATTCTTTAAATAAAATCCATTATAAATACATTTTGTATTATACATAATTAATATCAATTATTTTTTAATTTTGACAAAAAACCAAAAATGTCTTACCAAATTAAAGACAATTACTGAAAGTAATAACAACTATCCATTTTCACTTCTTCTTATGAAGTTCGCGGGGAAATGAATATTTTGGGGCTCTCATAAGGAGAATACTAGTGTATAAAACATCCCTTTTATCATGCACAGCTGCGGCTGCTATCATCCTATTCAATATCCAGTTCAGTGCACATGCTGAAACCCTCGTAGTTTCTGAGGGAAAACAACAAGAAGTATCCGATAAAACCTACGAAACTATTCACGCAAAAGACGGTGGCAAAATCATTGGAAAACATTTAACCATTGTTACGAATAAAGATATAAACCAAGGCACAAACCAAACCGTCTATGCTGTAACAGCAGAAGGTGCTGACAGTGCGATTGAGTTACTGGATGGCACAACCATTAAAGGCACTGGTTCTGGTATTTTCTTAGGCCTTGAAGCCAAAGACGGTGCTACACTTCAAATGACTAAGGGAACAATTACATATTCTGGAATGGAGGCCTCCTCATCTGGCATTTTATCTAGCACTGGTGCTTCCTTTTCTGACAGTAAGAGTAAAAAAAACAAGCTGGAAGACGTAGTAATATCGAGTGAAAACGATAACAGTTCACTATCCTTAGGAATAAGTGCTAAAAACAGCACAGTAACCTTGAACAATGTAACCGTTACTCAAGCACTAACAGGCATATCTGCAGATGATCACTCGACAATAACAATCTCTGGAGGATCATTTCGTGCAAAAAATACAGCAATATCTGCTCAAAATGGCAGCATCATTACTTTAAACAACAATGTTACAGTCGCATCACCTAATGGTACTGGACTCCATGCAGATGGTATAGAATCCAAGATCACAATGAAAGGAGGGGCTGTCATAGGAGGAAGTTTGAATGGACATGAAAACGCATTACTTACAAAAAATGGTGGACGTATTGAAATTACGGATGTTACTCTAACAACCGATAACTTCGGAAACGGTGCACTTGCACTTGGTTCTGATAGCATAGTTGAATTAAAAGGCAATACAAAGATTAACAATGCTTTGAACGGTCTTGGAGCATTTGATGGTGGTAAAATCACCAGCGAAAATTTAACACTCATCGGTTCTGGAGCAAAAGAAGAAAGCACTGGTGTAGGAGTTGACCTGCCTAACAGCAAGATCGAACTAAATGGAAAAACAACCATTGAAAAATTCACACATGGGCTTGAGGCACGAAATGGTGGACAGATTGATGTCACGGATATAGCTTTAACAACGAATGACGCGGGAACCGGTGCACTTGCACTTGGTCCTGATAGCAGAATTGAATTGCATGGAACGGCAACGATTAATAATATTTTGAAGGGTCTTAGAGCAATAAATGGTGGCAAAATTACCAGCGAAAATTTAACAGTAGTCGGTGGTAAAGCAATTAATGAAAATCTCGGCAAAATAAGCACTGGTGTACGGACAGAGGATTCTGGTAGTGAAATTCAGTTAACCGGCAAAACAACCATTCAAAATGTCGATGAAGGTTTTTATGCAGACGGTGGAAGTCAAATCATTAGCGGAGATTTAACAATAACCGGTGGTGAGTCCGAAGCAGCAACCGTTGGTGTAAACATTTGGGATGCCGATAGTATAGTTGAATTCAATGGCAAAACAACCATTCAAAATGTTGATGTTGGTCTTTTTGTCATTGAAGGTAGCACAATTAAAACGAGCAATCGTGCTATTGATACTAATTCTAAAAGCCTAGATACCCAATCCGATACTCCTCAGAAGGGGAAGAAAAATACAATAGAAGCAAAAATGGCTGCACTGGTTGTAATAAATGGCGGACATATTGATCTGACAGATGTTTCTGCCACAGCAGAAGTTGCCGGTTTACAATTCGCAACTTTCTCCGATAATAATCCGAATAGCTCGCATGATCCACAAAAATATCATAGTAATGAGATCAATCTGACCAATGCAGAGCTTCATGCTGAAAATGGTACAGGAATTTTCGTTAGAACTGTTGTTGAAAAAAGCATCGAAGATGCTGCTGCTCCATCAATCGGCACAGTCAATCTTAAAAAATCAGAAGTCCATGCTGACGTATTATTAGGAGATGGTATTTTTTGGGACAAAACATCATGGAAAGATAAAGATTTGTGGGATGGTAAAGAGGTTAAAACGATCTCCAACGGCACCTTCACATTAAGCGCAGATCAGTCTATTTTAGAGGGCAGAGCAAATATTGCTAAAGACAGAAATGTGCACTTTGATCTAAAAAACAATACAACATGGACGTTGAAAATTAGCAAAAACGAAAAAGATGATGATGGCAATCTCCTTGATATCGCTCAAAGATCTCGTTCTGATATTTCCACGCTTAATCTCGATAACAGCTCCATTATCTTTAATGGACCAACAGAAGATCATTACCAAACATTGCATATAGGTTCTGGTAAACCAGACACGCAAGAAGTCTACAATGCAACGGGTGATGCAAAGATTTACTTCAACACGGCTTGGAGTGATGGTGCTGCAATAAATGACCAAAAAACCGATAGGCTTTTGATCCATGGGGATGTCTCTGGCAACACATCAGTTTATGTCACGGGGCGCTTAGAAGAGAACAATATCGAAGCAAATACCTCTGCTGCTGCCAATGTCCGGGGTCTTTCACTTATTCAAGTTTCTGGAAAAGCAGAGGAAAACTCTTTCAAACTGGTAAATGGCTATACCACAAGAGGTGGCTTACCAGATATGTATACACTACGTGCCTATGGACCAGACTCAAGCCAAGGCAACGCCGATATTGCACAAAACCTCTTTGATGAAAAGAATGAAAATTTCTGGGATTTCCGTTTGCAACCCGAACTGCTTGACTCCAATTCTGGTTCAAATCCTGATCCTGAAACAAATATTCCTACCGTTGCCCCTGTACCACAAACAGCAAGCTATTTAGTCATGCCAAATGCTCTCTTCTACACGGGACTAACCGATATGGCTAAACAAAACGCACTTTTAGCCACAATGAGAACATCTGTCTTAGGAAAAGAAGAGGAAAAACAAACCGGTTTCTTCCTCTATACTTACGGAAACACAGGAACCTT
>NZ_JBHIOR010000025.1:0-11292 GCF_042195605.1 Bartonella sp. AP88HLJMH | reverse complement strand
CTTGGCTGTTATCATGACGCTTGCAAGCATTGGCAATATTAAAAGCAATATTGGTCGCCAGAGAGGTTTTCCCCATACCAGGGCGCCCTGCAAGGATAATTAAGTCAGATGCTTGTAATCCTCCCATTTTTTCATCAAGGGTTTTGATATGGGTAGCTATCCCAGAGAGCTGTGAGGAACGCTTTTTTGCAGCACTTGCCATGTTAAGTGCTTTTGCAATGGCTGTATCAAAGTTTTCAAACCCACCCCCATATTTTCCTTTTTCGGCGAGCTCAAATAACTGATTTTCAATTGTTTCAATTTGTTGGGAAGGTGTAAGTTCGACAGGAGCATCAAAGGCTGTATTGGCAACTTCATTGCCAAGATTAATCAAAGAGCGTCGGATAAACAGATCGTAAATGACGCGTCCATAATCTTCAGCGTTAATAATAGTGACTGCCTCTGTGGCTAAGCGAACAACATACTGGTATACAGTAATATCTCCAACTTTTTCTTCCATTTGGATATAGGGCTTGATTGTAATTGGGTTTGCAAGATGACCATTTTGAATAATTTGTAAGACAATCTCAAAGATCTTTTGGTGTAGCGTTTCAAAAAAATGTTCTGCTTTGAGAAAGTCTGAAACGTGATCGAGTGCATTATTATTAATCAGGATTGCTCCAAGTAATGCCTGCTCTGCTTCAATATTATGGGGAAGTTGACGAAAAGAAGAAGCAAAATTATCTCTTGGATTTTCTGTTTTTAGCATGTTCAATGTTCTCATTGCTTTCTTTTCCCTTGTTTGGTGCCTCGAGTGTGATTTCTGTGATGTATCCACTTTGTTTTTCATAGCAGTGGGTGACAGTGGAAGCTTTCCATGGCCCATTGATTTGCCCACGAAACCCTTGAAGAAGCAGAGGTTGATCCGCCATGATTTCTGGGCGTCCCTCAAGGGTCAAGGAGCCACTGCCCACAGCACGACACAACCTGTCCGACTCGGAAGCAGCAGCAGCTCGTGCTTCCTCCTCACAAGTGTAACAAGTCCGTAAACGCCGCACGGGACCGCTAAACCCTGTCTGATGCTTAACTTGGCATTGCTGCCCTTTTGAACGATCAAAATAAGCAGCTTCAATGGTGCCATATTGCGTGCGTGGCTCGAGGGTGAATTCCCAGCTAGAACAGTCATGCTTATGGATGTCGAGTGCTGGTAAGTTATCTCCGCTTAAAAATAAAAACTTATTGTCCTTGATCAAAAAACGTGCCCGCATGCGATCGGCAAGGCGGGTTAAAAAATCAACAGCCGATTGATCTGTGCGAATCACATAAGGCAAAGTTTGTTGAGTGAACTGAGGACTGACTTTTGCTTGATAGCCATGGCGTTTGGCGAGTGTCTCGACAATCTCACCAACAGTTTTGTGATCAAAATGCTCACTCACCTGTTCTTTGAGCTCTTTACGCATCGAAGCGCTTTTGCCACAAAGGCGCAAGATCTCTCCATCACTGCCCCCACAACTTACAACCGATTCGACAACAAAACACCCCATAAATGCACTGATGCTGTTCTCATAACCAAAGATCACCTGTAGCGCACTATTGCTTGAGGGAATCTCTAAATCATTGCCACTATCATCCAACTCTGCTTCAAATGTATCGGCTTCATTCCCAGCATGGTCCGTAATGGTTGCGGTTAAAAGACGCTGGTAAAAAACCTCATGAACAGGCTTGTCTCCCACCTTGACCACAATAAAAGGGTGTGTACGCGTTAATCCCATAACCGCTTCACCATGCTTTGGGGATTAGACAACACAAATTCAGGCAGCATGACCTTTAAGCCCCGTGGTAAAAACACACCATATTTGGCAATCTCTGGATTAGCTTCCAGTGTGGCTTCTAAATAACCGTTTAGTGCCCCAACTTGGATGCGGTCTCTGAACACTGCCATGGCATGGTGAAAGCAGAGGAGATCGAGGCTCATATCCTCTAGCTCTACAATAACGCGCTTTTTGGGTATCTTCATAGAGTTTGTCCCTCTTGGTAATACCCCATTTGATATTGTCTCTCTTGGTATTGTCCTTGTGGTTTTCCGCCATTAAAAAAGGGCAAGAGCGTAATGGAATAGCGGATGCGCTGGGATTGACCAGAGCGACTGATATAGTCATGGTCTTTATTGATCGTGGTGATTACTACGGGTCCATGGAGAAGGACACTATAGGTCGTATCATTGATCCAACGAAGCATCTGGACCGGCTTGGCTCTTCGGATAGTTGTAGTGATGGCATCTATCGCTACCCGGTCCCCAAATTCTTCTGGAAACCAAACCCCATGAATGGTTTTGGGATCATTGCCATAGCCAGTAAATTGCAAACTGGGTGCCTTGCCAAAACGCTCCATACAAACCCATGAGGCAGAAAACTCTTCTTCAAAAGATTGGAAATTTAGCCAGTCCACATAAAATTGATGCGGACCTAACATCATCAAAGGATCTCTCATAGGCTCCCTCCCCTCATTCTGTCCCGCCATGCAGCGCATTAGCGCGTGCCCGTTGCAAAGCATGGGCAACCGCACGACCAGTGGCCATGGGTTCACGCGCCCCATTAACATGCACTGTGACATTTTGATTGTGGGTGGTGGTGGAGCGCTCTTTCTCTCTTTGTTCTCTCACAGAGTAATTTGCATGCCCCGCCCCCGCAAATTGCACGATGGGTTGAATGGCTGTTTTACCCCCCAAAAAACTTGGCAAAAACTCTCTTACATCAATGGAACCAATCCACCCCTTAATGCGGCTAGGCAAAGATTTACAAAAATCCATCAATTGTGAGATAGACGACATAAAGCCATCGACAATCGAATTAGCCAGATCTTCGCCGGCTTGTTCCATACCAGCCTTGGCAGCATCAGAGAGCTTTTCGCGGGCAAAAAAGCTCTTTCTAAACTGGAACTTCTTAAAATTCCCTTTTTACACCTCTCTCAAAGCAAAGATAAAACTGCCAAAACACGTGAGAGTCATCTAAGGATAATTGCATGAGACCATAACAGCTATAAACAGACTCCAATATTTGTATCATATTATTGTAACGATTTACTTACGTATAAAAGAAGAAGATAAAATTGTAATACAACTAAAAGTTCATACGGTTAATCAAGAGAAATTATATAGCATCACAAAACATCAATTGTTTGAAGATTATAAGTAAAAAATTGATCAAAATAAAAAGCTTTTCTATGAAAAAGAAAAGAGTTGCCCATGAGTAGATATTATAAACTCTAACAAAGGGCATAACTTGATAATTATACCGCAACAAACTAATAGAAACAGCCTTCTTGATAATTCTGGACAACATGTGCTAGCAAATTATGAACACACCCTTGACAAACTCCCCTTTCTTCAAAGATGAAAGCCTAAAAAGAAAAAATAGAATAACAAACCATTATTCTGCTTTGTATTAAAGCTCAGTTCACATTAAACCATTGCACTTATAGCGTATAACCTGAAATCTTAACAGCTTTGAAAAAGATATAAAAAAGATGTCTGATTTTTCACTCTATTCCTAAGTAACATTTAGACACTCCTACTGCTCTTCAAGTCCGCACATATAATACGTTTTTTCCCTCATGCTTTAAGACAAAGAAACAAATCCTATTATAACTTACTGCAACTTGCCGAAAATTGGGTGTCTTTCCCTATAACACCAAGATCTTTAATTAAAAGCGGTTTTCCTATTTCTCCATTATAGGCTTTAACGTGAATGGTCTTGCCTTTCACATCTATGAGGTAATAATCTCCATTAAAAAGCGCACCAGCTATATAGATAGGGATATTTCCAAAAACCTTATCATTTTTCGCACGGCAATAAGACTGATAATGCGTGTGACCCACGAAGATTGCTTTAACATTATGAGAGGTAATAATTGACTTAAAGACCGACAAATCTTTAGCATTCTTTTTACGAATAAAAAAGGATTCACCATCAATGGAAGCAGCACGCGCATCATGAAAATTAATGATTGTCACTTTACCTCTTGCATCAGCAGCAGCTAAATCATTCCTAAGCCAATCTAAAGATTTATTGATTTGCACTTCTGTAGACTGCCCCTTCAAACCAACCGTATAGCTTGGATAATTGTGAAGCTGCACATAGTGAACATCTCCATAATCCCAAGAATAACTCAAACTCCCCCTTATCGAGCGAATATTTCCACCCGAAATGGGAACCAAGCTTTCAGTAACATCTGCATTGAAATGCGATAATTGACTACGGTATTTTTTGATTTCCGATACCATTCTTGAAACTGCACTTATAGCACAAGCATCTTTGTAAAAACTGAATTCTTGAGGATTTGTACAATTACCAACATTATTGGCATAATCGTGATTCCCTAGCCCCTCATAGACAGGTGCTCCAAGAGTTTTATAAACATTTTCATAATCATCATAGTTTTTTTGTTGTCCAAACTCCGTCAGATCACCATTGACAATATGGAATGCAGCCTTGTGCGCTTTTATCACACCAGCAACCTGCTCATTTATCTTTAACCATGGCTCTCTGTTTGATATTCCATTGGCATCACCAGAGTTTAAACGCCACGGTTGCGGATCAGCCATAATGATAGCAGTATAATTTTTTGTAAGAGACTTTTCTTTCATCGACCAATCCATGAATGCATCATGATAAAGCCTCTTGTCTCTTTTTATTTTTTCAGAATCAAGATTAAAACAACCAGAGAGAGTAAAAGCAATCACGGTGATTACCAATTCAACTTTATATCTCATAAACCTATCGCCATAAAAACGTTACATATTATTTATATTAAAAAATTCCTCAGAAGCAATTTTTTAGATTTTATTGTCAAAAATATGTCAAAAATTCGAAATAACGAAAGCAATAATCCTTCAATGAAGGTGCACTTTGATGATATAAAAGCACTGTTGATTTCAAGCCTTCAACTTGAAGCATCTTCATTGATTAAGATTTATAAGCTTGGGCTCTGGCTCTTTCAAATGTCATCGATACATCAACAGCTTATAAAAACTTAGTCGTATACTATTAAAATATCCCCAACAGGAGAAAGAATGTATTCTTATACTAGAGCACCCAACTCCTTTGGATATCAAGATCAAATATATTAGAATATTATGATAAATAAGGTATAACTAATCAAAAGTGCTAGCAATAGTGTTTGAGTATTACCGTCATCACTTACTTTGACAAGTTATAAAAATGCAGAAGTATTACAGAAAATACTATTATTACTTTATAAAAAAATAATATAACTTATGTAATTATTATAATAATATTTATAATTTCTATAATATAGATTTACAATAAATTTAATTATATAATATAAATAATTACAAACACATTGTGTGTTAAATATAAATTAATACAAATTTAATATCATTTGTTTTTTAATTTTGACAAAAAACCAAAAATATCTTACCAAATAAAGACAATTATCGAAATTAATAACAACTATCCATTTTCACTTCTTCTTATGAAGTTTGCGGGGAAATGAATATTTGGGGGCTCTCATAAGGAGAATACTGGTGTATAAAACATCCCTTTTATCATGCACGGCTGCGGCTGCTATCATACTATTCAACATCCAGTTCACTGCACATGCTGAAACTCTTGACGTTGCCAACGAAGAAAAAGATATATCCGGAAAAACGTACGAGACTATTTATGTAAAAAACAAAGGAAAAATCACCGGCAGTACTGTAACTGTAACTGGAAATGAAAACACAAATACAGACACAGGTAGCGATAAATATGTTGTAACAGTTGAAGGTGCTAACAGTGCGCTTGAATTAAATAGCTTAAATATTCAAGGTACTGATTCTGATGTTCGTTTCGGTATTTCTGTAAAAGACGGCGCTAACATCAACCTGACCGGGGGGAACATTACAGCTTCTCAAACTGGCGTTTATATTGACGGCAGCGATAAAAATATACTGCAAAATGTAGTGATATCAAATAATAAAAATGAAGTTTCTCAACTCATTGGAGTGCAATCAGATAATGAAAGTAACATCACTTTAACAAATGTAAGCGTTACGCACGCAGAAGTTGGCATACTCGCAGATAATAATTCTCGAATCAACGTATCCGGAGGATTATTCGAGGGTAGAATGGATGGTGTATATGCTATGAGCGGCACCACCATTACTGTAAATGGCGGTACTAACGTTACCTCATCTAATGGTAACGGACTTCATGCCATCGATGAAAAGAGCGAAATCATAATGATAGGAGGAAGCGTCACTGGAAAAGATACAGCATTATCTGTAGACGAAGGTGGTCATATTAAAGTCACGGGTGGTACTCTAACAGCTAAGGAAGATACCACAAGTGCACCTACTACAGAAGGGGATAACCCTGCATATAATAAGGGTACTAAAATTGAGAGTGGATTCGGCGCATTGTCTCAAGGTGAAAACAGTGTGATTGAATTATCTGATACAAAGATCAATGATGCGACAATCGGGTTAAAAACACAAGAAAGTGGCGCAATCGCAATGACTAGGGGAAGCATTACAGCGTCCAAAGTTGGTGCATTCTTTTTAGATAGCAAGAGCAAAGAAAACGAACTGAAAGATGTAGTGACATCAAGTGGGAAAGATGATGCGCCACTAATCAATGGAATCAAGGCAACTAACAGTAATGTCACTTTAAATAATGTAACAGTGACGCAAGCACAAACTGCCATAGATGCATATGATTCCACAGTAAAAGTCTTAGGAGGATCATTTGATGCAGAAAAAGCAGCAATATTTGCTCAAAACGGCGGCAACATCACTTTAACTGGCGGTGCAAAAATTACATCATATAACGATGCTGGGCTCTATGCGGAAGGTTCAAAGTCCATCATCGAAATGACAGGAGGGAGCATTACAGCGAAAGAGGAAGCAGTAACGACAACATACGGTGGCCATATTACTGTTACAGATGTCACCCTAAAAACAAATGGTGATGGACTTGGTGTAGCTTCTGATGACCTTGGTAGCATGATTGAATTACTTGGAAAGACAACGATTAGTGATAGTGCAATCGGGCTTCAAGCACAAAACGGTGGTGTAATCAAGATGACTGGGGGAACCATTACAGCTTCTGCAGCTGGTGCTGGCTTCTTAAACAGTAACAGCCGTGAAAACAAACTAGAAAATGTGACAATATCGAGTGGTAAAGACGATGCGCCACTGAACTTTGGAATAAAAGCAGATAAAGGTACCGTCACTTTAAAAGATGTAACAGTGACTCAAGCAGCCGCCGGTATATTTGCAGATCATGATTCGACAATAACAATCTCGGGAGGATCATTTCATGCACAAAATACAACAATATCTGCTCAAAACGGCAGCGCCATCACTTTAACAAACGGTGCAAAAATTACATCATCTGATGATGTTGGATTATATGCAAAAGATTCAAACTCCTCCATCACAATGATAGAAGGAAACGTCACGGGAAAAGCGAGTGCTTTGGTTGCTGAAGATGGTGGTCATATTACTGTTACAGATGTTACCCTAAAAACAAATGATAGCGATAAGTCATTTGGTGTATTTTCTAATGGCGCAAATAGTGTAATTGAATTGCTTGGAAAGACCACAATTAGTGGTAGTGCAATCGGGCTTGCATTCCAAAATGATGGCGCAATCAAGATGATTGGAGGAACCATTACAGCTTCTGCAGCTGGTGCTGGATTCTTAAACAGTAACAGTCATGAAAACAAACTAGAAAATGTGACAATATCGAGTGATAAAGACGATACGCCACTGAACTTTGGGATAAAAGCAGATAAAAGTACCGTTACTTTAAAAGATGTAACAGTGACTCAAGCAGCCGCCGGCATATTTGCAGAGAATGATTCGACAATAACAATCTCGGGAGGATCATTTCATGCACAAAATACAACAATATCTGCTAAAAGCGGCAGCACTATCACTTTAACCAATGATGCAAACATTACATCATCTGATAATGTTGGACTCTATGCAGAAGGTTCAAAATCCACCATCACAATGACGGGAGGAACTGTCACGGGGAAAGGTAATGCATTGGTTGCTGAAAATGGTGGACATATTACTGTTGCAGATGTGGCTCTAACTGTCACAGATGTGGCTCCAAGTGACGACTATATATCGTCTGGTGTATTTTCTGTTGGTGAAGGCAGTGTAATTGAATTACTTGGAAATACAACTATTAGTAATAGTGCACTCGGGCTTCAAGCACTAAACGATGGTGCAATCAAGATGACTGGAGGAGCCATTAAAACTTCTCTAGTTGGTGCTGGCTTCTTAAACAGTAACAACAGCGAAAACAAGCTAGAAGGTGTAAAGATATCGAATAGTAAAGACGATGCGTTACTGAACTTTGGAATAAAAGCAGATAAAAGTACCGTCACTTTAAAAGATGTAACCGTCATGCAAGCAACCAATGCCTTAGTTGCAGATGATCACTCGACAATAACAGCCTCAGGAGGATCATTTCATGCACAAAATACAACAATATCTGCTCAAAACGGCAGCGCCATCACTTTAACCAACAATGCAAACATTACATCATCTGATAACATTGGACTCTATGCAAATAGTTCAAACTCCACCATCAGCATGACGGGAGGAACCGTCACGGGGAAAGGTAATGCATTGGTTGCTGAAAATGGTGGACATATTACGGTCACAAATGTGTCTCTAAATGTTACAGATGTATCTCTAGGTGACGAAGATATATCGTCTGGTGTATTTTCTAATGGCGAAGGCAGTGTAGTTGAATTGCTTGAAGGAACAACGATTAGTAATAGTGAAATTGGACTTACAACAAACGATGGTGGCGCAATAAACATGACTGGAGGGACCATTAAAACTTCTCTAGTTGGTGCCGGCTTTTTAAACAGTAACAGCGGTGAAAACAAGCTGGAAGGTGTGAAGATATCGAATAATAAAGACGATGCGTTACTGAACTTTGGAATAAAAGCAGATAAAAGTACCGTCACTTTAAAAGATGTAACAGTGACTCAAGCAGCCGCCAGTATAGTTGCAAATAACCACTCAACAATAACGGTCTCAGGAGGATCATTTAGTGGACGTGATGTAGGAGGAAGCGCCGAAACCAGCAGTACGATTATCTTAAAAAACAATGCTAACATTACATCATCTAATGGCGAAGGACTCCTTGCAGACGGTTCAGGATCTAAGATCATAATGACGGGAGGATCCGTAGCCGCGAACAAAACAGCGTTATTCGCAATCAACGGAGGGCATATTGATGCCACAGATGTTGCTCTAACAACAGAGGGAAAAGGAAGCGGTGCATTTGTAAGTGGCAATGACAGCACAATTCAATTGCATGGTGATACAATAATTAACAATACTTTGGGCGGCCTTGGAGCAGTTAACGGTGGTAAAATCATTAGCGAAAACTTATCGATAATCGGTGGTGAAGCACTTGAAGGCCCCGACAACGAGCGCACTGGTATATGGACATCGGACTCTGGTAGTGAAGTTAGGTTAATGGGCAAAACAACCATTCAAAATGTTGATGAAGGTTTTTATGCAGACGGTGGAAGTAAAATCATTAGCGGAGATTTAACAATAACTGGTGGTGAAAGTAAACAACAAACCGTTGCTGTAAACGTTGCGGAGTCTGATAGTGCAATCGAATTAAATGGTAAAACAATCATTCAAAATTTTGATGTTGGTCTTTTTGCAGGAAATAATAGCACAATTAAGATGACGAATGGTTATATTGGAGCAGCAGAGAATACAATAAAAAATAAAATAGAAGCAAAAAAAGTTGCACTATGGGCGGCAGCTAATGGACATATTGATCTCAAAGATGTTTCTGTAACAGCAGGAATCAGCGGCTTGCAGTTCTTAGCTCTCCCTAATACCAAAACCGATGAATCAAATGATCCGCAAAAACATCAAAATAGTGAAATCAATTTAACCAATGCAGATATTCACGCTGAAAATGGTACTGGAATTTTCATTGGAGCTTTCACTAACGATAACATTGAAGATATTCCAACTTTATCAATCGGTACAGCAAATCTCAAAAATTCAGAAATCCATGCCGATGTATTGTTAGGAGATGGTCTTTTCGAAGATCCAAAATCTTGGAAAAATGACAATTATTGGAACAATAAAGAGGTTAAAGCGATCTCCAATGGCACCTTCACCTTAAGCGCTGATCATTCAACTTTAGAAGGCAGAGCAAATATTTCTAAAGACAGAAATGTACGTTTTGATCTAAAAAACAAGACAACATGGACACTAAAGACCAGTACAAAAGAAAAAGATGATGATGGCAATCTGCTTGATATCGCTCAAAGATCTCGTTCTGATATTTCCACGCTTAATCTCGATAACAGCTCTATTGTTTTTGATGGACTGGTAGAAGATCATTATCACACATTGCATATAGGATCTGGTAAACCAGATACGCAAACAGTCTACAACGCAACGGGAGACGCAAAGATTTACTTCAACATTGCTTGGAGTGATGGCGTAGCAAGTGCCGATCAAAAAACCGATAGACTTCTGATCCACGGTGATGTCTCAGGCTCCACAACAGTTTATATCAAAAGCGATTCAGGAGATGAAAGTAGTGTAGTCAATGCTGCTGATCCTTCCAATATAGGTGGCCTCTCGCTCATTCAAGTATCTGGAAAAGCACAAGAAGACTCTTTCAAACTCGTAAATGGCTATACCACAAGAAATCGTTTGCCTTATAAATATACGCTAACGGCCTATGGACCAGAGTCAAGCCACGGTACAGCCGATGTTGCACAAAGCCTCTTTGATGAAAAGAATGAAAATTTCTGGGATTTCCGCTTACATAAAGAAATTCTTGAAACAGATTCTGGTTCTGGTCCAAGTGTGATCGTCCCTGTAGCACAAACGGCCAGTTACTTAGTCATGCCAAATGCTCTCTTCTATAGTGGATTAACCGATATGGCTAAACAAAACGCGCTTTTAGCCAATATCAGAACATCTGTCTTAGGAAAAGAAGAGGAAAAACAAACCGGTTTCTTCCTCTATACTTACGGAAACACAGGAACCTTATCTTCTGAACGTGGACCTCTCAAATATGGTTATGGTGCTGATATCCGCTATGCTGCTCTACAAGCCGGTGTTGCATTCGCGGCATTAGAAGGACAAAATACCACAACACATTTCGGTCTTGTAGGCACCTATGGGCGGCTGTCTTTCACTCCAAAGGACATAGCGGATGCCAGTAAGAGCACATTGGATAAATGGTCACTAACAGCTTATGGCAGCGTGCAGCATGACAATGGTTTCTATATGGATAC
>NZ_JBHIOR010000024.1:0-13155 GCF_042195605.1 Bartonella sp. AP88HLJMH | reverse complement strand
TTTAAAATGAGAGAATCTTACGTTATTCAGGGTTCTCATTCAATATGAATAACGCTAGATTATCATTATAAATCAATACGTTGTATCTTTAAGGAGAAAATTAGTTCCTTTATATGAAGTGATCAATGATCGTTTAGGTGATGTGGTGAATTTTTTTTCGGGTGTTGCAACGCCATTATTACCCTTTCATGGATCTGTTGGAGTTCCAGGTGAGTAGCCGTGAGGCGTTTGAACGGTTACGCACCCAAGATCCCAAGACCCTGACAGATTTAGAGCGGGCATTGCGGTTTTTATATCTGCAGCGGTTGAGTTTTGGTGGCAAAGTGGCAAAACAGACGTTTGGAGTTGATCCACACTGTGGTGCACGGTTTAATAGTCTCAAACTTGAAGCCTCCTTAAAGCTTATTTACCGTCGTTTAGCAGGTGTGACCATTGAACATTTAGATTGGTTTGAGTTTATTAGGCGCTATGATCGTCCCAACATCTTGTTTTACCTTGATCCGCCTTATTGGGGTGTTGAGGATTACTATGGCAAGGATTTGTTTAAGCGAGAGGATTATCAGAGGATGTCCACACTGCTTGCACAATTAAAGGGAAAGTTTCTTCTGTCACTCAATGATGTGCCGGAGATTCGCAAAAGCTTTAGCCCATTTAAGATAAAAGAGGTCACCATATCTTATACATGCAGTTCAAATAATCCAATTCCAGCTCAAGAGCTTATCATCTCAAATTGCGACTTTTAGCAAAGGAGAAAAAGCTGCCTTAAAGGGTCTTTAAATGATCTTTGAAGACCCTTTGAAAACCCCTTTAATTTTTTAAAAAAGACGTGAATTTTAAAAATGAATTGCTGCAAAACCTGCTGTCAAATTCTGCAAAACCTGCTGACAAGCTACATACAAGACATATAGAATCAATAATTTATAGCACGACAAAAGTGCTGTGGCGGAGGGGGTAGGAATGCTATATTTATATAAAATCAATAGATTATATAGAAGTTCGGGAATTTTGATTCCGTTGATTCTTTTAACTTATTTTCTGCCTATCCCGAACCTTTTTAGAGCTTATTCTCGATCATTTAGTTCTAAATTTATCTTTTATTTTCTCTTCTTTCAGATATTAAGAAAGATGGCTGTGAGAGAAGGAATTGTGTTAGAGATCTGCTAAGGTTATTGTGTTTCAAAGGTTGCTTTTTAACACCTTTTGAACTATATTACCACCTTATTGTAAGGTAGGAGTATAGTCATGGCTACAACTGTTAAACTGTCTGATGATCTCATTAATGAGGCTAAGCGTTACGCGTCTGTTTATAGCCGCTCGGTTCCTAAGCAAATTGAATATTGGTCGCGTATGGGCAAAATAGCCGAAGAAAATCCAGATCTCTCCTTTCAATTTATTCAAGCAATCTTACTTGGACAACAAGAAAATGCAGATGGCGATGTAACAGCATTCGAATTTGGCTGAATCTATGCAAGTTTTACAAACCCATTCATTTAAAAAAACTGTCAAAAAACTGCATGCCAACCAAAAACAAGATCTAGACCAAGCTGTTCGCGTCATTATGAAAACGCCCACCATTGGTCAAGCCAAAACAGGTGATCTTTCTGGTGTTTTTGTCTATAAATTTAAAATGGCCAAGCAATTGACGCTGCTTGCTTACAGCTATGAAGATCACACGATTACTTTGACCTTGTTAGCACTTGGCTCTCATGAAAATTTTTACCGAGATCTTAAAGCATAATATATTTTACAACTTGATAGAGGCACACAGCATTAATTTTACTAAAGTTCTCCAGTGCTAAAGGTATTAAACCAAAATTTATAGACATGATCAAGCTATATTGGGCACCTAATTGCGGCATAATATTTTTAGCTAAACCGATTGGAGGACTTTGCAGCAAAGGAGTACTGCACTCATCTGCTATTACATACCTCTAACTTGAGTTAAAAACAAAGCTCTTCCGTACACCCCAACAAATGGCTTTGTCATGATAGAACTTTACTAGATTAGAGGTAAGTCAGTAGCATCTGTTATAAATTTAACGCTTCGCACTTTCCTCGGTAAATTCAAGCCGCAAAATACTAAATACAACTAAGTCCTATAGCTCAATGCGCACATAATCATGCATGGTGTGTTTCTACGCTCAACAAGTTACACCTCAGTTCTCTTGCGCAAATACGAATAAGAAGGGTTTAATTTGCTAATTTTAGCTCAGTCTTAAGTACAACGTCTGGAAAGGCTACACGTGCCTGCTGCATCAACGTAATATTAATGCCATAGAAAAATCCCTTACTATCTGCTATAGCTTCATAAGGATTGCCTATAATGTAAAAAATGAAAAATAATATAAAATAAATTTACAAAAATGATTGACTAGGATATTAAAGCACGATAGCAATTCATGTGTAAATTATAAGAAAAATACTTATGAATTGGGCGTGGAGCGTTTACGCTCTATGGAATTGGTCGAGACCCCTTCAATTCTTGAAGAAATGGCCGATGTTGCCCCTGATCTCGCAAAATTCATCATCTCTTTTGTGTATGGAGAAATTTATGAGCGACCTCACTTAACAAGCCGTATTCGGCAGCTTGCCACCGTTGCCATCTTTGCAACTCTCGGTAATGCAAGACGGCAACTCAAATTCCACCTTACCAGTGCTCTTAATATTGGGTGTAGTCCTGCTGAGCTGATTGAAGTAATGATACAGTTGGCACTTTATGCAGGGTTTCCAGCAGCCTTAAATAGTGTTTTTGCTGCAAAAGAGGTCTTTGATGAAAAGAACTAGACTTCATATCTAGTTGCGGCTCGCCATTAGTATGCGAGGATCGCTACGAATCTGGACTGAAGGCACTAGAACATATTGATGGCCCCGATGGACAAATGATTATTAAGACACTGGGTAGCATTGCTCCAGACTTAGCTCGTTTTGTTGTTGAGTTTGGGTTTGGTGATATCTACACACGGCCTATCCTCAACTTCTTTGAACGGGAAATTATAACGGTGGCAGCGTTAGGAACTGCGATTCCACAGCTGAAGCTGCATATACAGGGTCTGCTTAATGTAGCTGGCACGCCCGAACAGGTGATTGAATTAGCAATTCACATTGCTCCTTATGTAGGCTTTCCTGCAGCGATTAATGTCGTTGAAATTGCTAAAGAAGTTTTTGCCTCACGCAAGGAGACATAGAGAAATTTATTTGCCAGCAACATCATTATTATCAAAAGCGTGATACTTACGAATTTAATTTTTTTCTTAATTTCAAGAAGAATTTAATGTCTACACCGTATCTTTTAATTACAGAAATATATCCTAAAGAAAACCAAACTCTTACAGTAGCTAAGAAATGGAGGCAGATCACAGCAGAAAAATCTGAGCAGCAGGCTACGGTGTTTGTATCTCTTGATAATAGGACTGTTCTGCAGTTGAGAGCCTTGCCCTCATTAAAACAGATTGAGAGCTTGCCGGGAATATGGGAGCTTGAATTAAAATTATTGGGAGAAGATCTTGTGAACGACTTTCGTCGTCAACTTTTGACCTATGTTGAATCGGTAAAAGTGCTCAAGCAGTCTTTGCCTAGCACACCGTATCTGCAGCTGCGTCATATTGAGGTTCCTCCAAGCCGTTTTACCTCCTACCGCCAATGGCGAGACAAAACCATTTTTGACGTAGTACGCAAGGCATCTGAGGTTGAAGAGTTTATTGCTTATCATTCCATCATTAGTACAGAGCCGGGTGTTATGTTTCTCTCCGGTTTTTCTGTTGATCCTGAGATCTATAAGAGCCTTTTTTCTTCTCCGCGCTATCAAGAGATAATTAAAAAGGCCGGAGACAATTTTATCACGGGTGGAGAAGGTGGACTTTATACAAAAATTTACAAACGCTTTATTAATTAACAACGAACTACGGCGACAGCTGTAAAACTAAGCTGCAGCTTTTGGTTTGAGTGGAGGGTAGTGATTGCTAAAAATGAGCGCTTACTCTTCTATAATATTACCGAAAAGCCATGTATGTTTTAAGTAATGTAATTATTTTGGTAAATTTTTGCTTATATTTGATCAATAACGTAGTTACCGATTTTTAAAGCCATATAATAATTTTATGAAGAGTATGTTTTTATTTCAAATAAATCAAAGAGATATAAAAAGAGAGTTAAAATTAGTTATAATTTTGAGGCAGGGAGCACAATGAAAAATACATCTAATAAGAAAATTTTTATAGTTGGCAATAAATTTCATGAATTTAGTATACATGAAAACGTTAAGACTTTTTGGGAAATTTTAGAGATGATACGTACAAATTCCTTTGCCAATTTACCTAGTAATAGTCAACTTGTTAGCGGTCAAGGGTTAACAGAAGTTCAAGCTCAAGCTCTTTATGACCAAGGACTATATCCACTCGCAGCCCACGGGATTGATATTTCTCCTCTACTACAGCGTCCACTTCGCGTTAGCCGCCTGCAAAGTCATAAGCACTACATCAGAAATGCGATTATCTCTCACCCGAAACGTTTAGATGAGCATAATTTTGAATCTCACTTAATATTGGATGAACGGTCAGAACTAATGAATGATCATCAAACTGGACAACATATACAAGGTATGGTGTTGATTGAAGCAGCTCGTCAAATGTTTTTAGCAGTTACTGAGGAATATTTTATCGGAGATAACTGGACGGAGCCGTATTACTTCGTGTTAAATAGCCTGGCTGCCAATTTTACAGGGTTTGTATTCCCTCTTGACGTTGTTTTTAACTATCGAATTAACTCTAGCGATATATCCAGATTATCTCGCCTTCACTTCGATATAACTATATCAGTTAACCAAGGCGACACGAGCGCCGCTACTCTTTCCTTTCAGTTTACTGCTTATCATGCAGAAAAACTAAAGAAGAATGAACACAAACAAGCGATTAAATTTCTTAACAAGCAAACAGGTAGGGACTCTATCTCGCGGAAAGCTGAGAACCTTGAAAATGTTTATCTTGCGTAGAGGCATTATCTATGAAAACAATAATGTACGAACTAAGTTTGACTACACAAGGACCGACTTATCCCCCGAGCGAAGTAATGGATGAAAAGGGAAATTTTATTGTTATTGGACAAATCAATCGCATGAATTCCCATGGAGAACTTACCTCAGAGTGGGGAAGAGCTTTGGTATCAACCTCTACTGTAACTCCTGAATTCGGCAAGAATGCTCCCTACGATATCATAAAAGAACTTTCAGATCCTCTTTCTAGTAGTGATGCCTCTCTTGTATTACATACTCTGCCCTTACCATTACCATGCAATAATTATCCAGTAATATTTGCACCAGCGCAATGCCCCAATGCGAAAAATATTTATCTGCCAAGCTATGGCTTCCATGAAGTACCAATACCAGACGCTCGAAACCAAGATGGTAGAAAGATTACTGCGCCGATAACCCTTGAACAATGGTGTAAAGCGAAAGGATCCATGGAAGTTTCCGTCCCTAACGACCAACGAACAGGACATTTTCGTTTTGAATTTTTGGGGTTAATTCCTAACAGTCTTTACACAATTATGGCACTACGGCAACATGATCTGAATCCCCATGCACCTACACGACCCGGCCCACTTGGTCTTCCCAATATACTACTGGCAGATGCTGATGGGCATGCCTTTTATCAAGCAATATTACCCAATCCGTTTCCATCTGTGAACGATCCCTCTGCTAATCGAATAGTAAATATCGTCTTGCTTTGGATGAGTTATCAAATGAATCGAGGCGGTGCGATCGGATGGTATGGCTTAGGAGGGGATGTCCACGCGCAGCTAAAGCTCAAAAAAACAGGTTTCTGGGAATTCACAACAAAGGATTAATATTACGAATAAATCATATCCATGCTTATAAAGAACAAACAACATTATAAAGTATTTAATTTTTTTTGAAGGGAGAAATTAATAATGAGCCTTGCGTATGCATTCTTCGATGTAGATGGCACCCTTATTCGGAGCAAGAGTATGCTCGCTTTCCACGATTTCTGGTATAAATCTTGGCTAGGTTTTTCAACCAACGCTCACCAAGAGGAATATGCAGATACTACTGCTATTTTACGTGCACACCATGATAACCAGAGTCCGCGCAGCGTAATAAACCGTCGCTTTTATGAATTTTTTGCCGGACGTGCTGTAGCAGAAGTAACAAGATGTGCAGAAACTTGGGCAAAGCGCGCGTTGATTAATCCTACTTTCTTAATCCAAGAAGTAGTAACAGAACTAAAATCCCATCATAGCAAAAAAATTGAGCCGGTCTTAGTATCCGGCTCTTTTATAGAAATTCTAGCCCCCATTGCAGAACATCTAGGTGTACCTTACATCTTGTCCACAAAACTATTGCATGATGGGCAAAAATATAATGGCCGTTTCGTCCCTCCGCAAACGATCGGCGTTGGAAAAGCGCTTGCGATTCAGGATTTTATTGAA
Source organism: Bartonella sp. AP88HLJMH (assembly GCF_042195605.1). NCBI lineage: Bacteria > Pseudomonadati > Pseudomonadota > Alphaproteobacteria > Hyphomicrobiales > Bartonellaceae > Bartonella > Bartonella sp. AP88HLJMH. The sequence continues at coordinate 6,711 of NZ_JBHIOR010000024.1, read as the reverse complement.
AAACATGGTGGTGACCTTAAGAACTGCTGGGCCTACGGTGATGATATTTCCGATGAGCATATGCTGAAGCTTGTAGGTCATCCTGTCGCTGTTATTGGCGATCCTTTGCTTGAGGCGTATGCTCACAAGCATGGTTGGCGCTGTTTAAATCTACCTAAAGAATCACAAACTCTAGCATTCTCCTCTAAAAAGGTATTTCCTTTTAATGAGACGTCTTTACATGAAATATCAGTTCTTTAGTTATTCAACCTAATCACAATAAACTTTAAGGCTATCTTATTATTTAAACAATTTAATAATACTCAATATATTAAACATAATACAGTAATACATAATGCATGGCTAAAAATAAACTAGCTGAATATTAATGATTACAACTTCAGGTATAGAAAATGCTAAACGAAATGATAAAAAACACGACCGGAATTTACTCACAACAACAGAAACGTATTTTAGTCACAGGAGGCGCTCGCGGCATCGGTAAAGCAATTGTTCTAAACTTATTGAAAAATGGTCATAAGGTAGCAAGTGCAGACATCATTGACATAGAACTACCAACCTCCATCGATACGGCAGGCTTATGTAAATTGATTGTTGATATCCGCGATAAAGAAGCCATTGACTCTTCTGTCCATAAGGTTATCTCAGAATTTGGTGGTCTTGATGTCTTAGTTAATGTAGCAGGCATTTGTTATAGTGGCGATCCAGAAACAATTGATGCTCAAGAATGTGCTGAAACATTTGATGTGAATATTAAAGGAATGTTCTATATAACAGCTGCTACTTTACCCTATCTAAAAAAGGAAATTCGCGCCGATATTATAAATATTTCATCCATATGGGGTGTAGAATACAATCCTTCTTTAATTTCATATTCTTCTTCTAAATTTGCTGTAGAGGGCTATACTGGTGGGTTGCGCTTATGGGGAATGCCACAAAATATTCGTGTTTGTTCAATCCAAGTTGATAAAGTTAATACGGATTTTCGTCGCAATTTTAAAGGATTCCCAGAGATACCTCCAGAGAATCTTGCCAAAATGCTTCACCCAGATGACATTGCTTCCGCGGTCAACTTTATTCTTTCCTCATCTAATACCGCACAAATTTCTTCTATACGTCTCGATGCTCCACTTTGGTATCAAGTATAAGGATCTATCCAATGAAAATCACGCCCAGAATAGCTCTTGTCTTAACCCTCGTAGGAACCTTTTTTTGGGGTTCCAATTTCCAAGCCACTAAGATAGCTTTAACGACTGTTTCTCCATGGACAGCTTCTTTTGAGCGGTTTCTCATTGCCGTAATCGCCATATTTTTAATTATGATTTTCAAAGAAGGCTTGCGGTGGCATGTTTTATCGCAAAATTTTATTTCTTATATTTTCCTAGGGATTATCGGTGTGGCAGGGTTTAATGGCGCTTTATTTGTTGGCTTGCAAACGTCAAATCCCATAACAGCCTCCCTCATCATGGCGACAACCCCTATTAGTGCTAATATTATTGAAGCTATCATGAATAAATCTTTCCCAACCTGTGAGAGGGTTATAGGGATGCTCATTAGCATGTTCGGGGTCTATTTAGTCATAACAAATGGGAGATTTTTGTCTAACCATGTTTCCTTTGCCAAAGGAGATATTATGATTCTTTTAGGTTCCATTGGTTGGGCGTTCTATACCGTGGGCACGCGGTCATTTGTCAAGAACGCAACCCCGCTTGAAACAACAAGCTGGACGATGCTCTCTGGCACCGTCGCCCTTGGCGTCCTAACCTTTTTATTCGAATCCCCTCTTCAAGAAACGATGTCTATGTCCGGCGCTAGTTTATTCGCACTCCTTTGGATGGGGGTTGCAGGATCAGTTTTAGCCTACCTATTTTGGAATATTGGAATAGCGATCCGAGGTCCGGGTAAGACGGCGATATTTTTCAATTTTGTACCTATTTCAGCCTTATTGGTGCAAATCCTGTTCGGCTTCATCCCTCAAATCATGCAAATCATAGGCGTTTTTATTACGATTTTTGGAGTTCTAATCGGACAAGGCTATATATTCAGCTTACTAGGATCTAGAAAAGCCGTTCCCAATGCGCATAAAGAGTAATATACTTTTTAAGATGAATGGAAATTGGCGTGTTATTTTTCGCTTTATCGGAACAGATGTGGAGCTTGTTGATTATCAAGATTACCATTGATGAAAGGAATGAAAACAAATGACGCATAACCCCGCCCATTCTAGTGAAGTTCTAAAAGTAGCTTTTTTAGAAGAAATGGGGATAACAATACAAAAATTAGCGTATCGTCTTCATATAACAAAATACGTATTTATTGTCAAATAATATTTTATCTTTTTTTGATATTTTTTTGTATTTTTTAAATACGTTGTGTATTGATAATATCTTATGATTATGAATTGCTTCTTTTATATTTATATGCTTTTAAAGCTATATTATAGGTTTTATGAAACGATTGCGTTATTTTCTGAATCTATACATTTATAATATTTTAGAAACGCTCTCATAATGCGTATTTTAAACTTTATAACCTATCAATTTTGTCACTAAATGGTTTTTAAGATTTCTGTTAATTTCTTTTAATAACACATTTTAGACTTAACAGCCTTTTATAGGGACTGTCTTTATAACAAACGATTTCATTTGCATTTTTGCTTTCTCTATAGCTGTTATGTTCTTTATAGCCATGGCATCATTTTCCATTTTCATAAGAGAAATGATAAATAGAATATATGATAATTATGATTTACTGCTTTTTATGAAAACATCTAAAGAGAGAATGATAATTATAGAGATGAGCAAAATCCCTTTTAATAAACTTTTGTCATTTTTGTCAGTTCTTTTTAGAACCTATATCATTTTTTTTAAATGAGAGAAAATTAAAATCATTATATTTCAATAAGTTAAGTTTTATGAATTTTTCAAAATACAACTTATTAAAACAGCCATAACAAATAAATACAACTGTAAATATATATTTGTCAGTTTATGTCAGTACATTGAATCGACAAAAGTGATCATTTAGTGAATGATTAAAACATGTCTTATGAGAGTATGTAACCTTTAAAGCCTTTCAAAAGAAAGGGATTATAATCATAATAAATGCTATCAAGACCATTATGGTTATGAGTTTTTGGGGGGGGGGAGGTGCTTTTTACGCCCCCCTTTACATATTTTTCAATAAAAAATAAAAGTCATTATATTTCAATATGTTATTTTTTATCAATTTTTCAAAAAACAACCTATATCAATAGTACAACCTATAAATTCAACTAATGCTCTATGTTTTGTAAGGGTTTTGGGGGGGTAGAAACATTCAAAACCTATAAGTAATATAAGAAAATGAATATACATAACCCTCTTTAAATAAAGCTTCTGATAACAATAAAGCACTCATTTTAGATTACGGTTTAATCTTTTAAAGGCAATGTAAAAGAAGCGTATTCACTTTAAGATGGGATTTCTTAAAAGTCTTAAAGCAATTCAAAGTAGAGTATTTAAAAGTGTAAGTTTCTTCTTTTTAGAATAATGCATATAAACACTCCTTTTAAAGATTGTATCTAATCAACTTAACAAGAGAGGTATAGATTATGGTTATAAGATTCTATACCCCTTTGTGAGTTTAGCAAGCCAAGTCTATTCAGTTTCTCTAATTTCTAATTTTGGTAAGTTCTTAACAATTTTCATTGTCTCTAAACTTACGGTAATAACCCTCTGAAATAACTCTAGAGGGTAGGCAGGGTTGCCAATGGTTTCAACAGCATAACGATTGGCATCATTAACAATGCCACTCTTTTTATCAGTCTTTACACATTGACGCCCCATAACCCATTCAAGAGCGGGTTTACCATTGACGATATACTCATAAGCGTCAAGAGGGATATCTGTTATTGTGATATTGTTATTATAAATAACAGTGGTTTTATCTTTCTCTTTACCTGTTTTTGCGAATTTCATTTCAGTCATGTAATAGAATTTTTCTGGATTAGAGATCTCTGTAACTTTTGGATTACCTTTTTTAAAGGTTACGGGATAAGGTTTTACAGTTTCATAATTCACGTGCAAATGATCCAGTTCACGCCCTGTTACAACAGAGTTCCGTTTTCGTATAGGGGGTTTAAGTCTCTTCAAAAGAATTAAAACGAAGCTTATTAAATCCATTTTGAACGAATTGAGAAAAAATGCAGAAAAATGCTAAAAAAGCCGATAATTTTTTCAAAAGAGTTTTTAAATGCTGTTTATCCGCAGCCCATGAGAGAGATCAGATCAGCAAAATAGTGAAATTTGCTGTTTATTTTAGGAAAAAAGACAAATGAAGCATGTGCTTTTAAAATATCATAATGATTATTTTGATAGGTTTTATGAGTCACTAAAGTAATCTAGTTTGTTAGTTCAATTTACAGACACAAACTGAAAAATATATATTATGGATTGTATTTAAGGTTGTATTGTCGATATAGGTTGTATCGTTAAAAATACTAACATATTGAAATATAATGTTTTTAATTTTCTCTCATTAAAAAAAATAATATAGGAGCTAGAATGAACTGACAAGACTGACAAAACTCTTCTGATAAGGTCACTCAGATCATTTGCTTTTGGAAAAAAGTTCCTTGATGAGAATGCCATAAAAAGAGTTTTGCGTGGTTGTCTTAAAGACTTCAAAAGAGATTTCTTTATTGTTTTATGCTGTTGTTTTTAACCAAAGGATGCCATTCATACCGTCTATCAGGACGCCGACCTAATTCATTCCCCTCTATAGGAAATTCACGAATATAGTTACAACGACATAAAAGCTCTAAAGCTTGCTTAACGGTTTGATTATCTTTTAAATGCGTCCAACTTCTTTGATGAATATCACGTAAAGTAAAGACATCGGGTAAATGATCACAGCGCTCGACAATCAATTTTGCCCCCTCTGTTGCTAAGCTATCCGCCGCCGCATAGAGCCTTTTGACATGACTGAACAAATATTTTTCCCATCGCAAGGCTGTTTGAAGGGCACCTTTATTGATTTCAAAACGCCCCCCTTCGATTAATTCAAAAATCAATGCAAGACTTACTATGGTCTTAGGCATTTTCAAAAGATGCGATTGTAAGCTTTCTGAGTAACTACCTCCTTTTGCCTCTTTATGAAGATGCTCTAACCATTCATAAAACTTCACTTGTGCTTCAGCAGAAAAACGCATGATCAGCGGCTGTTCGGGAGACCCTAAGCGTTTATCACGAAAAGAACGAAAAACCCCTTCATACTTTTGCCACCCCTCTTGATTAGGCGGTCTATCAATCACTTGCCACTCTTTATTGTCATCGGGCCAGACAATCATTTGAAAGCGTTGCAATAAACCGTCATCGTTTATCCCACGGTGTATTGCTTGAATAAGGGGAATAATGCGTGAAGGTTGAATGCCTCCAATCATGGATAAGGTGACATGGGGGATAAAAATGGTTCCCCGCCCAATCCGGTCATAAGTAAATTGACCATCTCCATTAAAAGCTTCCAAATAAAAGGAACGGTCTGTTTGATATTCCTTCCGTTCCATATCTGTTAAGAAACCGGATAATTCATCACGCACCATCAAGAGACCACGGGGGTTTTCTTTTAAAAGTTCCCCAAGCTTTTCCACGCTCGTATCATTGACAATAAAACGGGAGACATCATCATCATGCGCATTGTCTTTAGAGAGGGTTTCAGACAAAAGAGCACGGGCTGTTTCAAGATCTCCTTTTTTGATTGCTTTATGGGCTTGTTTTTTCTTTTCGGATTTGTCTAAAGTTTCAAGTATCTCTTCAATTTCTTGTCTCTCTTTCTGCTTTAGCCAGTCTTTATACCATTTCTTTTGAAGGCAAGTGATGGGAGTTAAAGCGGCTTGCATGGTAGGTGTTTTCATGGTTGAAGGTTGACCAATAAGAGCGCCCCAGAGATTAGGGACAATCTTCCAATCATCATGTTGTTTTGGAGCAATCCGCACGCCATTGCCGATGAGAGCAGCCAAGCCACACAAAGCAGCGACAGCCACAAAATCGAGAGGCGCTTGTTGACGGTCAGCAACGTCATAAACATAGCGACTTAAAGTTAAAGGCATTTGCGCAGCATGAAAAGACTCGACGGGTAAGAGAGTATATTCAAGTGGTTTTAATTCCCCCCAACCGTTTTGTTGCAATGCTTGTTTATAAGGAATGGCTTCTAAACAAGTCTTATCATTTAAAGAGCCATTATCGTTATCATTGCATGAAACATTTTGATTGTTGGTATCTATAATATTGTTTTTATTCTCTCTCATTTATTTATACCTTTTAGTATCAAAACATCATTGAAATCTAGACCGTAGGGGGCTTGCATGATAAAAACCTCAAAGCCTTGTCTATAGGCACGTGCAGCGAGGGTAAAACCTGTTTTACGCCCCGCATCATCGCCATCCATTGCAATGGTGAGACGGGCTTTTGTAAGAGGTAAATTCACATGCATCATGCCATGGGTTGAAAGAGACGCCCATAAATTCACGGGCTCTGGTAACAGCCCAGACAGCAGAGCCAGACCGGTTTCAATGCCCTCACAAATGACCAGATGTTTTGGATTGGCTTGGCTTAAATGCACAGCACCACCCGTGACAGATCCCAACATAGCTTTGGCTGGTTTTTGATCTGTTTTGCAGCCATTGTCTTTTAAAAAGGTTCTATGAATGGCAAAGGAGCCAGCCCCCTTAAC
>NZ_JBHIOR010000023.1:0-13408 GCF_042195605.1 Bartonella sp. AP88HLJMH | reverse complement strand
CTGAGGACATAAGTGAAAAAAAACAAAAAGAGGGGACGCCCTAAAATAGCAGGGCAGCTAAGAGAACCAAACGGACGCATCTCACGTGCAAAAGCACCGCGTGAAGCCGTTGTTAAATTGGCAATAGAAATGCGTGCAAAGCGCTTCGGTTTAACGCTACAAGAGGCAAAAAATCCACTTTCTGGTACCTATATCGGGCGGCTTTGCTTGCAAGGCGTGCTTACACAAGAGCAATATGACGCCGCCCAGCAATATCTACAGATAAGAAACGATTACCTTTGTGCAAAAGGCTTGCCTAATGCGATTTATGACGAAATGCCGTCATCTTCAGATGATAAGGCAAGAGATAAGTGGGTAGCATTTGCAACAGAGCAGTTTATAAACACGCAAGAGGCACTAAAAGAAGCACAATGCCTCTATAGACAGTATAATCTTCATGCTGCGCTACAGTACCTCGTGATAGAAGATCAAATGTTACCACATCTTGTGAATTCGCTGCGTGTTGCTCTTAATGTGCTTCAGAAACATTTTGATCGTAAATGACAATCTCTATTACGGTTTCATTATATCATATATCGTTGGTAAGTCTCTGCAAAATCTAGCGACTTGTTTAGTGTTTTCATAATCACCGGTGCTCACGTCAGATACTACAACTATCATTTGTGTTTTGGGGCTAATGCCAGTTCCAGTCGAATTACTAAGAAATTTTTTTGCATAATAAATCATTGGATTTTTGCTGTTATTGGATTCGTTGTATGCCCACATAAAATCTCTTTCACTCCAATTATGTTCATAACGTAAACGACTTATTACATTGGGTAGCATTGCCCATGACATTTCTTCATTATACTCACCCCGCAATAAATTCACAAAGCGTCCACATAAAATAACGAATACGTGACGATGCAATACAGGATCAAATTTGGAAGGCATCTTATGATGGCCACGGCTGTATACAAATTCTTGTGCTTGGCTTAGCTTATTAAAATGCGTAAAGCCAGTATATTCTTTACTCGCGTATTTGTCGTAAAGTTGATTATACTTCTCTATAGTATCTACACTTGTAAACATACGCGTCAATTTGTCTATAAATCCAAATGACGCTGATGCAGGTAGCGCTGATATAGAAAAGAAAGCTATAAATGTTATGATGCGTGTTATGGATAATGATTTCATTATTTTGGATCCTTAATTATTCATAAGCGCTGTTTAACCGATTCCCTTTGAAATTATCAATATGTGTTATTTTAGTGTTGACAAAGTGTAGCAAATCGTATTTAATGACGTTGCTGTACTTGGTCGTACTGTATCTAGACGAGAGGCAGTGCAGTTTGGAATCCCCGCAAATGCGGGGTTTTTTATTATCTGGAGGGGTATTTTATGACATCAGAAAATACACATCAGGCTCCACAACCCATTAAAAAGCGTATACCCCCAAAGGCAGGTCAAGGGCGTGTCAAAGGCGTTCCAAATAAAGTGACGCGCATTTTAAAAGAAGCAGTGGTTAAGGCTGCTGAGAATGCTGGGAATAAAATTGGCAAGGATGGTTTGATCTCTTATTTGGAAAAACAGGCTATGGAATGTCCAGCGGCTTATTTAGCGTTGCTTGGTAAGGTGTTGCCTTTACAGGTAACAGGTGAAGATGGGGGAGCCATTAAGGTGATAACGCGTGTAGAAATCGCGCCTTTGGTCAATGACAACACGACAGATTAGTATTGTACCAAAACTCATTCCTATTTTTGCAGGGGACGCTTTGGTACGGGCGGCTTGGGGTGGACGAGGGTCTGGAAAGACAAGATCATTTGCATTGATGGCTGCTTTAAAAGGCTATCAATTTGGTATGCAGGGGATATCGGGGACCATTCTTTGTGCACGTCAGTTTCAAAATTCGCTAGCAGAAAGTTCATTGGAGGAGATTAAACGCGTCATTGAAGCGCACGACTTTTTAAAGGACTATTACAAGGTTGGGGAGTCGTCGATTAAGTCGATAGATGGTCGTATAGCCTTTCAGTTTTCTGGTCTGGACCGCAATATAGCCAGTATCAAGTCTATGGGGCGGATTTTGCTTTGTTGGGTTGATGAGGCAGAGCCCGTTACAGAGACGGCTTGGCAGACGCTTATACCGACTTTGCGAGAAGAAGGAAAAGATTGGAATGCAGAATTATGGGTGACATGGAACCCGTTGCGAGAGAATGCCCCCGTTGAGAAGCGGTTTCGCTTTTCAGACAATGAGGCAATCAAACGTGTTGAGATCAACTGGTCAGACAACCCGAAGTTTCCTAAGATCTTGAATGAAGCGCGGCTTGATGATCTGAGAAACCGTCCAGAGACCTATAAGCATATCTGGGAAGGGGCTTATCTTACAGCGGTTCAAGGCGCTTATTATCAAAAGGAAATGTTGGCAGCCGAGCAAGAGGGGCGGATAGGGCGTGTTGCTCGTGACCCTTTAATGCAAATACGTGCTTTTTGGGACATTGGGGGGACAGGCGCCAAGGCAGATGCCACGGCGATATGGATAGCGCAATTTGTTGGTAGAGAGATCAGAGTGCTTGATTATTACGAAGCACAGGGACAGCCGTTATCGGAACATATCGGTTGGTTGCGTCAAAATGGTTATGAGAAGGCATTGATGGTTCTCCCCCATGACGGTGCGACCAGAGACCGTGTGCATAATGTGAGTTTTGAGAGCGCTCTTAAACAGGCAGGCTTTCAAACAAAAGTTATCCCTAATCAGGGAGCAGGGGCTGTTAAGATACGTATAGAAACAGTCCGCCGTGTTTTGCCTTCTGTTTGGTTTAATGAGAAGACGACAGTAGCAGGACGTAAGGCACTGAACTGGTATCACGAGAAATGGGATGAGAAGCGTAATATTGGCTTGGGAGCAGAGCATGATTGGTCCAGTCATGGGGCAGATGCCTTTGGACTGATGTGTATTTCATACAAACCACCAAAAGAAATACAAAAGCGACCAGCTTATAGCGGCAGAATGGAATATGAGAGTACCTCATGGATGGCAGAATGATGCATGATGATGAACGTTTAGAAAAAGACAGCAATGTATCTGATCTCTCTCATGAAGGTTTGTTTCGTAAGCTTGTGAGCTGGTGACAAGCTATTGATTTATAATGATAATCTAGCGTTATTCATATTGAGTTAAAGACCCGAATAACGTAAGATTCTCTTATTTCAAATCTGTTTATATTGAATCAATCAAAACCACTCGTTTGCACATAGCAAGTGGGATGAGTGTGTGGATAAAATTTGTATAAGAAAGGACTTAAAATGGCTCTTATGAACCGTCTTAATGCAAGATCTGTTGCAACATTAGGGGCTGGCAAATATAACGATGGTGCCGGCTTGTTACTTCACAAGCGTAAAGATGGCGGTGCTCAATGGATTTACCGTTATACCATTCATGGGCGCCGTCGTGAAATGGGCTTGGGGGCATTGCGAAACGTTTCTTTAAAAAAAGCGCGTGAATTGGCAAATCAATGGCGTTCTGTTTTGCATGAGGGTCGTGACCCTATTAAAGAACGCAATAAACAAAAGCGTGAGGCGATAAGCAATCTCCATTACTTAAAAGATATTGCCATAGATGCTTTTGAAAGTCGTAAAGCTGAATTAAAAGGGGATGGAAAAGACGGACATTGGTTTTTACCATTACGTCTTCATATTCTCCCCAAATTAGGCTGTTTACCCGTTTCAGAAATTACCCAAACTGAGATACGCAATACTCTTGCTCCTATCTGGCATACAAAAGCTGGAACAGCTAATAGAGCTCTTAATCGTCTTAATATATGTCTCAAACATGCGGCTGCATTAGGATTGGATGTTGATTTACAAGCAACAGAAAAAGCACGTGCTCTCTTAGGCAAACAACGTCATAAAACGCAAAACATGCCCGCAATGGATTGGAAAGAGGTCCCTGCCTTTTATAAAACACTTTGCCAAACAACAATCCTAACACAACTGGCTTTGCGTTTGCTTATTTTGACAGGAGTTCGTACTTTTCCTTTGCGTCATATTCGTGAAGGTCAAATTGAAGATGATGTCTGGACAATTCCTGCTGAAAATATGAAAGGAAAGCGTGATACTACAACAGAATTTCGCGTCCCCTTATCAAAAGAAGCGCTGAAAATTATTGAACAAGCTCGTTGTATTTCTAAAAGTGATTTTCTTTTTTCTCCTACCGGTCGCGGTCCTCTTTCACATACGATGATGGCTTGGTATATGAGAAAAAATAAAATTGAAGCATGCCCCCATGGATTTCGCTCTAGTTTACGTGATTGGCTTGCTGAAACAACCGATGCTCCCTATGAGGTTGCTGAAACTATTCTAAGTCATACAGTTGGCGGCAAAGTAGAGCGTGCCTATCGTCGCACTGACTATCTAGAACAGCGCCGTGTCTATATGGATAAATGGGCGGCTTATGTCACGGGTCAATCTTAAGATATGGGGTGAATAACCCCATTATCTGTGGATAACTTTAGCTCTCTTTTCTCTCATTCTCTCTCAATAAGAGTCATAAATTATCACATTAGAAATTGTATGATAAAATATTGTTTTCTATAAATAAAACATCTTTCTAAATGAACCAAAATGTGGTTAATAAATGGTTATGATGTGTTACCATTTTTATAGTGAAAGGATTTTAGAATGACAGAAAATGATATTCTTTTAACAGACCGTGAAAGTGCAAAATTGCTTCATATGAGTGTATCAACATTCCGCCGTCATGTAACCAATGGCTCTCTCCCAAAACCTTTAAAATTTGGTTTTTTGTCCCGTTGGTTACAATCGGATCTTATCAATGTCATCGAGCAAGCAAAACAGCAACGTCAAAGTGACGCGGCATAAAAAAACCTTGTCACGTAAGGACGGACAAGGCTTTCTCAAACTCATCACCCTAGAGATAGCATAATCCGTCCTATGACGCAACGTTATAGGATTTAAAATGATGTGTTCTTTTAAGAATGCGCAAGGTATCACACGTGCCTTGCGTGGTACTTGGCATGGGCGTTATGGAACAGCCCGTTGCCCTGCTCATGATGATAGGCTGCCTAGCTTATCCCTTGCCAATGGACATGATGGGCGTTTATTGCTCTATTGTTATTCTGGCTGCTCTTTTAGAGAGATCATACAAGCGCTTATTAGAATTAGATTGCTTGGAAAACAAGCTTATGATCAGACGCTCTCTTTCTCCAAACAGTTTTGTGCTGATCTCAAACGAGCAAAACAGAAAGCAGAGAGAGCAAAAGCAATTTGGCAACAAAGCCAACCAATTAAAAACACTTTAGCAGAAACCTATTTACGTATGCGGGGTATTACATGTGATTTGCCTCCTGATTTACGCTTTTACGACAAATGTTCGCACCCCTCTGGGGTTACACTGACCGCGTTGGTGGCTCTTGTTAAGGGCGCTGGCTCTTTCGCCATTCATAGAACCTTTTTACAAGCCAATGGTTGCAAAACAGACCAAAAACCAGCAAAAGCCATGTTGGGATCTGTAACAGGTGGTGGGGTGCATTTAAGCCAAGCCAATCCAAAACATAAGGAATTATTTAACAAACTTTAGAGCTTTTATGCTGTTACAACTATCTTCGTGAAATTTATGAAGACAAAACCCAAAAGGCGGTCGGCCTACAAAACGCTATGAATAGCTCACCTTGGTGAAAAATCATAGGACCACACAATAGAGAAATCTCTTTTGACAGTTTTTCAAGCCAATCGCTCAACGCTCTTTTTAGTGACATTCTCTTCATTGCTCTTTTTTCAAAGAAAATGATCAGAGTTCTTCTTACAAAGAGTTTTGTTGCTTTTGGAGAGTTATTCCAATGTTTATGTTATTTTTTTAATAATAAAAAATAAAAAACATTATATTTTAATATTTTTGTTTAGGATCTTGAGCTACTCTATGGAAATTTCTATTTTTGTAAAAAATCCAAACGTGCAACAGCATGGTAAAATATATTTTTATGACGTTGGTGATGATCTCAAGAGAAAAGAAAAAAACCTTACGATAATAGGAGTCATTTGGGAGTATTGATGGTATTAAGTGAATATCAGCTACAATATCATTGGGATTTATATTACTCGTAATTGGCATTTTGGATGCATGGCTCATTTGTTCTGCGAATTATTGGACTTGAATGTTTAATCTATAAAGCCCAGTATTGATGATATTAGAATAAAAGCCATCTTGATTTGTAAGTTTAATCGAATGCAAATTGAGAACATTCGATATAATAACAAGCGTATGCTTCTTAGCTAGCCCCTTTTAAGTAAGATAATAAGTCCACCTGCCATACTGTTTTGATTGGGGTTGAGCTCAGCTTTATAATAAACATCAAGCTTAAAAATACCGTTCGCTTATTTTGAGTTACATCAAACTGAAATACCTATAATTCTTTCTCATCAAAAATCTTGAATAAAAAAGGCAAGTTGCTGCTTAAATTACTGCTAATATCAAAAAAATCAAAGCCAATTTTGCCACCATCTTTGACACTTTTAGTATATAAGATCCCGATACATGAGACAAGCACCATATCGTTCTTCCATCGGTATGTCCTATATCTATTCACGAAACATAGCTGCTTCAGAGTGGGAAATACTATATATTTGTAGCAATTTCTTTTAATTGATTCATATCAAAATACAAATCCGATACCTTTTGGCAAAATTTATCAAGATAAATAAACAATTCATCAGAGAGAGATATCTTTTTTTCTCGAATTCTCATTAAATCCTCAGTTTTATTATTTAACGGATGCGCTTCAAAATTACTTGCACGATTTCCTGCTAATTTGGTAGGCATATAATGATTTATGATGTTACAAAAACTACAATCTAAAGGGCCTGAAACATTACTTCCAACCATACCAACGTAGTTATTTTTATTCTCAAAACACTTATATAATTCTTTAATATTACTTGCAAATGGCTTATAGACAAAAGCATTATAGCCATATTCGTGAATTTTTTCATAACCACATTTCACGAATGTCTCATCAGCGATATTTAAGAAACCCAAATCTGGAATTTTTGAAGGAAATTTCACAGGCTGTTCTATTCCAAACAAATTATTCTTATCTATCCTATCAATAAAATAATTCCACTGCTCAAAATTAATACTTGCATTGAAATCAATAATAAATTTTACATTTTTGTTTTCATTAACAATTGCAATTGTATCATCCAAATACTGATTCGATGATTTCAATTTTATCAAATCGTAATTACGTATCTCATCATCAATAATTGCACCTATTCCTATCGTTTTAATAGATTTCATTAATCCAGAATTAATAATTTTAGCCATTTCAACTTTTTTAAAAAAATCTTCCAACCCAAAGAAATAGCTTAAAGAATTTGCAAAGTGTTTACTTTTATTTATTGATCGTTCATTTACAGATTTTATAAAATCGTCCGGCATTTCTCCGTGACTAGGTGACAATGGCAACTCCATAGCAAAGGGCGAAATAACTTTATCCTGAGCAGTAAATAAAATTATCAGTTCTGTTTTTTCAACTAACACACCAGAAGAACTGTGAAAAGAATCCGATAGTTTATATTTATTGGTGTAAACTCTGATGCGTATATCCATATTTTATCTCACAGCCAGAAAAAAAATCCCGTATCATATTTAACTGAAATCTATTCTCATACTTTTTTCTATTTTCAAAATTAACTAAAATGAACTCGGGAGTAGCGATACGTATTAGAGCTAACACTTCTGCCAAATCGAATCTCTCCGATAAAGTAATCGTCACACTATATGGTACGCTATCTTTTTTCATACATTCTATGTTACGCACCCACGTTTGTTTATATTTTTTACTGTCTAGATTTCTTATCTCTGAAATAACATCTGTGCCTATTTGTATCCCTAAAAAGAACGGATTACTCTTTAATAGCTTCAAATATGGTTGAATATAGATGTGCCCCCCTGTTGCAATCCGAAAATATTTTTTGCAAATGAGACACATACAAGTATATTTATGAAGTAAATCATAATCGAGCTCAAAAGGCTCTCCACCAGAAAGAATAATAAAATCAGATTTTATGTCATTTATTGTATATAAAGATTCAGGCAACGCGTCATCTCTCACCATATATTCCATCGAATACGGACAATGATTGCAGCCCGCACTGCAATTTTCATTACAAATTACAATATTATCGCCCATGAAATTTCTTATTCAAGTTCATATAATCCAATACTAATTGTTTCATGAAAATATTTTGGTATAGAGAAAGATCAGAAATTTTTTTAGCCACAAACGCTTTTATCATTGGTAAAGCTTCATCCTTTGATATAGACAGCAAATGAGAAATATAGTCTATCCGTTCTTCTAAATTGAGAGATAATCTTGGACTGGTGAAAAATGTTAAGATATCCAATTCCGGACTGGCTTCTTGACATAAATCCCAATCCACTACCATAAAAGAACTATCAGAAGTAACAATGATATTATCAGGATGTAAATCTCCATGTGATAAGATTATATTCTTGCTTAATCGATCTTGAAAGATCTTATTGATTTGATCAATAATCGCCTTTTGATGTAGCAAATCCATTTGGCTCAATACAGTACCCCGGATAAACTCCCATTCGACTATTTCATCGCAAAGTGTTATCAAATTTGGTGCAGGATAGAGACTTTGTCGAAAAGAGCCATCCTTGATGTTTTCATTAATGCACGATGCTTCCGGATAAATTTGCCCATAGCAAAACTCTTGATGCTTGCGTTTCAAGAAATGTTGTTTTGACGATTGTGCATTTTCAGGCTGTAACCAAATGATTTCTTGTTTTCTGACAAAAATAATTAAAGCAGACACCCCAAAAATCACAGCCATAATCACTGCCAACCACAAATTAGCTTGCCAGAATGTTGAAAAAACATGACCGTATAAAAAACTGAATGCAAAGGATACAACAGCTGTAATAATGGCTGTAAATGATAAAACAGTCGCGATAGCTTTGGGATCAATCAGTGAATTTATAAGAAGAGACGACAGATAAGATCGATAAGCAGATTTAAAAACACATAGCAGTAAAAATCCTAATATAAGAGCCGCAATGATTTGAAATGACATGAGAAAAAAAGCAATGGTTACCATACAACCAATCATTAAGACGGGAAAAATAGGATTTTGAAACTTTGAAAAATACTTCTGAAACAATATATTGGAACTTGCTGAAAAAAAATTCCCAATGATAAAAATAATCGAAACCAAAATAGCAGGTTGAAATGGCAAAAAATCAGAAAATGCGATAGAAACAGTTCGATTATTAACCAAAATAGCAAAAGCTGAAACTGCACTTAAAAAAACAAGAGTGAAGCGATAAGGGTTTTTGACTTCTTTACGGCTGGCGCACATAACTGTGAAAATACTCGGATGAGCGTTGATATGAAAACTATCTAATCCCTTCGTCAGTTTTGAAAACATAAAAATAGCAAAAATTAATGAAAGGATTTGAAAAATTACAGGCAATGCAGGATGCACATAATAAAGTATTCCCCCTAAAAAAATAAGTACCGTTGTCACACTATAGGTAACAGCAGCCACTTCGGACTTAACGGAAAACAGTGTGCGATGCTTTGGTACTACAGAAAAGAGTAAACTATCTTCCGCACCTGAGAAACAAGCGGCCGCTAATGTGATACACAACAAATAAGTGGCGTAAGCAAAATATGCATAATTCATAAAAAGAGCTAAAAAACCGCAAAGAAAGAAAAACAGCCCAGTATAAATAACGCGCTTACTTCCATAAACATCTGATAATAAACCCAAGGGGACTTCTAAGATCAAAGGAAGCAATAAAAAATAACTACCGATTAAAACAATATCCGCTTGCGACAAATGCAATTTTTCCGACAAAAAAAGTGGTAAAACAGCAACCACTAGAGCAGTAGACTTGCTAACGCTATAAATCTTAAATTGCTTAACCTTATCCACAAAATACCTTCCCACGACATCCGCTACATGCGCCAGATTCTTTCAAAGATTTTAAAACGCTTTGAGCAGACCAATCTATTGCCTCATAATTTTGTAGATTCCCAAAAGCTTCTGAATAAAAGCAATTTTTTAAATCTCCATTATAGTCCAATACCAAGGATGAAAATGGAAATAAACACATTAACGGCGACGAAACGTACGCAGAATTTTCGCCTAAGTAATAATTAATACAATTTACAAAATTTTGTGACGTCCATGAGATTTTCCTTTCTTGGAACTTTTTATCTATATAAATCTGGAGGGGGGATTCTTTCCTTGATAATTCATCTCTCAAATGAAAAAGTGAGGCGTTTGGCGGAAGAATTTTGTTGCTTAAAGCCTTAGATCGATCCTTTGTATTATTGTTTCTAGAAAAACAAAATGACGACGTATCGAGCGGGTTGAATCCGATATAATCGACATCTTTGCTTATACAAAAATCGATAAAATTAATAATATTTTCTAGAATCTCTTTAGTAACTGTCGCTCTTATTCCTATACTTTGCAGAGGTTGAAGATTCTTAACTGTTTCAATGTTTTCCCACACGCGATCAAATTTATTCGCCCCCCGTATATCATAATATCCTTGGACACTAGTCGAATCCATAGAAATAACAATTTCTTTTATGTCATACTGTGAAATCCATAAATTTTTATGCAATAAGATGCCATTGGTATTTAATTCAACAGGCAGACCTAGTTCATTCAACGTTAATAAAATATCTTTAAGCCTCGGATGCATTAAAGGTTCTCCCCCAGAAAGCATCACTGAGGCAGCTCCTTTTTCTTTCAACATTCTAAATAAGGGTATTAAACTTTCTGGAGTATGCCAATTTTTTTCCTTAATCTTCCAACAATCGCACATGATACAAGGGCTATTGCAATTCTGGATAATATGTATAATAGGTGTCACAGGTGCCCATAATTTTTTAAGATCAAAAATCGAATCTGACGCACTAATCAAGTTTTCCTTCTTTAAAAGAAAACCATTCTTTTCTAGTTCTCTTAACAAGATTGAAAAATCTGATGCTAAGACCTCTGTCTCTACATTAAGCTTTGCCGCAACAGTTTCAATTTTCTGATTCTGTAAAAAAACTGAATCAATTAAAATTATAGCTGAATCATTAAGCACAATAGTCTGAAAATCATTTAATCTAGTTATACTATTCTCGTCGAGATTGATACGAAACATTTCCCCTCCTAAATTGTTTCTTAATAATACAATGGATAAGGGCGCTGCTGCGCCCTTATCCTGCTTTTTTATTTTTTTCTATCTCGCGCCAATGGTTTATAACAAGTTAAACTTGCACTATTCACAGTACCAATCACCTGCGGCTTTTTATATGACATAACATCCTCCTCATATTGTTATTATGTACCTTGATATATATTAAAGATAATTATTATTTTGTAAATAGTCTAAAAATTTACAACTTTATAATTGTAAAGTCAATTTAACTGTATTACGCAATATTCAGTTTGGAAAATAAATTGGCCTATACCGGTATAAATCGAAAAACTCTTGTACTCAGCTAGTTTCCATTTTAATTATTAAGTTCATTCAAAAAGTATTATTCCTGTTTTCAATGGCTATTTCACTTTAATCACAATAAGAAATATGCAATGCTCTGCTTTATCAAGTAATTTTAAAAAGGTTTTTTGGGGCTGAAATAAAGAATAGTTGTTGCGTAAATCAGCTTCTCAGAAGAAAAATTTTTCAATTATTTTTCTGTTTTAATTGTAATTTTGTGAAATACTACTTGCGGTGAAATTACTTTTAAAAGAGGTTCTACTCGACGCCAAAATACAAACTTTTATTTCTTATTAAAGATACAATCATATTGATTTATAATGATAATTTAGCACTATTCATATCGAATAAGAATCCCAAATAACGTAGGATTCTCTCATTTCAAATCTGTGTATGGTTGAATCAACTAAAACCACTTGCTTGCACGTCACAAGCCGGCTTGTTACTTCATAAGCGTAAAGATGGAGGTGCTCAATGGATTTTACGGTATACCCTTCACGGACGTCGTCGTGAAATGGGCTTGGGAGCGTTGCGAGATGTCTCTTTAAAACAAGCCCGTGAATTGGCAACTGGGTGGCGTTCGGTTTTACGTGAGGGGCGTGACCCCATTAAAGAACGCAATAAACAAAAGCGTGAGGCAATAAGCAATCTTCATTACTTAAAAGATATTGCCGTAGATGCTTTTGAAAGTCGGAAAGCTGAATTAAAAGATGATGGTAAGGCTTGTGATTGGTTTTCACCTTTACGTCTTTATATTCTCCCTAAATTAGGCTGTCTACCCGTTTCAGAGATTACTCAAACAGAGATACGCGATACCCTTGCCCCTATTTGGCATACAAAAGCTGGAGCTGCTCGGACAGCATTGATACGTCTCAAACTTTGTCTCAAACATGCTGCTGCATTAGGTTTGGATGTTGATTTACAAGCAACAGAAAAAGCACGCGCTCTTTTAGGAAAACAACGCCATAAAGTCAAAAATTTACCTGCAATGGATTGGAAAGATATACCAGCTTTTTATCAAACACTTTGCGAAGCATCAACCCTAACACAACTGGCTTTGCGTTTGCTTATCCTTACAGGGGTTCGCTCTAACCCTTTACGTCATATTCATAAAGATCAAGTTGAAGGTGATATCTGGACAATCCCTGCTGAAAATATGAAAGGAAAGCGTGATACTACAAAAGAGTTTCGTGTGCCCTTATCATCTGAAGCATTAGACATTTTAAAACAAGCGCGCTCACTTTCTCGCAATGATTTCTTCTTTTCTGCAACCGGTCGCGGTCCCCTTGCTACGAAGTGTATGGCTCAATACATGAGAGACAATAAACTTGAAGCCTGCCCCCATGGATTTCGCTCTAGTTTACGCGATTGGCTCGCTGAAACAACCGATGCCCCCTATGAGGTTGCTGAAACAATTCTAAGTCATACAGTCGGAGGACAAGTAGAGCGTGCCTATCGTCGTACTGATTATTTAGAACAGCGCCGCGTTTATATGGATAAATGGGCGGCTTATGTCACGGGTCAATCTTAAGATATGGAGTGCATAACCCCATGATCTGTGGATAACTTTAGCTCTCTTTTCTCTCATTCTCTCTCAATAAGAGTCATAAATTATCACATTAGAAATTGTATGATAAAATATTGTTTTCTATAAATAAAACATCTTTCTAAATGAACCAAAATGTGGTTAATAAATGGTTATGATGTGTTACCATTTTTATAGTGAAAGGATTTTAGAATGACAGAAAATGATATTCTTTTAACAGACCGTGAAAGTGCAAAATTGCTTCATATGAGTGTATCAACATTCCGCCGTCATGTTACTAATGGCTCTCTCCCAAAACCTTTAAAATTTGGTTTTTTATCCCGTTGGTTACA
>NZ_JBHIOR010000022.1:0-13584 GCF_042195605.1 Bartonella sp. AP88HLJMH | reverse complement strand
TTTGCTAAGGAAAAAGTACGTTTGGCGATGCGTTATCTCATAGATTATGAAGGTCTTGGCAAGAAGCTTCTCAAAGGGATTGGTATCCCACGGGCCAGTTTTATTCCTCTTGGCAACTTTGGGGCTTTGGATGAAAAAGAGGGGCAACCCTTTAAACTTGATATTGCAAAAGCCAAGCAGCTTTTAGCAGAAGCTGGTTATCCGAATGGATTTGAGGCAAATTTTCTCGTGTCAAACACTCCTTATACTTTGTTACTTGCTCAGTCACTCCAGGATAGTGCTGCACAGGCGGGCGTGCGTCTTAAAATTGAACGTGTAGCAGGTACACAGTTATTTTCAAAAGTGGATGCTCGAGCTTTTGATACGGCTTTTATCGGATGGAATAATGATTCTGCGGATCCTCATACCATGGCTTCACGTCTTATTTTCAATCCAGATAATCGTTTTGAGGCTAGAAATACAGCCTATCCTAGTTGGAAGCATGGGTATTTTGATGCTAAGATGAATCAAAAAGTTGAAGAAGCGTTGTTTCAAAAAAATCCGCAAAAACGAGCGCAACTCTATGCTGATTTACAACGTGAATTAATGCAAAAAGGACCGTATGCGTTTATCTTTCAACAATATAGCGTTGTCGCGATGACGCCTGATGTCAAAAAATGGGTTTGGAATAGTGCACCGCGTATTTTTTATAGTAAAATTGAAAAATAAGTGTGTCTTTTTAGTGTTATCAAAGCTAAAAAGAGCTTAATCATAATTGCATGATGAAAATATTCTCCCATATAAAGCTCTTCAGTTTTTTTAGGATGAAACTGTGAGGGATGTTTGTGTAGTAGCAGTATATAATTAAGATCGTTTATAGGGAGCGATGAATATAGAAAGTTATATTGGGGAGGATCTTTGTTTATGGTTATAGATTCTCTGCATCCCGAATATAGACTGATGTATAAGAAAATTATTTTGTAGATGCTTAGTTTGATTAAATGAAATTGATGTCTAATGCTATGCTATTTAAGCAAAATCACAATCACTTTGTGTGAAAAGGTAGAAGAATACAAAAGGAAGAGATAAAATGGGAAAACAAAGAATATTGAAAAAAATTTCTATTTTATTAAGCTCAATCATTTTTTTTAATGGGGCTGTAACAACAGCATTCAGTGCCTCATCTAAAGATATATTGGTAATGGCATGGAATATTGATTCAATTAGTAGTTTTGATCCAGCGCAAACTGTTGAGGTTGTGACGAGTGAGTTATTAACGAATATTTGCAGCGCGTTAGTGCAATATGATGAGCATGATCCTACAAAAATTCGCCCTGCTATGGCAAAATCTTGGGACGTTTTAGACAATGGCAAAAGAATAGTCTTTCATCTTCGTGATGATTTAAAGTTTAATGATGGAAGGATGGCTACAGCGCAAGATTTGGTATGGTCGATGCGACGGATTATTAAATTAGGATTAAGCTATGCTCAATCTTTAATGGATTATGGGTTTACCAAAAACAATATTGAAACAAATATTCAGGCTCTTGATGATAAGACTTTACAATTAAAATTAGATAAACCCTATCCTATTCAGCTCATATTGACTGTTATTGGACAATCTTATGCTTCTGCTTTGCTTGATCGGAAAACAATTGAAGCACAGAGTATTAACGGTGATATGGGGAATAAATATTTAGCAACACATACAGCTTGTGTTGGACCTTATAAATTGGTGAGCTGGTCTCCAGGAGATAAAGTTGTGTTAGAGGCGACACAACATTATTGGGGCGATGTGCCTAAAATTAAGCAGATTGTTGTGCAGCATGTAGCGGATTCATCAAGTCAAAGACTTCTTTTGGAAAAAGGTGATGTGGATATAGTGCGTGATCTTTCTTCAGAGGATATTTTAGATCTTGAAAAAAAAGGAGGCCCAGTCAAAATTAGTCGTGTTTTGCGTCCGCAGATTATTTACTTATCGTTAAATAATAAGAATGCAATTTTTGCGAATGAAAAGGTCAGATTGGCACTTCGTTATTTGGTTGATTATGAAGGTCTTGGAAAAACTGTTTTGAAAGGGATTGCTATTCCTCGGGCAACTTATATGTCTTTAGGTGTTCCAGGTGCTTTAGATGAAAAAGAAGGTTTGCCTTTTCAGTTGGATTTGAAAAAAGCAAAACAACTGATTACTGAAGCTGGTTATCCTAATGGGTTTAAAGCTAATCTTTTAGTTGGAAGCCTTAGTTATATGTCGTCTGTTGCACAGTCTATTCAAGCCAATGCACGCAAAATTGGTGTTGAGCTTACAATTGAAAAAATGGCACAAAATCAATTGTTGAGCCGTGTACGTGGTGGAAATTATGATACTGCTATTATGGGGTGGGGGAGTGCCGATCCTGATGGACATCCTGCTTCATTAAATCACGTGTTTAACCCTGATCCAACATTTACAAAAAAGCACAATATGTATTTAGCTTGGCGCGCTGGGTATTATGATGAAAATATTAATAACATGGTGATGGATGCTTTGTTTGAGAAAGACCCCAATAAGCGTATCATGCAATATCGTACTTTACAGCATTATGTGCTAGAGCATGGTCCTATGGTTTATTTATTTCAGACATATTATACCGTTGGTATGGGGCCTGATGTCAAAAAATGGATTTGGAACAGTTATAGACTTTATTACAATGAAGCAGAAAAATAAAAAGAAGCATGTTATAGAAAAGGATTGTAGAACATGCTTAATAAGAGATTGTTTTGTTATATAAAAAAGTATTTGCTTTATGTTTTGTCGCTACAGAGGGGATTTTTATAATGGTTTTGCCACTTTCAGAGACTGAAAGAGCTGTATCAGAAAAGCAGAAAAAATTATTTTTATGGGATTTTTTATGCAAAGGATTGAAACTTCTTATTTCAGTTTTTATCACATTGCTTGGGTTGGTGACGATCACTTTTTTTCTTGGTCATCTTCTTCCTCTAGATCCGGTTCTGTCTATTCTTGGTGATAATATCAGTCAGGAAGCTTATGATGCAATGTATTATAAGCTGGGTCTTGATAAGCCGTTGATTGTCCAATATTGGAAGTATCTTCATAATGTATTTTTGTTTGACTTTGGAGATGCTTTAACTTCTGGGCGACCTGTTCTAGCCGATATTATGCGTGTGTTTCCTGCAACATTAGAGCTTGCAACCGTTGCTATTGTTATTGGCACAAGTCTTGGAATTCCATTTGGTGTTTTTGCAGCAATGTATCGCGATTCATTTATTGATTATGTTGTCCGTGTTTTTACACTTGTAAGTTATTCTACTCCAACATTTTGGCTCGGATTAATGGCGTTGTTAATATTTTACGCCAAGCTTGGCTGGGTTGGTGGCCCAGGACGACTTGATTTTCTTTATGAATATTCTTTTGAACCAAAAACAGGATTTTTCCTTTGGGATACTGCAAGCCAAGGACAATGGGAGGCTTTTGGTAATGTTTTTAGTCACGTTATTATGCCTGCTTTGATCTTGGCTTTCGGTGCTATGGCTTATATTAGCCGTATGACTCGTGGGTTTATGATTGAGCAGCTTAATCAGGAATATATCATTACTGCACGTGTAAAGGGATTATCGTGGGCGCGAACCGTTTGGGGGCATGCCTTTCGAAATGCTGCTGTTCAAATTATTACCGTTGTTGCACTTTCTTATGCTTTTTTATTAGAAGGGGCTGTTTTAACGGAGACAGTTTTTGCTTGGCCTGGTTTTGGACATTACTTGACAAATGCTCTTTTAGCCGGAGATATGAATGCAGTTGTAGGATGTACTTTACTTGTAGGATTTATCTTTGTCGCCATTAATTTATTTTCTGATTTGCTTTATCGCATTTTTGATCCAAGGACACGTTGAATATGACAGTAAGTAATCATCATAAATCGCAATCATCATCTTCTTTGGGTAGTTGGTTAAACGATCCTGTTCCAAACTCCATAATTCAAGCGAACATACAAAGAATTTATCACGCACTGGCTAAGTTTTTTCATAACTTTTCGGCTGTATTCGGTCTGCTTATTATTTGTATTATTATCATATGTGCATTTTTTGCTCCTTGGATTGCTACGCATGATTTTCTTAGCAATGATCTGGGGCATCGGTTGCAGCCACCCTCTATGGCGCATTATTTTGGAACAGATGAATTGGGACGTGATATTTTTAGTCGCCTTATTTTTGGTTCCCGTATTACTCTTTATGTTGTTTTTCTTACAACAGTTATTGTAGGTCCAATAGGGCTTATTGTTGGAACTGTATCTGGTTATATGGGCGGATGGGTTGATACTGTGCTCATGCGCATTGTCGATATTTTTCTTGCTTTTCCAGGTTTGATTTTAGCTCTTGCATTTTCAGCCGCATTGGGACCAGGGATTGAAAATGCTTCTATTGCAATTTCAATTGCAGCATGGCCACCAATTGCACGTTTAGCACGTGCTGAGACTTTGACAATACGTTCTTCTGATTATGTTTCTGTAGTTCGCCTGCAAGGGGCCTCTGCTTGGCGAATTATTTTGTTTCATGTTGCGCCCATGTGTATTCCTTCAGTGATTGTACGATTAACTTTGGATATGTCTGGAATTATTTTAACGGCTGCTGGTCTTGGTTTTTTAGGGTTGGGAGCTCAACTTCCAAGTCCTGAATGGGGTGCGATGCTTTCTTCAGGGCGGGAATTTATGATGACAAATTGGTGGTTGGCGGCAATACCAGGCTGTGCAATATTATTTGCAAGTCTTGCTTTCAACCTTTTAGGTGATGGTCTTCGTGATGTATTGGATCCACGCAATGGGTAATAAATTATTAGAAGTAGAAGATTTACGTATTTCTTTTCCTACAACGCGCGGCATTTCAGAAGTTGTGCGTGGTGTTAGTTTTTCTGTTGGAAAAGAAAAAATTGGAATTGTTGGTGAATCCGGATCTGGAAAATCGATGACTGGGCGCGCAATACTAAGGTTGAGTCCAAAAGCAGCCATTGTTAAAGCTAAAAAAATGCGCTTTGAGGATGTTGATTTATTGGCCGCAAGTGAACCTCAGATGCGAAAAATCCGTGGGAAACGTATTTCAATGATTTTACAGGATCCCAAATATTCACTTAATCCATTAATACGGATCGGGGAACAGATTATGGAGGCTTACCGTATTCATTACCGTGTTTCAAAAGCTGAAGCGAGGGAGCGCACCATATCTATGTTAGAATCTGTTCATATTCGTGATCCTGAACATGTGATGCGTCTCTTTCCTCATGAAATATCTGGGGGGATGGGGCAGCGCGTGATGATTGCAATGATGCTCATTCCAAAACCTGATTTAATTATTGCTGATGAGCCAACATCTGCACTTGATATTACGGTCAGACGACAAGTTTTATCTGTATTAGATGAACTTGTGACAAAATCTGGAACGGGACTTATTTTCATTAGTCATGATTTAAATATGATTGCTGATTTTTGTGATCGTATTTTGGTGATGTATGCGGGCCGTGTCTTAGAAGAGTTGCCTGCTTCTGATTTGTCTCACGCTTGTCATCCTTATACAAAGGCGTTGCTCGCGAGTTTGCCACGGCTTGATAATCCAGTTGATATTTTGGCTGTTCCTGAGCGTGATCCTGATTGGTTGTATAATCCTACGATTGTTAATGGCGTTGAGGAGGTTCCTCATGACAAATTGTGAGAATATTATTGATATTTCTAATTTATCTGTAACTTTTGGGCACAGGCATAAGGCAGTAACAGTTGTTAAAAATGTTAATTTTCATATTAAGCGTGGTGAAGCTTATGGTTTGATTGGTGAATCCGGATGTGGAAAGTCAACTATTTTGAATACATTGGTGGGGCTTATTCCAGATTATAGTGGAAAATTCCTTTTTGCTGGACAAGAAGTTGAAAAGAAAAGAAGTAAGGATTTTTTACGCTGTATTCAAATGGTTTTTCAAGATCCTTATGCTTCGCTGCATCCAAGAAAAATGGTCCATACGGTTCTTTCTGAATCGCTCAAAATCCATGGAATGGATAATCAAAGAGAGCGGGTGGAGGATGCTTTAGATTCCGTTGGTTTAGATTCTTCATTTCTTTATCGTTATCCTCATGAGTTGTCTGGAGGGCAGCGTCAGCGTATTGCTCTTGCACGTGCTTTAATTATTGAGCCAGAGGTGTTGTTGCTTGATGAGCCAACGTCTGCATTGGATGTGTCGGTACAGGCTGAAATTTTAAACTTGTTGAAATCACTGCGCGTGAGAAAAAAGCTTACTTATTTAATGGTATCCCATGATCTTGCTGTTGTTGCACATATTTGTGAACGTGTTGGAATTATGCATAAAGGGATTATTCTTGAAGAGCTTAGCAATGATGAATTGCGTAATCTACATGCGCAACACGATTATACAAAGGAGTTTTTTGAAGCAAGTATAGAGCCTATTGTCCATAGAGAGCAAAGAGCATGATCAATTTTACAGAAGAGAAAATGCAATTTTATTTGTTTTGAAGTTTCTGGAGATGTTTGGCGGCATTGTTAAGAGGGAAGGGGATAATAGGATTTTTTCAGTATGAATTTTCTGGGCAGTGTTTGAGCTGTAATATTTTAAATCCTATTAGAACTTCCATTTTGAAATATATGAGTGACTTATAACATACATCCCTTTGTTTGATATTATTGCATTATTTTTTACTTATCATTTTATGTTCAAAAGTTTTATTTTGGGATTTTAAGCATTAAATTCGTGAGAAATAACAAAAGATAGTAATGTTGTATTTTCTAGAAAAGCTTCTCATTATTTTACAATATCATTTTGTTTTTGGTTGTTCTCTTTTTTACAGTTTTATTCTTTATAAAAAGAATTTTTTGTAAAAAACATCCAATGGTCAATGACTGTCTTCAAATATTTCGCTGTTCTCTATTTAAAAAAGCGCTTAAAAACAGCTTATAATAAACCAAAAAGGCAGCAATATGCTGCCTTTTTGTTAAATTGAATAGGCTATTTTTACAGTCTTGATTTAAAACTGATAGAGTATTCCTCCTGAAAAGCTTGTACCACTTATACCAGTTTTTTGAAGCTTTTGTTGATAGCTGACATCACCATGAAGGGAGAGGTTAGCGGACAATTATGCACTAATACCAAGCCCACCTTCAACGGAACTTCCCGAGGGGTCACATTTATAATACTTATCAATATGGAATGTCTGATCATCACCAAAGGTTTTGATTAAGTTTACTTTTCCATAGAAAGACATAGGACGACTGTTTTCAGTGGCAATGGTTTTTGTCAAACGTCCACCAACACGGGATTATCCATTGAGAAGGATTTTGCATCTTAATGGTCAGATTATCAGCATCTTTAATGGTATCAAACATCAAATGTTGATAGGCAAGCTGTGCCTGCGGTTCGAATGTTACGCCTTGGATACCTGTTGCAAATTGTTTGCTAACAGTTGTGGAGATCGTCAACATTTTTGCATTTTTCAATTTTGTGGTTGTACTAATGAGGGCATTGGTGATCTTTCTCTTTAGGAATCCATAGGATAAACAGCGTATCAAGATAGAAACCACTGTCACGCTGTTTACTGCCATAGGCGGTGAGTGAAATGACCATTTATTCAATATGCTCTTACTTGCTGTCTTGCATATTCTTTGGAGTGCAAAGAGAGTTGTCCATAGGTTTCTATAAGACCAAAATGTGTTGTAGATATTTTTCCCTTCTAGCGCGACAAAGTTAACACCTCCTTGTAGAGCAGCATAACGAAGATGAGCACTGCTATAACCATATCTACTAGAAGTACTACTTATCAAAAAATAAGCTTCCTGTTTTTCCATAGGTATATAAGAAAAAGCCATTCCGTTTTTCTTATTCTTTCCTTAAGACAAATGTCGCATATTGGTTAACAGTTGCATTTTGCTTAGCCATATTGGTCAATCCAGCGTACAAGAGAGCATTGGGGCTTGATCAAATAGTTTGTATTTATGGCACGATGGTTTTTACTTTTGAGTCGCTATCAAGCAGTACTGGTTGTAAGCGAAAATCCCAGAAATTTTTATTTTCTCCTAAAAGGTTTTGTTCAGCATTTGTTTTACTGTGGTTTGATTTTGGTCCATAAGCTTTCAGTATATATTTATAAGGTGAACCACTTATTGTGATATAGTCCTGTGCAAGTTTGAAAGAGTTTTGATTTACTTTCCCAAAAACTTGAATGAGTGAAAGACCACGTGCACTGGTAAGAGCAGAAGCGTCTGCTTTAATATTGTTCTTTTCTAAATGTCCAGTGATATAAACCAGTGTAGTACCTGAAACATCACCGTGAATCAGAAGATGGTCAGCTTTTTGTTTGTTTATGGCAGCACTATCACTCCATTCGACGTTGAAATGAATTTCTGCTTTTCCTGTAGCATTGTAGACTTTTTTAGTATTTGGTCTGCCAGATCCTATGTGCAACGTGTGATAATGATTTTCAGTTGGCTCTTCAAAAACAATAGAGCTGTTATTGATGTTAAGGACAGAAATATCAGAACGTGATCTTTGAGCAATATCAAGCAGTTTTTTGTTCTGGCTTTTTTTATTTGTGCTTGTTTTCAATGTCCATTTCGTATTGTTTTGCAAATCAAAGACTGTTTTGAATTTTTTTTCGGTGCTCACTTTGCCGTCTAAGATAGAGTGATCGGCATTTAGTGTAAAAGTGAAATCATTTTTTTTCGTTGAAGCTTCGGTTACTAATAAAACATTGGCACGGATTTCTGAATTTTTGAGATTGGCTTTACCAATTGATTCATTTGCATTAATTCCAGTACCATTTTTAATGTAAAGTTTTGTATTGGTTAAATTGATTTCAGATGTTTTATTGTTCTTAGATTTTTCAAATGCTATACCTCTATCTTCTGCTGTGGCAGAAACATTTGTTACATCAATATGTCCATTATTATTTACAACAAATGCACTATTTTCGGCAATTATTGTTCCTCCACTCATTTTGATTGTGCTGCCATTTTCTGAATAAAGTCCGATCTCAGCATTTTTAATCGTTGTATGGCCATATAATTCAACTAAACTGCCAACATCTTGGCTTTCCGCACCGAATCCGTTATTATCTGCGGTTATTAAAGTAACATTCGTGGCTTTAATATGTCCACCGTTTCCGGCAAATAATGCAGTAGTTTTACTTTGTACTGTTCCTCCCGTTATTGTGATGGTGGATTTTGAATCTTTTGCATAGAGCCCACTGTCATCAGATGATGTAATTTGAGCATTGTCAGTTAAAGTAATAGTGCTGCCGTTTATGGCAGATACTGCTGCACCTTTTGCGTTAAATGATCCTCCAGAAACTGTTATTTGAGAACCATTATCTGAAATTATGCTATTGATTGCTTGCGGAACGGTTACATTTTCTAAAGTAATGGCACTTCTTCTTGCAATTATTGCATTGATTAGTAGTGCATTATCCTTACGATTTAATATCGTTACATCTTTCAGTTTGTTATTGCTCTTGTTTTTTAACAAGTGAACGCCTGCTTCGGAAGCAGTAATGGTTCCTCCGATCATTTTGATTGTGCTATCGTTTTGCGCATCAATTCCGATTTTAACGTCACTGATCGTTGTATTGCCAAGCAATTCAATCACACTGTTAGAGCCAGAGGCAGCTGCACCAGCAGCTACACCACTGCCATTATTAGTTGCTTTTAAAGCAACATTTGTAACCGTAATATGGCCACCTATGTCTGCTTCTAAGGCTGTATATTTTCCTGTCACGTTTCCTGTTGTCATTGTAATTGTGGATTTTGAGTCTCGTGCATAGAGGCCTGCTTCATCATGTGACGTAATTTGAGCATTGTCCGTTAAGGTGATACTGCTACCGTTTTGAGCACATATTGTTGCATAGCTTGAATCAAATGATCCTCCAGAGATTGTTATGTTAGAACGATTATTTGCAATTACGCTGTTGCCTGTTTGAGTCACTTTTACATTTTTTAAAGTGAGACCACTTTCTTTCTCTAGAAGAATTCCTTTGCCTGAATTTTTATCTTTACCGGTTGATATTATTACATTTTCTAGTTTACTTTCGGCGCTCTTACTGTTCACGAAGCCAACACCAGTTTTAGAAGTTGTAATAGTCCCCCCAATCATTTTAATTACGCCACCGTTACTTGCCACAAGCCCAACACCAGCATTCTTAATCGTTGTATTGCCATATAATTCAATCATACTATTAGCGCTATTGACTCCTGCGCCTATTATAGGAACATCAGTGACCTTGCCCCCATGTTCATTTGTTGTTAGAGCAACATCCGTGACCTTAATATGTCCACCGTTTTCTGCGACCAACGCTAATTCTCCGGTTACTGTTCCTCCCGTCATTGTGATGGTAGAATGTAAACCATTTGTGTAGAGTCCTTTGCTATTCGATGATGTTGATGTAACTTGAACGTTACCTTTTTTATTGCTGGTTAAAGTAATGTTGCTGCCGTTTCCAGCGTATACCCCTACGTTTTTGCCCTCAAATAATCCTCCAGAAACCGTTACTTTAGAATGATTATTTGCAACTATGCCACTTTTTGCCTGCGTAACTGTTACATTTTCTAAAGTGACGTTGCTTTCCTTGTCGGCACCTATTCCTGTGATTTTAGGCTCTTTATGGTTACTGCCCGATATTTTCACATTTTCTAGCTTGTTTCCATTGCTCTTACTATTATAGAAACCAGCGCCGGTTGCAGAAGCTGTAATGGTCCCTCCGATCATTTTAATCATTCCACTGTTTTGTGCATGAAGACCGATTACAGCATTCTTAATTGTTGTATTCCCATGCAATTCAATCACGCTGTTCGGACCGCCGGCGACAACTGTTCCGATTTTATCATTCGTCGCAGTTAACGCAACATCCATGACCTTGATATGTCCACCGTTTTCTGCAACCAACGCCATTTTTTCTGTGATTACGCTTCCTCCCGTCATTTCGATTGTGGTTTCTGAATC
This sequence comes from Bartonella sp. AP88HLJMH, assembly GCF_042195605.1. Taxonomy (NCBI): domain Bacteria; kingdom Pseudomonadati; phylum Pseudomonadota; class Alphaproteobacteria; order Hyphomicrobiales; family Bartonellaceae; genus Bartonella; species Bartonella sp. AP88HLJMH. The sequence goes on along the minus strand of NZ_JBHIOR010000022.1, from coordinate 2,624 downwards.
TGTTGCATGGAGTCCAGTGCCATGAGATGATGTAGTTTGAACATTGTTAGTTAGAGTTACGCGACTGCCATTGTAAGCAGATATTGCTGCCTTTGTGGCATCAAATGATCCTCCCAATATCGTGATTTCAGATTTATTATTTGCTGTAACGCTATTCGTTGCCTTAGTCACTTTTACATTTTCTAAAGTGACTTCACTGTCTTTGTCTGCAAATATTGCAAAAGTTAGTGGAGCTTTGCCTTTGCCACTTGATATTATTATATCTTTTAGCTTGTTTTCAGCATTCTTACTGTTCAAGAATTTAGCGCCAGTGTTGGAAACTGTGATAGTTCCCCCGGTCATTTTCAGTGTAGCACCATCCTTTGCTTCAAGACCGAAGAAAATGCTAGAACCAGTTCCTTTAATGGTTGTACCATCCAGTAATTCAATCGCAGTGTTAGAACCTTCAGCTGTTATAGCGTGCGCATTTGTGCCTATGTTGGTGTTTGTTTTTTTGTTTCCGATTATCGTCAAATGCTTGCCGATAATTTGACCACCTTTTTTTGCGTGAATAATTTCGTAGGTTTCGTTGGAAACTTCTTTTTTATTTTCTGAAATTTCAAGATTTTTAGCTTGTGCATTAAGATTGATACCAGAAAGTACAACTGCCACAATTGCTGTGCAGGATAGAAAAAATTTTTTAGGCATCAGTCTACTCCTTTTAAAGCCCCCAACATTCATTTTCCCGCTAACTTCATAAGCAGAAGTGAAAATAGATATTGCTTTTATTTTAATAACAAAGCAATTTAATATTTTGTTTTGCTTTTTTTGTCAAAATTAAAGTTGTATTTATGTTTAATTATGTAATATTAAATTTATTTCATAATGTATTTTTATCTAATCATATTTTAAAAATAATTTTTTTATTATTGATATATTATTTTATATCAATATTCATTTATTTTAATATTTATTAATATATAATTAAACAAGTACAGTTATATAAAATAAATTAAAAAATATAATATAAATAAGAATAGTAGTGTTTTTAATATTGTACAGTTTCAAAAAAAAATGAGAGATTTTATATTTTTAAAGTTAATAAATAACAAATATTTTTGTGTGTAATTTACTTTATAATTTATATTTTATATTGAGTGGAAAAAGGTGAAATTAGAGTGGATATGTGATAATTGATTGTTCTTACCTACATTATGTATCGAATGAGTTTTTGACAGCAAAAATGAGAGAAGGCTTTAATAGAGCGTTGAGGGTTCTTTGAGTGCTCAGTGTCTTCTTTGAACGAATGAAATATAAAAATATACAGAATCCGCTGATAAGCCACAATTTCCGAAAGGCTACATACTATACAAAACTCCGTTGGATGTAGTTTGACATTAGGTTTTGTACTAAGTGGGAAGAGGTGAGATTAGTTAGAAATACGTGATAATTTATTGTTTTTATGGTTATTTTTTACCATTAAATGCGCGTTTTGTAAAATGGCATGGGGCAAGGACCATCCCGTTTTAACAAGCGCTATTATCAAAACCATTGCCGCCCTGATGGCTTTTAACATTGCTCTACGTGTGTTGCGCTTTACCATGACTGGCGCACACGTCTTGGTTTATTTTGGTGCCGATACCACCACCATCACCAAATGAAAAAACATCATTGCTGCTGCTTTTGATCTCTCTTCCCATTGGCAAAAGTTCAAACAAGGACTTTCCTCTGTTGTCGAGTGGTTTGGCAATTTGTGGGAGGGCGTTAAACAAAGCTTTTCCAACTTTTGGCAATGGTTGAAGAGTTTTTTTACACAGGAAAAGCTCTCGGAGAGTGCCAAGGCTGGTATGGAACAAGCGGGCGAAGATCTGGCTAATTCGATTGTCGATGGCTTTATGTCGTCTATCTCACAATTGATGGATTTTTGTAAATCTTTGCCTAGCCGCATTAAGGGGTGGATTGGTTCCATTGATGTAAGAGAGTTTTTGCCAAGTTTTTTGGGGGGTAAAACAGCCATTCAACCCATCGTGCAATTTGCGGGGGCGGGGCATGCAAATTACTCTGTGAGAGAACAAAGAGAGAAAGAGCGCTCCACCACCACCCACAATCAAAATGTCACAGTGCATGTCAATGGTGCCCGTGATCCTGTGGCCACTGGTCGTGCGGTTGCCCATGCTTTGCAACGGGCACGTGCTAATGCTCTGCATGGCGGGACAGAATGAGGGGAGGGCGTCTATGAGAGATCCTTTGATGATGTTAGGACCGCATCAATTTTATGTGAACTGGCTGAATTTCCAATCCTTTGAAGAAGAGTTTTCTGCCTCATGGGTTTGTATGGAGCGTTTTGGCAGGTCCCCCAGTTTGCAATTTACCGGCTATGGCAATGATGCAAAAACCATTCATGGGGTGTTGTTTCCAGAAGAGTTTGGTGATCGTGTAGCCATTGATGCCATCACTACAACTATCCGAAGAGCAAAGCCGGTCCAGATGCTTCGTTGGATTAATGATACGACCTATAGTGTCCTTCTCCATGGACCCGTAGTAATCACCAGTATCACAAAAGACCACGACTATATCAGTCGCTCTGGTCAATCCCAGCGCATCCGCTATTCCATTACGCTCTTGCCCTTTTTTAATGGCGGAAA
>NZ_JBHIOR010000021.1:0-17381 GCF_042195605.1 Bartonella sp. AP88HLJMH | reverse complement strand
CATTGTCACCAGCTGCCGTCTTTGCTGCCTTTATCAAAGCAACAAAGCTTTCCCTTATCGTTTCTCTCGGATGCATGAGTGTTCCTGTCCAATTAAGTGTATAAAATGATTGACTAGGATTAATAATGATACTATTATTGGTTATGAGCAATAAAGTTGAAAAAATAATCAGCTTGATGAAAGCATCACCAAAGAACATCAAGTTTTCAGATTTGTTGGCTGTATGTGTCTATTTCTTTGGAGAACCTCGGAACAATGGTACAAGCCACTTTGTTTTTAAAACACCGTGGCTTGGTGATCCTCGTGTAAATATTCAAAAAGATTCTGGTAACAAAGCAAAAGCTTATCAAGTCAAACAAGTCTTACAAGCGATAGAAAGGATGAAACATGAACAATAATCATTATACATATCGTGTTTTGTGGTCGCAAGAAGATGAGGAATATGTCGGATTGTGTGCAGAATTCCCATCCCTTTCATGGTTAGATGCTCAAGCAGAGAAAGCTTTAAAAGGTATTATGGACCTTGTTTCAGAAGTTGTTGAGGACATGCAACATAATGGAGAAGAAGTTCCTGTGCCTTTGTCACATGGTAAATACAGTGGTAAGTTTCAATTAAGAATACCACCAGAACTCCATAGAAAACTTGCAATACAAGCCGCTGAAAATGGTGTGAGTTTAAACAGATACATTTCCTCTAAACTTTGAATCTTTTAAAAGTCTATACGTACTAAAAGAAAATTAATTCTTATGAAACCCTCTAAATTAAAACAAATACCCGTTTTTAAGACGGATAAAGAAGCAGAAAACTTTGTTGATACTGCCGATCTTACAGATTATGACTTAACTGATTTTAAATCCGTTCATTTTGAGTTCTTACCTAAAGAAGTCTCTTGACTACCTCCCCACCTTTAACGATAGGGAGGGGAGTTTTGTTTTTAAGTTAAGCAACCTTTTTAATGGGGTTGTCTAAATTTGGTTCATAAGTTCGCAACAAAGAATCCATACGATGTGGAAGTTCTGAAGCTCCAAAATCTGTCAAAATTGCCAAGATTTTTGTAATATTGGGCACGTCATCTTGAAGCTTTAAAACTAGAACATTTTCTATTGCATTCATAGTTTGAACCAGAGCACTACAATCTTTGTCGCTCACATTTTCATCATTAGAAAATTGAGATAATGCCATCCACAAATCGCATAAGAAGTTGGTATCTATTTTCATTGCACACCCCCAAAGATTTGTTCTCTCAAACATGCCAATCCTCTAGATGTGATTTTCGTTGAAGGCAGCACCTTTTCTGTTCCATCTGGTCTTTGAATGGTGATAGCAGGGCAATCCATGAATCCTTTCTTGATCTTATCCTGATAAGGTAACAATGGCGCTCCTGGAGCACGCCGATAGACCCAATCATGTTTACGCAAGTAATCGGTTAAATCTTTTGGTCGCACTTCAAGCATCTTCGCTGCTTCGATAAGACCGAACAAACCATCAGAACGCTTTAAACCTTCCAAAGCCTCTGCTTTTGGAGCTAATTCGGCAATGGTATTATCCTTTTGCTTGATTTGACTTTGTAAGTGATTCAAGACACCAAGTAATGCTTCGGGTTTGGAATAATCAACTTGTGGTGTGGCTACCTGCTTTTCCAATTCTTGCCAACGGTCAATGATTTTAGCACGTAAAGCAGTACTGTAACCAGATACGAGAATTAAACATTCGCGCTTGGGTAAATTATAACAAGGGCGTGTTTTTCCTTGTTCATCAATATAACTGCTTAAAAACTTAGCCGGCTCAAATTTGAGCTCGCTAAATATTTGTTTAATGTCTCGCATAACATTTTTATGCTTCTTACTACATACTCCCGCAATTTCAATGCTAGACATAGTCTGAGTGGTAGCACCATTAGTAGCACTTCCTTTAATTTCTATAAGAGTGTTCATGCGAACTCCTTATCGTTAGATGTTTTTCATTGACACTCTAAAGAGAGTGCCGGGCGCTGAAAAACACGGCGATAAGTCCGTCGTTACACTTTCCCCGCAAAGGTATTGTATAGTGTAACCACACCCGACAAAACCACTATATGCTACAAAGCATGTGATGAGTCAAAGTTTTTAAATTTCGGCGGGAAGAGATTATTTCGGTAATCCATCCGCTTATCGTTCGGTGTTTTTCAGGCACCTAGTTCAACAATAGACACATTGTTGCCATATTGTCAAGGGGTGACTTTACCTTTTTAAAATAAATAAGCGTATCTTTACTTTATCTCCCGCAAGATAAGCTTATACATACCGGATTCAGAGGCTTGGACATCTGTAACAGTGAAGTGTTCTTGAGAAGAGGGGGCTTTGTTGTTTTCAGGAGAGAGGACCACAACACTATCTTGAGGTTTTGGTGGTATTCCCCCGATGTCATTGATACAAAGATCAAGTTCCTTTCTTGCAATTGTGGTAGGGATTCTGCCACCGGCGTCCGATTCTGAATGCTTAATGGTGTAAATCGCTGTGATACGAAAAGATTGCTGGTTGTCTTTTCGCGTGTAGATGATGGGCTGCCCAAAAGTGTTGCGCACATCTTTAACCATTTGGTTTAGCAGCCCGTTCCACCGCATGTTATTTCGCTCCAATCACTGCTTTAAACAGCATTTCAGGGCGTGTGCAAATGTAAAGCGGATAGCTATACACTTCAGGTTTTACCCATGCATTACGGTCGTGGTCGACGATAAGCATCGTGTAGAGAGGTCTTCCAACCGTGTTGGCAAAATCCAAGCTTTCACCAGGAGCAAAGGTTTTTTGGAAGACACCAGGCGCATCAACAGGAAAGAATTGACATTCATCCGGCTTAATGCCTATGGCGCGCTTTGTTCCAGCCTTCGCACTTACATTATAGTTGTGGATACTCCGATAATTAATGAAAGTCACACCCGCAAAGTCAAAACTACCAAAGCTCCCAGAGCCAATCGAACTTGGTGTTGCAACACCTCCGGCGCTATTGAGTGTCTGTGCTAAGGCTGTGTTTAAATAGGTCTCACGAATTGTTTTATGGTTTTTCAATTTGGAAAAGAATTCATTTCCACAAAGCCCAATAATCCGTGAACGATCAGAAAACGCTCCTTTTGAAGCTTCAATCATCCTCATAATGACTTGATCAACATGGTCAGCAACATTGGTTGTTTCTGTATTTAGTTTAAAATCAATCGGTTTTGGTGGTGCGATTTCCCATTCCTTGTACCAATCGACAATAACAGAGCCATCGGCATCAAGAACCACCCCTTGAACAGCGCCAAGTTGCATATTTTCCCATGTCAATTCTATTTCAGAAATCAGTTTCTTTTGTTTTCTGGCAATATATTTCATTGCTGTCTCTAACTGATCTTCTGTCCCAAATTCACGACGGTTTTGGATTTCTTCTGATTTCACGGTATCACTTTTGGCAATCCGTGTTGTTTTGAAAAACCGAAGATTACGACCCTCTCTATCACCTTCTGCCAAAGGTGCGCCACGTTCACTGGTTTGAATAAGCGAAAATGTATTATCACGCCGTTCAATACCAACCACCGTGGTACTGGTTTCAACTTCTTCAAAAAGATTAAGAGAACTTACAAGACCAGGTTGAAACTCATAGTTTTCGATGGCTTTCATCATTGTGATGCTTGAGAAAGCATCATGTTTAAAAAAATTCATGTCCATGTGTGCATTCTCCTATCGCAATAGAATGTTGTTATGGTCTTCTAAAGACTGAATGGCTGCTTTCTTTTGCTCATCCGTGATGGCATCTGGCCATAGCAGTTCAGAAGCTTTTACAGTGCATAAGCGTGCTGTAATTACGGCACGTTGATCTGCTTCTGTTGCGTCAATAGTGGCAAAAGAAATCCCTGCCGGTGTTTGACTGCCATCTGATGCTGCTGGATTAAGGGGGACATAGTGTTCCGTTGCGGTTATCTTTCCCATGACAGTTCCAGCTTCAATGAATGCTCCTGATGCAAACAGCACTTCTTCATTTGACATATCGGGGTCGTAGGGTCCAAGATAAGCGCCATTGCGTACGTCGTCATAAATAATATTCGTCATTTCACTGCCCTCCAAGCTGCTTCCCATTTTGCATAAATCTTTGCCTTGCTCGTCCCATCACTATGAGGCGTATAAGGCGAGACTTTTAAAGACGCGCTTTGAGAGCTAGCAGCCGTCAACACACACTGGCGTGCTTTCTCGACACTCATACCGTTTTGAATAGCTTTTGCTGCGTCAAAAGAAACGCCTAAGTGCTTTGCTTGCCTTTCAAGGGTTGTTAGTGCTTTTGCGCGCTTTCTTTCTTTTTCAAGAGCAGCTTTTATGTTTTCCTGCTTGTCCTCATTGTCTTCATCTTCATCTTCGTTTTCTTCGTCGTCAAAGATTTCGGCGTTTTTGTCGATGTCACTATCGTCTTCGTCCTCTTCCTCGTCATTGATGATGTCGACGATCTTTTCGTCATCCTCTTCTTCAGCGCGGTATTGTGTGCGTGCCATGTGTTTTGTCCTTCTTTTTCTGTTGATGTTGGGTTTTGTGATATGGAATCCGTTAAGGCTTCCAAAGCTTGCGCAAGGGTGCCCTGCGCATCTGCTAATCCAAGCGTGATCGCTTGGGTGCCTATAAAAGTTTCTGCTTTTGTGTCACGAATTGCAGCAGCATTTAAGCGTCTGTTTTGCGCCACCAAATCGACAAACATCTCGTAGAGCAGGGCGCAATCGGCTTGCATTTTTATCTGTGCTGTATCGCTCAAGGGTTCATGAGGGTTGCCATGGGTTTTGTGATCACCTTCAAAGACAAAGGTCCATTTATGCCCGTGTTTTTCATCTGCACGGGACTGGTCAAGATGGGCACAAACAACCCCAATCGAGCCCACAACCCCTGTGCGAGCAACCCATATTTGAGAAGCAGAACAAGCAATGGCATAAGCTGCAGAACAGGCAAACTCATTGGCATGTGCCCAAATGGGCTTGTCGTATTGTTTTGAGAGTGTTTGAAACTCTTCAACCAAATCAAACACACCACCGGCTTCTCCACCGCCGCTGTCAATATCAAATAAAACAGCGCGAACATCATGTTGTGCAATGGCTTCACGAAAAGAAGCCCTTAAACCTTCATAAGAGGTTAGCCCCGATAAAGCCCCAAGCCATGCACCGCGACGCACAAGCGTGCCATGAACCGGTAGGATAGCAACATTGTTTTGTACTACATAAGTTTCAGGGGGTCTTAAAGCCGTTGTATCCCCTTGCGCAAAAGCCCCAATGGGAAACTTTTCTCCCTCAAAAAGGCGTGGTGCAAGAGCATTCAAAATGATATCAAGCTTTGTCGAGGCAAGCATATGAGGAACCCCAAAAAGCCGTGATGCCAAAAACGGCATGTCGAGATTATTCACCATTTTTATGTGCCTCACTGCCTTGGTTACTTTCATAAGTCTCAGAAGGTTCTGAATCTGCTGTATCAATCACTTGATTTTCACCAGAAGGCGCTGCCATATCCGTGTCAAAAGATAAGCCGCGCGCACGAGCGTCTGTGTGCTCTTCTTGCAGTTCGGCATGAATGCTGTCGATATCAAAGCCACGCTCGGCAAGTGCCATGCGTCGTGTTTTCAAGCCTGCACGGATTTCTTCTTTTTCCGCTGAGATATCCTTGTTTGGATCAATCATTTCAAGCGGGGGTGCAAAGCTTTCACATTGAAGCCATGGCAAGGAATTTTCTTCCCACCCTGGCAAATTGACACATCCAGAAAGCACTGCCATTTCAACAAAACGCTCCCAAACAATGCGGTTAAACTGAAAGGCAATAATATGTTCACGCCATTGTTTAACATGACGTCTAAACTGAATGATGGAGGTACGCACATTTGAAAAATTGCCGCGCGTAACGTCCCCTGTCACAACGGCATAAGGCATATTAAGTGCTGCACAAATTTTCAAGATATTGCGAAATTGAAAAGCCTCATAAGAACCTCCAACCTCAACAGGATTTGAGAATGTAACTTCTTTATTCTCTCCTAAATAAAGAGATGCACCGGGCGCAATGACAGGTGCTTTGTATTCTTCTTCAACGTTGTTTTTATCACGATTATCGGATAATTTTTCGACGTTTGGTGAATTGTCCTTGACAAACGCCGCGAAAAGAGCCGCCGTCCTTTTTCTATCGAGTTCTGCGTCGTCATAGGATTCGAGTTGAAAGATCTTTGTCATACAGCGCGTTATTTTGGGAGAACCGCGCAATTGTCCGGCAATACGGCGCTCTTTGATGTGAAGGATCATTTCAGCGGGGACACGTATGCGTTCTTGACTCTTAAATGCTATGTTGGAAGGAGAAGCATCATAGGGGTGATGTTCCCAGAAATGATAAGCAACACGCTTACCACTGGCATTAAATTCAATTCCCATACGAATGTAATTGCCTTCAATCTCAGCCGGTCCATTGTAGGAAAGGTCCAACATTTCCGTGGGATAAACTTGCAACTGAAGAGGCACACCAGAGCGCCCGTAGAGATCAACATAATGCAATCTTACAAAGCACTCTCCGGTTAAAAATACTTCTCGTGCAATGGTTGCTTGCAGCCCATAAAAGCTGGTATCTTCATCATAATCGGCTTCATCAACCCATTGCCACCATAAGTCTAAAAGCTTTTTCTTTTCTTCTTGAAAGCCTTCAATACGAGGATAAGGTTTAATCCCATCACTTACAGCCGCAGAGACCCATTCCTCCGTTGCAGAACCATAAAGAGCTTCATTGTCATAAAGCCATCTTGAACGGGCAACAATGGTATCACCGCATTCTTCAATCGCTTTATTAATATGTTTTTTGGCGGGGTCAAAACCACCCATGCGACGGCTTTTACTTGCAGCTTCAAAATGGGGATTGTGTTGACGAGAAATTTTAAAAAAGCCTGTGAGTTTATTGAAAAAACCAGCCATTAATAGCCTCGTGATATATTAAAATAGAAAACGCGTGAACGCTTGCGCCCTTCAAGGTTGGCTATTTGTGTGTTCAGCATCTCAAGCGCTCTGCGCAGTTCCTCAACAGAGCGGTTGCTTACTTGCTTATCGCCATGGCGTACCGATTGTGCACCTGAATAAAGAGCCTCTTCAATTTGTTCACGCCGCCTTTTTAAACTTTCCAGTCTGTCAATTTTGCTGTTAATTGGTTCTAAAGTTTCATCCATAAATTACCTCCAATCCCCTTGCATATAAGGATTCATCACCGTTCTGGATTGTTTCCTTTGAGGTTGTGCTGTCTGAGATCTTCTTGGAGAAGGAGAGGGGGCATGTCTTGGTGTTGGCTGCTCTAAAGAGCCCTCAATTTTAAGTTTTTCCAAACGCTCTTCTAAGATATCGACTTCTCGATTAAGGTTTATTCCTGCCGAAATTAGACCTTGTAAAGCAGCATAAGCATAGACCCTACAGTCCAAGGCTTCATTTCTTGCCTTTTCGCTTTTTTGCCATTCAATGCGCTTGAAGCCTTTAAAATATTTGATGACTTTTCTTTCAGCGGTTAGCTGATCAAAATATTCCCGATCAAGGTTTTTGTGAAAGTGTGTTGCACCAGCCCCCGTTGCTTCAGGTCCCGATTTTTTAAATCGTGCCGTGATAATATCTTTCGCGGCATCAACCCCAACAATATAAAGATTAATCTGTCCTTTATTGTTTTTGCTTGGTCGGCGTGGCCATACCGCACGCCATCCCGCTTGCCCCTTAATGCCCCAGATACGCCGCCCCTCACGCGGGCGTACATAATTATAAACCGCCTGTGTATGTCCACCACCGGTATCAATACAAGCAGCTGTTATCCTAATTCCCTCTTTATAGCCTGGATGCGGCCAACGTTTTGCAAGATATTCATCCAATTGGTCCCATACTTCAAAAGAAGAGGGATCACCAAGGATCACTTGATAATCAATATGCCAACTTTCTTCACTACGCCCCCATCCCACCACTTCAAGTTCCAAGCGGTCATTTTGCACATCAATACCCGCTGTCAACAACACGGCTTGTTCTGGTGCCAATGGATAATCTTCACGTTTTGCATAGAGGCTATCAGGATCAACAACTTCGCCTGTTCTGTCTTCCCATGGCTCTCCAAGCACTGTGTTAATAAAAACTTGCAAAAGAGCAGGGTCTTCTTTGGCTCTTAAAAATTCGCGCGCACAATCGCCCCAAGTCAGCCATGGCGAATAAAGCGCTGAAATATGGTAAGAACGCAGACGAGGCTTACTTGACTCCTGTGTTGCGATCCAGCAAGCACCGTTTTCTTCTGCCATTAAGGTGGACTTACGATGTTCGGCATGTTCATGACCACAATGCGCACAAACAAAAACAGCTTTTTCGGGAGCCCCTTTCGGCCATTTGATTTGTGACCAAACAATGGGCTGGAGTGTACCACATGCATCACAAGGCACGTTGTAATATCGCTGGTCTCCTAGCACAAAATCCTTGGCGATACGGCTTGTGTCACGGTGTGTCGGCGTGGACAATTTAAAAATTTTACGTTGAATAAAAGCAGAGGTTCGTTTTTCAGCAATTGTTACAGGATCGCCTTCATTATCGACATTCAATGGGTAAGCATCGACTTCATCCAAAACCAAATAGCGAATAGGAGAAGAACGCAATCCAGCAGCACTATTTGCTCCTGTAATCATCAATGTTCCCCCATAAAATTCCTTTGAAAACATTGTATTTCCACTGGCTCGTGCACGAGCAGGAGCAATGCGTTCACTTAAAGCAGGGCTAGCTGAAATCATCGGATCAAGACGAGACTTTGACAGTTTCTTAGCGGTCTCAACTGTCGGCATCACATAAAGGGCAGGTCCTGGACTATGATGAATGGCATAACCACAAAAGTTCAATGCTGCTTCCGACATTCCAATCTGAGCCCCCTTCATCACAACCGTTGTTTCAGTCGGATCATAAACAGAAAGATTATCCATGATCTCTCGTAAATAGGGGGTACGTATAGTCCTCCATAATCCAGGCTCAGCACTTGTAACTGTGCTCAAATAACGATTTTTATCAGCCCACTGGGAAACAGTATAAGGCGGGTCAGGACGGCGTCCTTCATTCGCATAGCAAAAAAAGAGCCCAGCATCAGAGGACGAGGGCGAAGCATCACTTATCATGTTCTGGATTCTCTTCTAAAATGTTGGGATCGTGAAAAGAAACAGGGACGACATTTTCCACTAAAGCTTTGCGCATATGATGATCGATAGCTCCAATAAGGCTCGCAGCATCACATCCAACTTGTGCAGCAATGCTTGCACCAAAACGATGAGGAAAATTCAACATAGCATCACGGTGCGCTCTTCCAAAGTTCCATGCTTCTTTTCTCACTTCTTCACGATCAACAGTTGTTTCGCGTAACTTTTCCAGAGCAATCTTTTCTTTTGCTAGCGCAACTTGCATTCGCTCCAGTTTTATCTTGTATTCATTGGCTCCATCTGTAGAGGCTTGTTTGATCTTTGTCCGCGGTTGACCATCAGGCGCTAAAAATGGAGCAGGGCGCTTTGTTGGATTCTCATTCCAGATAGCTGTTGCAAGCGCTTCATTGACAGAACCATCTTCAAAAAGAGCCGCATCAAATTTACCTGTCTTTATCCGAGAAACCACCGCATTATGTGAAACACCCATCTTCTTCGCAAACGCACGAACCGATAGACCCTTACGATTCTTCTTATTCATAGTTGCTCCTTGCTTTTTCTCTGCCATAAGAAGTAAGAGTTTACGGTGTTACGAATGATTGACAATCGGGTATAATCGGGTATATATTCCGGTATGAAAACAGATACACTCCAAATTACACAAGAATTGTTGGCTCTCATTGCTGAAATTGATGAGTTCAAAGGGGCATGGCGCGCCCTTGGTACTCTTGCACCTGAGCGATTGAACGCTCTTCGTCATATTGCTACTGTTGAAAGTATTGGATCTTCCACACGCATTGAAGGGAGTAAGTTAACAGACCGCGAAATCGAACAGCTTTTGGTAAACTTAGAAATTAAACGTTTCAAGAGTCGTGATGAACAAGAAGTTATCGGTTATGCCAAGGTTATGGAAACAATCTTTCAATCTTGGAGTGATATTTCTATTACTGAAAATCATATTAAACAACTTCATCGTGATCTTTTGTGTAATAGTGAGAAAGATCAACGACATCGAGGTGAATATAAGACTTTACGCAATGATGTAGCAGCATTTAATTCTCAAGGGAAAATGGTTGGCATTGTTTTTGAAACAGCTACACCATTTGATACACCATACCGAATGCAAGAGCTTATTACTTGGTTCAATAAAACCAATGAATTAAAGGATCTTCATCCTTTACTTACGATTGGTATTTTTAATGTAACATTTTTAGCTATTCATCCTTTTCAAGATGGAAATGGACGTTTAAGCCGTATCTTAACCACCCTTCTTTTGTTACAAAAAGGTTATGTTTATGTACCATATTCATCACTTGAAAGCATTATTGAGAATAATAAAGAAAGCTATTACTTAGCTTTAAATCAAACTCAAAAAACAATTTATACTAAAACACCCAATTGGGAGCCTTGGATACTCTTTTTTTTACGTGCTCTACAAAAACAAAAACGCCAATTAGAAATAAAAATAGAGAGTGAAAAAAATGCTCTTTTTTCCTTATCTGAATTGGCTCTTAATATTCTTGATTATGTGCGTAATCACGGACGTGTTACAACCCGCGATATGGTGCGTGAGGTTGGTGCAAGCGCTAATACACTTAAAGTAACTTTTACATCATTAGTTGAAAAAGGTCTTTTGATACGTCATGGTGGTGGACGATCAACTTGGTATAGTGCACCTTAATTTTATTACCTTCTTAACCACCTCCCCATTGTTGAGAACGGGGAGGGGAGATGTGTCTTAAGCTAAGCAGCTTTCACGACAGATCTTTCTAAGACTTGTTTTGCTTCTTTGATTAAAGCTTTATAATGTTTGCTTTCTTCTACCAATGTAAAGGCTTTGACAAGATGCATATGGAGAGGTCCATAAATGTAAACAGCCTTTTTAGTTGGAGACATTTTATCCCAATCTTTTGGGAAAGCAAAACGTATATCATCACAATAATCAACAGATTGGCTTTTTAGTTTCTTTTCACACTCAATAAAGTAACGACGAGCCTGTCGTCCTTTCTCATTGCGTTCAACCATGGAAAGCTCTTTCGCCATGTCTAAAGTGAGATGGTATTCTTTACTTATAACATTTTTACGTTTCTCATTTTTGAGAAACGTAAAACCATAATCTTGATTTTCCAAAAATCCATATTCTTTAATACGGCGTACAATCCAATCTGCAAATTTAGAGTTGACTTCTAAGAACATATATAATTCACGTGCGTTAACAGTTTGAACAGTTTCTTGTCCAATCATTTGTTCTTTAATTTCTATGAGAGTGTTCATGATGAACTCCTATTGGTTAGAGGTTTCTTATTGACATTCCAGAAGAATGCCGGGCGCTAAGAAACACGGCCAATAGTCCGTCGTTACGCTTTCCCCATAAAGAGTATTGTATAGCGTAACCACACCCGACAAGATCTTTATACGCTACAGCATATAATGAGTCAAAATCTTTAATGCTCAGAAGATAGATTGTTTCGGCAATCCATCCGCTATTGGTTTAAGGTGTTTCTTAGGCACCTAATTCGAAAATATATATTAACGCAACAATGTCAAGAATAAAAATAATTTTTATCTAAAAATAATCGCGTACTGTACAGACACACACTAAAACAATTATTTATCAATGTGTTATGTGTATAATGTACAGTCAATTTGAAAATTCTGTCGCTAGCGATAGTTCGCGCTCGTCCGCCCCGCAACAGACCTAACCCGCTGGGAAGTACCTTTTGCATTGATTTTATTGTATTTTTTCTGGAATAGGAGAGGCATAATTGGCAATCTTCTTTAAATTAATATCCTCCCCACTCTGAAAGCAGGGAAGATGAGATCATATTTTAAATCTAAGCGGCTTTCGTAACAGATTTTGCTAGAACCTGTTTTGCTTCCTTAATGAGAGCTTTGTATTTTCTGTTTTCTTCATCTACTCTGAAGGCATCAAGAAGACGAACATGAATTGGACCCAGAAGATACAAAACTTTTTCGCCAGCGTTCATACCTTCCCAATAGCTTGGCAAATCAAAGCGTGTATCACGATCATAATCAACAGATTGGTTTCTTAGTTTTTTCTCACATTCAATGAAGTAACGGCGTGCTTGACGTCCTTTCTCATTGCGTTCCACCATTGAGAGCTCTTTCGCCATGTCTAAAGTGATGTGATATTCTGTACTTGGACGACCGCCTTGGAGGTTTTCGCCAAAATTGGCGAAAACTATATAATCCTGATTTTTGAGAAAGCTGTATTTGTTAATACGGTCTTTAATCCAATTGGAAAAGTCTCGTTTTACTTCCAAAAACACATGTAATTCACGCGCATTAACGGTTTGAATAATTTCTTGTCCAACAGCTTGTTCTGATATTTTAATTAGAGTGTTCATCTTATTAGTCCTTTGTTTTATAAGTTAAAGTATCCAGGGCTAAAACAACCGAACTAATACAGCCCTTCGTATCTTTAGGTTACCCTTGGACATACACACGAAGACCCTGGACAAAATTTCTTATGATGGGCAACAGATCTTTCGGGATACTGTTGAACCGATTAGTTACGAGGTGTTTTAAGCCTGCTAATCAGACTATAGCTGTTCACAGAAACTGTCAATTATTTTTTGAAAAATCCTAAAAGTCCTAAAAGTAATAACACTCAACAAAGAATGCCGGGTGCTAACAAACACGGCAACTAGCCCGTCGTTATGCTTTCCCCGTGAAGGTATTTTATAGCATAACCACACCCGACGAAATCATTATATGCGTCTAACATACAATGAGTCAAAGCTTTTAATATGCGGAAAATTAGTTATTTCGGTAACCAATCCGCTAGTTGTTTTAAGGTGTTTGTTAGGCACCTGATTTAACGATATACGTTTTCCGTGAATCTTGTCAAGAAAGAAAATCTCAGTGTATAGCAAACATAGCTTGAGAACATGATCTAGCCTTTCTTATTGGCGGCATATTCTTGACGAGCAAGTTGGTATTGTATGTTGGCAATTAATCTCTCATTGGCATATTGTGCAATAGCACTTGTAATCTCTGGCTTTGACATCACCCTAGCAATTGAGGGTTCCTCTTGTTTTGCAATGGGGAATTGATCTCCATCCGCTCTTTGAAATACATTACCATTCAGCTTTTTTAATTCAACACGCTTTGGAAAACTGCCTCCCTTGATAAAACCATGGGGTAAGATTTCTTTCTTTCCAAACAGTGTGTAAGTTACGCCGCGTTTTGTTTCGTTTACTTTAAAAAATTTAAGAGGTATTGGTGTTCCAGAACCAATGATATCTGTCTCAAGAAACCTTGCTGTCGCCTTTTCTTTAATATAAACACCTCTTCTTATACGCTTTATTTGGGCTGATGAGATGTCTGCAACTTGCTTTTCAGTAAAGCGTTCAACTTGTTTTGCTGCAGTGTTTAGAGCATTACGCAGAGCCCAATTAAGGCGTGGTGCTTGAAGACTGGTGAAGGTATCCTTCACCTGTTGAAGATACCATTTTTGGTGGATGATTAACTTCAACTTCTAAGCCTTTTTGGGGGTAGATGTTGATGACTTAGAAGCTTTAGATGCTTTTGGCTGTTCGAGTGGAATTTCCTCTGTCACTGGTTCAGACGATGTTTGTACGGCTTCTTGTTCTATCTGTTTAATTTGTTCAATTGCCTTATCTGTTTTTGCTGTTGTCTTGACGTCAACAAAAAGTTTTGCAGCATTGGCGCGCTTGAGACGTGCGTAGACTTGATTAGAAACTTCAACAAATGGATTATTGGGTGTTGATGGTTCAAAGCGAACAGTGCTTTTATTGTCTCCAACAACACACATTGGCTTAGTGATGACAGCTTTCATCATTGCTCCTTTTGCGTCATAATTAATGACATCATTAGTCAATTATTGATTTTTGTTATTTGAAAAATAGATTAGTCAGAATTACCCAGAAAACAGGGCTTTCTAGCCACGTTTCAAGATCACATTTTACTAAATTTTTAGAGGATATTTTTGAATTTTGGACGCAATTCGACCAGTACAGCAGCGTCATTAAATACGACTTTTCACATATTGTCAACAAAAAAATCAATATATTGTGTTTTTTTTTATTTTTTTACCTAAATATGCTGCTTTACAAACAAATGATGCAAATATTCCGTTCCCAAAAATCGTTTATACGTTAAAGCATTTACCATTTATTTTTTGGATAAAAATACTTCTGGAGAGCATTTAGAGCAATACGCAAAGAACTAACAAGATGTGGTAATGTTTGGTTTTCTATAACAAGATGTTGTATCGCGGCATAAAGATTATACTGTCTATAGAGGTGTTGTGCTTCTTTGATAACCTCTTTCGTCTCTTCATAACAATGAGTTGCTCTTTCAATCCACCGTTTTTGTGCCTCCTCATTTGATGAAGGAGTAAAGTTATCATAAATTGCATTAGGCAATTCTTTTGCACATAGATAATTGTTTTTCACTTCAAGATATTTTTGCGCAGCATCATATTGGTCTTGATTTATTTCGCCTTGCAAATAAAGCCGCCCGATATAGGTGCCGGAAAGTGGATTTTTAGCCTCTTCTATGGTCAAGCCAAAGCGTTTGGCACGCATTTCAATTGCCAATTTATCCATGGGTTCATGCGGTGTTTTTGCTCGTGAGATGCGTCCATTTGGTTCTCTGATACATCCTTTAATCCGTGGACGACCACGTTTTGCACGTTTTTTTCTTTTTGTCATATTTTTTTTCAATCAGAATGGTATGCTATCATTATTAATGAGTGCACTATGATCAGCAGCCCCTGAAGCGATAGCATAATTTTGAGAAGTAATAGGTGAAGGGGTAGGGGATGCCGATTGATCTTTCTTTGCATCAAGCAAATACAATTCCCCTTTGAATTGTGGTAAGACAATCTCTGTTGTGTAACGGTCATGCCCATTTTTATCTTGCCATTTGCGTGTCTGTAATTTTCCTTCTATGTAAACCTTTGAACCTTTGTTTAGATATTGAAGTGCAATTTTTGCTAAATGCGGATTAAAAATCACCACGGAATGCCATTCTGTTTTCTCTACTTTTTGATTGGTTTTTTATCTGTATAGCTCTCAGAAGTCGCTATACTAAAATTGACTATTTCTGCTCCAGAATTCATTGTTTTGCTTTCGGGATTAGCACCAAGGCGCCCGATTAACGTCACTTTATTTAGCATATTTGTAGCCCCATTAGATTAGCAATTTATACATAAAAAAATCTTAGCATAATTTGCATATTTATACAATTATTTCAGTTTATTAATAACAGTTTTTTAAGTATTACATTATAATATTATTTGACAAATCATGCATCAAAAAACCATGTCACACAAATGGCACGGCTTTCTTATTTCTACTTTTAACTTTTCAATAAATATTCTTTCATTAAGAGTCTGTATCAAACTTTTTTGTTCGATTTATTGTTGATTATCGAACCTTTTTGTGCGATATTCATTTTATGCAGAAAGGGGAGGCTAAATGAAACGAGAAGCACTGCTTAGGGAATTACGTAAAGAAGCCAGAAAAAGAGGCATTCATTACAGTGAAGCTCCTGATGCAGGTAAAGGGTCACATTATTTGGTAACTTTTGGAGACAAGACAACCGTTATAAAATCTGGTGAATTGACCCCACTTTACGTGAAAATGATAAAAAAGCAGTTGGGGGTATGAGTTATTCTCTCAACAGCTTTAAATTTTCGTTTCAAAAGCATTTCGATTATGGCGAGGAGACCTAAACATGGAATACACTTATCAAGCAAAACTGGAATCTGATCCAGATGGTGGTTTTATTGTAACCTTTCCAGATGTACCAGAAGCAATAACAGCTGGAGAAAATAGAGCAGAGGCATTAGAGAATGCTGTTGAAGCTTTAGGGTTAGCATTACGGAGCTATCCTATGCGCGGTTTACCTTTACCAGTACCACAGCAATATAAAGGTCTTGTAAAGGTCACGGTAGATGCTTGGAATGCTCTTAAACTTGCAGTGGTAGAAGCCTTTAATGAAGCGAATATCACAAAAACAGAATTGGCTAATCGTTTGGGTAAAAAAGAAACAGAAGCAAGACGCATTCTTGATCCCAATTATCCAACTAAGCTTCAAACATTAGAGCAAGCATTGAGCGTTCTTGGCAAGCAAGTCGTTATTACAATCAAAAACGCGGCGTGAAATATCCTCTCCACTCTGAAAGTGGAGAAGATGAGATCATATTTTAAACTAAGCAGCTTTTACGACAGATCTTGCTAGAACCTGTTTTGCTTCTTTAATAAGAGCTTTGTATTTTCTGTTTTCTTCATCTACTCTGAAGGCATCAAGAAGACGCATATGAATTGGACCTAAAAGATATAAAACTTTTTCGCCAGCGTTCATACCTTCCCAATAGCTTGGCAAATCAAAGCGCGTATCATTATCATAATTAACAGATTGGCTTTTTAGTTTCTTCTCACACTCAATAAAATAACGGCGTGCTTGACGTCCTTTCTCGTTACGTTCAACCATGGAAAGCTCTTTTGCCATGTCTAGGGTGAGATGATATTCTGTACTTGGACGACCGCCTTTAGGTTTCGGTAAATTTTTACCGAAACTCACAAAGCCTTGATTTTCTTGAGAGGCATTAGGTTTCGCTAAAATTTTAGCGAAACTTATAAAGTCCTTATTTTCTAGGAAACCATACTCCTCAATGCGATTTTTTATCCAATTTCTAAATTCGGATTTTACTTCTAAAAACGTATGCAACTCACGCGCATTTACTGCTTGAACTGTTTCTTGATCAATCGTTTGTTCTGTAATTTTAATGAGAGTGTTCATAATGAACTCCTTATCGTTAGAGGTTTTCTATTGACATCTGAAGAGGATGCCGGGTGCTAGAAAACACGGCGATAAGTCCGTCGTTACGCTTTCCTCGTAAGAGTATTGTATAGCGTAACCACACCCGACAATGCCATTATATGCTTGTAGCATACAACGAGTCAAAGTTTTTAATTGGCGGTGAAGAGACTGTTTCGGCAATCCATCCGCTTATCGTCAAGGTGTTTTCTAGGCACCTGATTCGAAGATATACATTACAGAAATAATGTCAAGCGGCTTCCGATAGTTTTTTGATCTCTTTATTGATCTCGTCTATAAGAGGTTCGTAATTGAGAATGCTTTTCGGAATACCACCACCGTAAACCCATGCTTTCACTTGCGCTTTGGTACTAAAATCCGCATTTTCTGGTGTGGTATAATACTGTCCGCCATCAAACTTTTCACA